>JBDNBY010000074.1:0-13452 GCA_039767595.1 Paracoccaceae bacterium | reverse complement strand
ACATGAATAAATCCAAACTCTATGCCGGTACAAAACTGCGCGATATTCGGGGACGGCTGAGCCTGACTCAAAAGGAATTTGCCCAAAAACTTGGCGTGTCGATCCCGTATTTGAACCAAATGGAGAATAACAATCGCCCCCTAAGTGCAGGGGTGATCTTGGGATTGGCCCAAGAGTTTGGCCAAGACGTGACTGAGCTGCGCTCTGGTGATGATGAGCGGATGGTCGGTGATCTGCGCGAGGCTCTCGGCGATATGATTTTTGAGGATACCCCCGTGGGCATCGCTGATCTGCGGCTGATTGCGGGCAATACGCCCAGCTTTGGACATGCGTTCCTCGAGCTGCATCGCAACTATCGCCACATGCAGGAACGTTTTGCGCAAATTGATACAATGCTGGGCCACTCTCAAAGCGCCCTCACCCCCTCGGCATGGGAAGAAGTGCGCGATTTCTTTCATTATTGTGACAATTATATTGATGCCATCGACCGTCAGGCCGAGCAGTTCACAGGCGCCCTTTCGCCCAGTGAAATCTGGGAAAAATTGCGCAGCGCGTTGGCCGCGCGGAAATTAGACCTGTGCATTGCCGCACAAGATGCCCTGCGCCAAGTGGACCGCGCCGCGGGCCGCGTCACAGTATCGAGCGATGCCGACGCAGGCACGCGCCTGTTCCAAGCGCTTGTTTTTTATGCCCTAGAAGTACACGCCCCATTGATCGAGGCCACGCTTGATCTGGCTAAATTCAAATCGACAGAGGCCCACGAAATTGCGCGCACGGGCCTTGCCAATTATTTCGCCGGTGCCGCCATGATGCCCTATCGCCGCTTTGCCGCAGCGGCCCAAGAGCATCGCCATGACCTCGAAGTCCTAGCGCGCCAATTTGGCGCCTCAATCGAACAGGTCGCGCATCGTCTATCCACATTACAACGCGACGGCGCCAAAGGCGTGCCGTTTTTCTTTGTGCGCGTGGATCAAGCCGGCACAATCACCAAACGCCATAGCGCCACGCGGCTACAATTTGCTCGCTTTGGTGGGGCCTGCGCCTTGTGGAATGTGCACCGTGCCTTTGAAACGCCAGGTCGGTTTTTGCGCCAATTGGCCGAAACACCCGATGGGCACCGCTATTTTTCCTTGGCCTTAGATATCTCAAAACCCTCGGGCCGCTTTGGCGCGCCGGTGCGCCGCTTTGCGATTGCCTTGGGGTGCGAAATATCTGATGCACCCAATCTTGTGTATTCGGATGGCTTTGACCTAAGTAACCCATCGCTGTTCGAACCTATCGGCATTTCGTGCCGCATTTGCGAGCGTGAGACCTGTCATCAACGCTCGGTTCCCCCGCTCGAGCGGCGTTTGATCATCGATCCAGAAGAGCGCGGCGTCCTGCCCTACAAAGTCACCCGCGCTTAAGCTGCGCCTCGCGATAGGCAATATAGCCAGAGGCAGCCATAATCAAACTTGCCCCGCCAATGACCCATAGATCAACGCCCTCGTGAAAGATCACCAATCCGATCACCACCGACCATACCAATTGCAAGAATGTCATCGGCTGCGTCACGGAGAGCGGCGCATAGGAAAACGCCTTAGCCATCGCATAATGCGCGCCGGTGGCAAACACCGCGACAATGGCCAAGACCCCAATCGCCTCATAACTCATCGGCACCCATGTCCATAGCGCAGGGATCAATAGCCCCAAACTCACATACATTGTTAAATAAAAGACGATCGCCTCTGCAGGCATCGTCTCAGAGGCTTTTTTACCGGCAAGCGAGCCCAAAGCGAACACAAACGCGCCAAAGAGCATGGCCCAATGTCCCAAATGCACGTCGCGAAACCCAGGGCGCAAAATAATGGCCGCGCCCACGAGCGCAACGCAAATGGCAATCATGCGCCGCATGGCAAATCTCTCGCCCAAGATCAAAGCGGCCAACAGTGTGGCAAAAATCGGTTGCATGTAATTGATCGCCGTGGCGTCAGCCAATGGAATATGGGCCAAGGCATAAAACCACCCAATGACCCCAGAAAATTGAAAAAAACCGCGGCCAAATAAATACATATGCTCCCGCGGTGTAGGCCGCAACCGCAGCACATGGGGCAGCACGGGCAAAACCAAAAAAACACCCCAAGCATAGCGCACGAAGGCAAGCTGCGCAGGGGGATACTCTGCGCTTGTCGAGGTGTATTTCACGAGGGACGAGACGGCAATCAAGCACAGCCCCGAGACAATCATCCACACCATGCCGCGTATCGGATTGGGTTGGGATAGGCTAGGCATAGGGCGATCTCCACTCATGATAGGACTTACCTACTTGAAAATGGGCGCTGTGACACGCCCATTTCCGTCATAAACGCCGCCCCAGAGCCGCCCTTGGCTTACAGAGCGTTCTCTTCCAAGAATTCCAACAAGGCTGTCCATGATTGCGCATCAGCGTCTGCATCAAAATCGCGCGATCCGGGCACGGTAAACGAATGGCGCACTCCGCCATAAATACGCGCATCATGCTCAACCCCCGCCTCTTGCATTTGCCCCAGCGCCGCCGCGACATCCGCCAGACCAGAGACAGGGTCAGCCGATCCGTGCAACAGCAAAATCGGACCTTTGGCATTTTGGTAATCTTGGCCCTCTGGCGTGCCCAGCCCGCCGTGGAAACTGACAAACCCATCAAGATCAAGTCCGGCCCGCGCCCCCTCTAAAACAGCCGCGCCGCCAAAGCAGTAGCCCATCAAAAACTCTTTGCTCTCGCCGCCCAATGCCTGCGAGGCGGCACTCACCGCGGCAGAAATCCGCGCTTGAAACTCGGCCCGATCTTGATAGAGCGCCCCTGTTTCACGGCGATAGTCATTCATGTCATTCAGCTCGGCCTCGGTGCCAAAAACATCGAGCGCGACGGCCTCATACCCCAACGCGGCCAACTCTTCGGCCCGTGAAATTTCGTAATCGTTCAGACCATTCCAGTCATGAATAATATAAACCCGCGCCTTTGCCGGCGTATCTGGGGTTTTGATCACCGCGCGAAACGACGTCTCGCCAACTTGGTAGTCCACACCGCCGGAATGGCCCGCGGCCATCGCAGAGTGCGCAAAGGCCACGCTGACCAGCGCCGCCGTCAAATACTGATAGACCATAAATCACCTATGCGTTTGTTATGCATCTCATAGGTAGAGCGCGCGACCAAAAATTAAAGGAAACATGCAATGATGGGGCCGTCAGCCGAGCGGCTCAACAGACAGCCCATGTTGCGCAATGGTCCAAAGTGACCATGTCGCCATCAACAAAATTCCGCCAATCGCAAGATCAATCACTTGCCACACCCGTGGCGATTTCACTCTTGGGGCCACCCATTGGGCCCCAAACCCCAGCGCAAAGAAAAACGTAAAACTGGCCACGGCTGCGCCCGCGCCAAAGATCCAAGGGGCCGCAGTCGTTTGCGCAATCGCCCCCAATAAGACCACCGTATCAAGATAGACATGCGGGTTGAGCCATGTGATTGCAATCAATGTTCCAATTTTGGCCCATAATCCCGTTGCGGTGCCTCCTGCGCTCAGCCCGCCTTGATACAAATACGCACGATAAAACGCCTGACACGCATAACAGAGCAACAAAGCCATGCCCAACCACACCGCAATTTGTAAAATCTGTTCGTTGCGCTGCACAATGGCGCCAAAGCCGGCCACACCTGCGAAAATAAGCACCGCATCAGAGGTCGCACAAAAAAGAGCGACAGGCAAAACATGCCGCCGCTCTAATCCCGTTCGCAAGACAAACGCGTTTTGCGCCCCAATGACCACGATCAAGGACAGCCCCATGAAAAACCCATGCAGAGCAGGCGCAAATAGCATTAAAGCTGTGCCATCACGTCATCATCTGCTTCGAAATTTGTTGTGACGCGCTGAACATCATCATCATCTTCCAGCGCATCAATCAATTTCATCAGCTTTTGCATATCCTCAAGCCCCAGCTCGGTCGTCGTCGTTGGGCGCCAGATCAATTTGGTGCTATCGGACTCGCCCAATGCCGCCTCAAGCGCGTTTGACACATCGGACAGATCACTGTCTTGAGTATAGATCACGTGACCGTCCTCAGAGCTTTCGCAATCCTCTGCGCCCGCCTCAATCGCGGCCTCCATCACCGTGTCGGCATCGCCGACAGTGGCGGGATACACGACCTCGCCTTTACGCTCGAACATAAATCCAACGGAGCCGGTCTCGCCCAAGTTCCCGCCATTTTTTGAAAAGGTCGAGCGCACGTTGGATGCTGTGCGATTGCGGTTATCGGTCATGGCTTCGACAATCACCGCGACACCATTGGGGCCATAGCCCTCATAGCGCACTTCTTCGTAATCTTCGCCATCTGCGGCAGTGGATTTTTTGATCGCACGATCAATCACATCCTTGGGCACAGAGACCGCCTTGGCTTCTTTGACCGCCAAACGCAAACGCGGGTTTTTCTCTGGGTCCGGATCGCCCATTTTCGCCGCAACGGTGATCTCTTTGGAGAGCTTTGAAAACAGCTTTGAGCGCGCCGCATCTTGGCGCCCTTTGCGGTGTTGGATATTGGCCCATTTGGAGTGTCCAGCCATGGTTCCCCTCGTTTTTCTTCGTTTCCCCGTCTCTATAGGTCAGCTTGCCTGCGCCATGCAAGCCATTAGAATGGCCAAAAATAAGGGATCAATACGGCGCTGAGCATCCCAATGCTCAAATTCAAGGGAATTCCAACTTTGAGAAAGTCTTTGAAATGATACCCACCAGGGCCATAGATTAAGGTATTGGTTTGATACCCGATGGGCGTGGCAAAACTGGCCGAGGCCGCAATCATGACCGCCACAACAAAGGGACGCGGATCTACACCCAGCTGATGGGCCAAGCTCACGGCGATCGGCGTAATGACCACGGCCACGGCGTTATTTGACACCAACTCTGTCAACACAGAAGTCAGCAGGTATATCACCCAAAGCGTCACCCCAATCGGCAAAAGTTCCAACATCGGGCCAATCCACGAGACGATCAGCTCGATCGCGCCAGAGTGTTGTAAGGCGGCCCCCATGGCCAGCATCGCAAAAATCATTGTCAGCAAGCGGCCATCAACGGCTTCAAACGCCTCCTCAGCATCGACGGAGCGCGTCCAAAGGACAACAGCTGTCGCCAGCACCGAGAGCATCAAAATCGGTGCAAGGCCCAGCGCCGCCATGCCCACGACAACGACCATCGCGCATAGCGGGATCCATGCTTTGGATCTGCGATAGGCGCGCTGTGTCGGGGCAGTGATATCAGCAAGGCGCATATCCTCTGAGAATTTTTGGATCTCTTCCAAATTCCCTTCGACCAATAGCGTATCGCCCACTTGAACGGTGATATCATCCAGCGCGCGACCCAAATTTTGATTGCGCCGATGCACGGCCATCACGATAATTCCATAGCGCCGCTGTAATCGCAGCGTCCCCAGATCGCGCCCGATCATGCGGCTGCCCGCAGGGATCAACACTTCGACGGTTGTGGTTTCTGTTTGCAAGAGGCTGTCCACACGGCGCAGGCTTTTGTCCTCTTGAACTGAGAGCAATTCCGACATCTGCGTGCGCAATAAAACACGATCTCCTGCGGCCAAGATAACCGCCTTGAGATCATGGCGAAGTGAGCGTTCTTTGCGCACGACATCGATCAACCGCACCCCTTCGCGGTTAAACAATTGGACATCGAGCACCTCGCGCCCAATGAGATCAGAGCCCAGAGGTATGCGCGCCTCGGTGACAAAATTCTTTTTGCTACCATCCGACATCAAGGCCGTCATCGACTCGCGTTTAGGAATGAACTGCGGTGCAATAAGCCCAACATAAATCCCGCCCCACACCACAAGGATCAGGCCAAGCGGCGTGACTTCGAAAATTGAAAACGGCTCTAGGCCTTGGTCCCGCGCGACGCCGTCTACCAACAAATTGGTCGATGTGCCAATCAAGGTGAGCGTGCCGCCTAATATCGCCATGTAACTGAGCGGCATCAATAGCTTGGACGGCGCCAGCTCCATATCTTTGGCCAATTGAATGAACACAGGGATCATCACAACGACAACCGGCGTATTGGACACAAAGGCCGAGGCCATCACCACGGCCGCCAGCAAAATAACCAAGGCGAGCTTGGGGCTATCTTTTGCGTGGCGCTGCGCAAATTTTGTCAATAGATCCAAGGCGCCCGTACGCACAAGCGCCGCCATGAGAATAAACATCGCGGCGATTGTCCAAGGGGCGGGATTAGACAAGACGGCAATCGCCGCCTCATAAGGCAAGACCCCAAGCGCCAGTGCCAGCGCCGCCCCCCCAAGGGCCACCACTTCGGTCGGCACCCATTCCTTGAGAAAGGCGACAAACATCAGCGCGACAATCGCCATGGTAATATAGGCATCATATAATTGGATAAATTCGCTCACGGAGACCTCCGATATCGGCGCACTGTATGCACGATTAGGCTGTGCTTCACCTGCGTCTATTACGCAACGCTGCGCCGGATCTCAATGCTTTATCGCGCTTTGCGCGGTTGCACCAATGCCATCCCTGCGATCATCAGACCTAACGCGGCCCACATCGTCGAAGGATACGCCTCGGCCAAGAACCACGCCGAGGCAAACACCCCAAACAACGTCACGGCATAGGCCACTTGCGCGGCGAATACGGCGCCGACGCGGCCAACGAACCAAACATATCCGCTATAGACCGTAGCATGCACAATCGCGACGCCAAACATGGCCCATTGCTCTTTGGGCACGGGCCACAGCGGCACGATATAGTGACCAGAGATCACCACAACGGGGATCATCAAAAGCGTCCCAATACATGAGGCGACGAATAAAGTTTGGATCGCATCCATGCGAAACGTACCGTATTTGCCAACGATATTGCCCTCAAACGCATAGAACAAAGGGGCGACTAATCCCAGTAGGATAAAGCCAAGCGATCCACCGCCCAACACTGTGTCGCCCTCCATTAATTGCGGCCAAGATAACACGACCACAGCGCCCAAGCCCAAGGTTAATCCGAACAGGCGCCGCAGATCAAATCGATCCACCCCAAGCATCATCGCAACAGGATAGGCAAAGATTGAGACTGTGGCCACAAGGATCGCCATCACCCCTGCGGGCAATTCCACGGCCGCTTGGTAACTGGCTGTATTGGGGAAAATCGTGCCGATGATGGCAATCACAATCCCCATTGCGATCTCACGTCGCCCTAAATGGATCGGCTGACCGCGCAGCGCACAGATCCCGCCGAGAAAGACTGCGCCCAGCGCCAATTGCCAAAACACCAATCCATAATGCCCATACCCCGTGGACACGGCCACTTTGGTCAGCGGGAAGGTCACGCCCCAGCCGGCCCCAAGCAAAAGCAAGACGATCCATGGCCACACGGCCTTCACGGCGCTGGGGTCTCTTGTAGGCGTCCGCCAATGCGCACAGGGCACACACGCAGGGCGCGACCAGTTTTGTCATCCGTTTCGACAAAGACACCGCTGAGGGTCGCCTCGCCATTGGCTGGTTCAAACCGCCCCTTTGGCATGCCCGTGATAAAGCGGCGCATCGGCTCTGCCTTATCCATGCCAATCACCGAATTATAATCCCCGCACATGCCCGCATCGGTCATATAAGCCGTTCCATTGGGCAGGATTTGCGCATCGCCCGTGGGCACATGGGTGTGCGTGCCAACAACCAAGGACGCCTTGCCATCACAAAAATGGCCAATCGCCATTTTCTCTGATGTCGCCTCGCAATGAATATCAATGATGATCGCATGCACAGCCCCACCCAGCGGGTATTGCTTGAGCACCCTTTCAAGCGCCGAGAACGGATCGTCAAAGGGCCGCTTCATGAACACTTGTCCCAAAACTTGCACAACAAGCACTTTGCGCCCACGCGGATCCGTGTAGATGCGTGCGCCGCGCCCTGGGGCATCTTTGGCAAAATTCAGCGGACGGATAATGCGCGTTTCGCGGTCAATCTCTTGGAGCATATCCTTTTGATCAAAGGCATGATCCCCCAACGTGACGCAATCGGGGCCAGCGGCAAATAGCTCTTTGCTATGCCCTGCCGAGAGGCCCATGCCCCCCGTGGCATTCTCGCCATTGATGGCGATGAAATCCAACTTCCACTGTGCGCGCAGCTTTGGGAGGCGCTCGGTCACGGCGGCACGGCCAGCGCGCCCCATGACATCCCCAAGGTATAATAATCTCATACGCTAGGGCTACGCTGCGCTTGGTGTAGTGTCAAATGTCAAAATGCCCTTTTCGGTGACAATCGCATCAAGCGGCTGATCGGTCGGCTCAAGTGGGAGGGCATCTGCCTCTTGTGCGGCATAGGCAAAGCCATAGGCCTTGAGCGGGCCAGCCTTGCGCAATCGCTCTAGCGTTCGGTCATAAAACCCCCCGCCATAGCCTAAACGCCCGCCGTTGCGGTCAAAGGCCACCAGCGGCACAATCACAATATCGGGCACGACAAAATCGTCATGCTGGGGCACCTGCGCCCCAAAGGGACCCTCGCGCAGCGCCCCGCCGGCCGACCACCGCGAAAACTCAAGCGGGCGGCCCGCGCCTTGGATCACCGGCACGGCGATGGTGTTGGCGGCGGCCAGCTCGGTCATCACACGCAGGGGATTAATCTCAGTTCGAATGGGCATATAGCCCGCGATGACGCGGCCTTGCGTGCCAGACAACAGCTGCGCCAAATGGTGATCGGCCTCGATGGTGCGCGCGGCATGCGCCTCTTTGCGGCGGGCGAACCCCGCCTTGCGCGCCGCGGCTTTGATCTGTGTTAAATCAGTATCCATGATGCCAACCCCAAAAAGGCAAAGAACCCGACGACATCTGTCACCGTTGTCACGAACGCCCCAGATGCCAGCGCTGGGTCAATCTTGAGCCGATCCAGCACCACAGGGATCAGCGTCCCTGCAAGGCCTGCCACCACTAAATTGATGACCATCGCTAAGGCAATGACATAGCCCAATGCAAAGGTGCCGAACCACAAAATACCGACACCGCCCATCACCAAAGCGAACACAATCCCGTTAACCAAACCCACGAGCACTTCGCGTCGAATAACGCGCATCACGTTGGCCGAGGTCAAATCGCGCGTCGCAATCGCCCGCACTGCCACGGTCAACGACTGCGTGCCCGCGTTGCCCCCCATTGAGGCCACAATCGGCATCAGCACGGCAAGCGCCACAAGGGCCGTGATCGTTTCTTCAAATTGGGAAATCACCAACGAGGCCAAAATCGCCGTCACTAAATTCACAAACAGCCATGTAAAACGTTGTTTGACCGTTTCGAAAACTTTGTCAGACAGCGAGCCTTCACCAACACCGGCGAGGCGCATGATGTCTTCTTCGGCCTCTTCGTCCAAAACGGCCATGGCGTCATCAATCGTGATCAAACCAATGACCCGTCCTTCATCATCAACCACAGGGGCCGAGATTAAGTGATACTGATTGAACGCATAGGCAACATCGGCCTCATCGGCATCCGCGCGGATCACGCGAAAAGTCTCTTCTTCGATATCCTTGAGGGTCACGCCCCGCGAGGCAGAAATTATTCGCCCCAAAGTCACGTTCGCGATGGGCCGCATCCGCGGATCAACGAGGGTCACATGATAGAATTGCTCAGGCAAATCATCGGCCTTGCGCAAGTAATCCAATGTCTCGCCCACCGTCCAATGCTCGGGCGCGACCACAAATTCGCGCTGCATCAAACGTCCGGCGGAATACTCTGGGTAGTTAAACGCCTGATAGACCGCCGTTCGATCCGGATCATCCAACGCATTGATCACGGCATCACGCTGTTCACCGGCGAGATCTTCGATCAAATCAACGACGTCATCCGATTCAAGATCCCGCACCGCCTCGGCCAAGGCGCGCGGGGTCATCGCGTCGATAACCTCTTCGCGCAACGACTCGTCCAGTTCGGAGAGGACATCACCGTCAAATTTATGGCCATAAAGGCCAATTAATCGCCGCCGATCGGCGGCATTCATTTGCTCGATAATATCGGCGACATCGGCGGGGTGCAGCGGATCTAGCGCGCTCAATAGCCCCGCGCGATCATCGAGCTCGATCGCGGACATGACAAGGGTCATCGCCCGCGCAGTCTGAGCAAAGTCATCACTGTCGATATATTCAGTTTTTAGAAGATCGTCCGCCATTGGATCCCCTTGTGGATGATTCTGTGCATGCGCGCGCAGCTATTGTGCCTCATCTCGCTCTAACATGGGGGCCAAAGAGCGCAAGGCCTGATCGAGCATCTCTTGATTGCTCGCGGCTAAAACCCGCCCGCCCCCGACGGCGGTACAGCCAGACCAGCTGCGCACAACGCCGCCGGCGGCCTCAATCACACCAATGGGCCCAGCGATGTCATAACTGTTGAGGCCCGCCTCCATGACATAATCAATCTGGCCCAATGCCAGCAACATATAGGCGTAACAATCCATACCGTAGCGTACGAGCAAACAGCGCTGCGCCAAATGCTCGAAACATGCACGCTCGGACGCGGTGCCAACTTCGGGGAATGTGGTCATGATCACCGATTGATCCAAGGGGCGCGCGGCGCGTGTGGCCAAGGCCATCTCCCCATGTGGCCCACTGAGTTGCGCACGGCCAAAGCCTCCTTCGAACCGCTCGCCGATATGAGGTTGGTCGACTATCCCATACACAACGTGCCCCTCGATCGCGACGCCGATCAACACCCCCCATGTGGGCGCCCCGCAGATAAACGCGCGTGTCCCATCGATCGGATCTAAAATCCAATCAATACCGGATTGTCCTTGGGAGGTGCCAAATTCTTCGCCAATAATGCCGTCTTGAGGGCGCAGCTCGGCGAGGATCTCGCGCATGGCTTGCTCCGCCGCGCGATCTGCAATGGTCACAGGGTCGTAGCCTGAGGCATCTTTGTTTTGCGCCGTCAAAGATGTGCGAAAATGCGGTAAAATAGCGAACCGCGCAGCGTCAGCCAGACGATGCGCGGTCGCAATGATGTGGTTTTGATCGTCACTGGACAGTTGAACACGCATAAGACCCCGCCATAAGAATTTGGCCTAGGGTACCGTGTTCACTACGCCTTGGCAATCACTCGGCTGCGCCGAGCGCACGGGCCAATTCAAACAATCTGCGGCGTTGGTTCTCGGGAATTTGATAATACGCACGCACGAGATCCAAGGCTTCTTTGTCGCGCAAAATGTCAATGGCGGCTGGGTTGCCATCGGCTGTCTCGCCCAGCTCATCTGTGAGCCCTGCGAAAAAGACTGAGACATCAACGCCCAGTGCGGCGGCAATATCCCAAAGACGCGAGGCACTGACGCGGTTGGCGCCTGTCTCGTATTTTTGGATCTGCTGAAACTTAATTCCGACTTTCTCGGCCAATTGTTGTTGCGTCATGCTCACCAACCAGCGGTGGTGGCGAACGCGTTGTCCAACGTGAACATCTACTGCGTGTGGCATCTTACCTTAACCTCGTTATACTGTACATTAGCGCCCAGATGCAGCCTTGAGCGGCTACACGGATTACGCTGATTTGATGCTCATGTATACCCGCATACCGAGTATCAGCGAAACAACCAGAGGCCAAAAGAGGTTTAAATACACCCCTTTAGGGATGTTCGATAAGCAAAGGCCAACCGCCACTCTCTTTATTTCTTAGCGCCCTATGCCTATGTTCTGCCCCAAGCAAACCCCAGACGATCATAGGGATCCCCCATGAAAAGCTTTGACGTTCTCGATCATATGTCGCCGCCACGATTTGTCGAAAAACCGCTGCACGCGCCCTTAGACACGCAAATTCAAGTGAAAATTAGGGCCTGCGCGCTCAATTTTGCCGATCTATTGATGATCAAAGGCACCTATCAAGAGACGCCCAAGCCGCCCTTTACGCTTGGCCTCGAAGTGGCCGGCGAAATCACGGCCCTTGGGGCGGGCGTTGCAGATTTCAAAATCGGCGACCGCGTGTGCGTCTTTTGCGGCGCCGGCGGCCTGTCGGAATATGGCAACTTTGAGGCGGATCGCGCTACTTTACTCCCAAAAAATGTTGAATTTTCAACCGCAGCGGCATTTCAAATCGCCTATGGCACGTCGCATGTCGCCCTCCATCACCAAGCGCGGCTGCGCCATGGTGAGCGAGTCGTCGTTCTCGGGGCGGCTGGCGGCGTTGGCCTCACGGCCGTTGAGCTGGCCAAAGACAGCGGCGCCGAAGTGGTTGCCGTCGCCCGCGGCGCAGACAAGCTCGCCATTGCACAACAGGCCGGCGCCGATCACCTCATTGATGCCCAAGGCGCGGATTTGAACCGCACGCTCAAGGATATGGGCGGTGTTGATATCGTCTATGATGCCATCGGCGGCACATTCGCCGAAGGGGCGTTGCGTGCGCTGCGCACAGATGGGCGGTTTCTCATCATTGGCTTTGCCAGCGGGCATGTCCCCACACTCAAACCCAATCACATGTTGGTCAAGAATATTTCCGCCCATGGCCTATACTGGGGCGGTTATCTGAAATCCAAACCAGAAGTTGTCAAACAAAGCCTCATTGACGTCCTTGGTCGCATCGCCTCAGGGCATCTTCGCCCGCATATCAGCCATAAATTTGCGTTTGATCAGTGCCAAGAGGCGCTCGATACGCTCAAGGCGCGTCAATCAACTGGTAAAATTGTTATAGAAATCGACCATGAGTGACAAAAAAGCATCTTGAAAAATGACCTGCGGCTCACAATATTGGGTACAAATATGTTTGCTAAGGAGGATTAAATGGCAAATTTCACGACGGCGCAGACCGCACAAGGAGCACGCGCCGCGATTGATGAGGGTCTTCGCGCCCACATGAACAAAGTTTACGGCCTTATGTCACTGGGTACGTTGCTGACATTTGCCGTTGCATGGGCCGTAGGCACAACACCTGCATTTTTCTCAATGCTGCGGGATCCCATGACGGGCTCTATGACCATTTTGGGATGGATCACGATGTTCGCCCCCCTTGGCATGGTGTTCATGTTCGGCAGCGCAATCAACCGCCTATCGATGGCAGGGGCTCAGCTCTTTTTCTATGTCTTTGCCGCGCTGATGGGCCTATCGATGGCATGGATCTTTGTTGCCTTTACAGGCACATCGATCGCGCAAGTGTTCCTCGTCACATCAATCGCCTTTGCGGGTCTGTCACTCGTTGGATACACAACGAAAAAAGATCTTTCCGGCATGGGCACGTTCTTGATCATGGGCGTGATTGGCCTGATCGTGGCGTCTTTGATGAACTTGTGGTTCCAATCTGGCGCGATGGCATTTGCGATCAACGCTTTGGGTGTTTTGATTTTCGCGGGCCTCACGGCATATGATACACAGCAGATCAAAAACACATATGTGCAGATGGCCTATGCTGGCAAAGAAGAGTGGCTAGGCAAAGCGGCGATCAAGGGCGCGTTGAGACTCTATCTGGAATTCATCAACATGTT
>JBDNBY010000073.1:0-5699 GCA_039767595.1 Paracoccaceae bacterium | reverse complement strand
TGGAATGGTGCGGACTGGTATCGCAAATAACCCCCCCCTTTAAAAACGCGCCCCGCCCCTTTGGGAGGCGGGGCGCAGTTTGATATTCCTGTACATGGCCTTAGTGAAAGATAGTGTATGCTTACCTATGCAACGCGGCGACTGATCTTTGCGATCCCGACGCTTTTGATAATTTCGCTTGCGATCTTCATGCTTTTAGAGGCGGCGCCGGGCGATCCAATGGCGATGGTGCCCATGAGCGTGCCGCCCGAAGTCAAAGAAAAAATGCGCCTTGCTCTGGGCCTTGGAGAGGTGTGGTACATTCGCTATTTCACATGGCTGAAACAGTTTTTCATTGTCGAGCCGATGGTGATGGTCGACAGTCTATTTGGCACCAGCATGACCGCCGACACGCCGCGGATCATCAGCTGGCAAACCCGCACCCCTGTGATGGACACTGTGTGGCAACGCTTGCCGCAAACCCTTTGGGTGGTGGGGCTGTCCTATCTTGTGGGGATCGCGATCGCCATGCCGATCGGCATTTATTCGGCCTATCGGCAATATTCCGTTTTTGATCAAGTGGGCACATTCGTGTCCATGGTGGGATATTCCGTGCCGCCGTTTTTCTCGGGCGTGTTTGTGATTATTATCTTTGCCGTCAATTTGGGATGGCTGCCGTCGATCTATGACACCACACATGTGGTACGCGATTGGGCGAGCTTTAAGATACAGTTTCAACAAATGATCCTGCCCGTGATGGTGCTTGCCCTTCAGACCACGGCGCAAATCTCGCGTTTCATGCGGTCCTCCATGATCGATAACCTCAAAGAGGATTATGTGCGCACGGCGCGCGCCAAGGGCCTCTCTGAATGGGTCGTCGTGATGCGCCATGTGCTGCGCAATTCGTTGATCCCAGTGATCACCGTCATCGCCCAAGGGGTACCGGCCATCTTTGGCGGGGCGATCGTCACCGAACAAGTGTTCAAAGTGAATGGCATCGGCGCGCTGTTGATCGGCGCGATTGAGGCCAATGACCTGCCGATGGTGCAAACATTGACCATGATGTTCGCGATTTTGATCATCTTATTTAATTTGATTGCCGATATTCTCTACGGTGTCTTTGATCCGAGGATCCGCTATGACTAATCCCTCTGCATCCGTATCCCAAAGCCCGAGCCGCGCGATTTGGCAGCAATTCGCCTCGCATCGTGGGGCCCTGATCTCGCTGAGCATCTTCCTTTTGATCATCGCGATGGTGATGCTCATGCCGCTTGTGTGGCCCTATGAGGCCAATGCGATGAATATTAGCGAGCGCAATCAAGGCATGTCATGGCAACACCCCTTTGGCACCGATCAAATTGGCCGCGATATCTTTGCCCGTATGATGGAGGGGGGGCAAACGACGATTGCCGTCGGCCTCACTGCTATGCTGGTCAGCCTTGGCCTTGGGGTGTTGATCGGCGTGTTGGCAGGGTATTTCAAACGGCTCGATGGGCCATTGATGCGCCTGACAGAACTCTTTCAAGCGTTGCCTTTGCTGCCGCTTTTGCTTGGTATGGTCTTGCTCTTTCGCGAAATGCTCAGCAGGGCATTTGGCGCGGATATCGGGATCTTTATTTTGATTGTCACGGGGATTGGCGTCACCTCGTGGATGCCCACAGCGCGGATTGTGCGCGCCGATGTGCTTGCCCTTAAAGAGCGGGAATTTATCTTGGCGGCGCATTCCGTGGGCACAACGGCGCGGGCGATGATCTTTCGCCACATCCTGCCCAATGTCATGTCCTCGATCATGGTTTCGGCGACACTTGGCATTGCCAATGCGATCATCACTGAGAGCATCCTGTCCTTTTTGGGCCTGGGCTTTCCGCCAGATTACCCGACGTGGGGGCGCCTATTACAAGACGGGACAGATTACCTACAGCAATATCCTGAACGTGTCTTTTGGCCCGGTCTTATGATTTCCTTAACAGTTCTATGCGTCAATTATATGGGCGACGGGCTACGCGACGCATTTAATCCGCGCGCGCGGGGGCGTTAGGAAAATAAGGATGATCGCAAGGCCCACACCGCACGGGCCTTAACGACGACCCTCGTATTTCATTCAGTTTGGGAAGATGTTCCGACATCCCCGCAAACAAGAGAAGGTACGTCACCCCAAAGGTCGCAAATCCACGCCTGTACGCTTTGACATGAGAATATAATTCCACATATGCATCCTTAAACTATAAGGGGATTGCTATGTTTGCTGATCTTAATCTTGGGGAAATGACCCCGTTTTTTGCCGCCTTTCTCAGTGCTCTGGCCATTGGCGGGCTCTTGGGCTGGTCCGCGCAGCGCAGCCGGTTTTGCCTGCGCCAAACCATCGTTGGCGAGACCCTCTCAAGCCGCGCGAATGCGGCGGGCATATGGGCGATTGCGCTCTTGGTGGCCCTCATTGGATCGCAATGGCTCTTGGCCCAAGATGTCGTCGCCTTTGAGGATCACTTGCTCTATGCCGACAGCCTGCCTTATCTGGCCATCATCGTGGGCGGAGTTTTATTTGGAATTGGGATGGTGCTGACGCGCGGCTGTGCCTCGCGGTTAACCGTGCTGGCAGCCAGTGGAAATCTGCGCGCCCTATATGTTGTGATCCTTTTTGCGATTGTGGCGCATGCCACGCTCAAGGGTGTATTGTCCCCTGCGCGCCAATGGGTGACCTCGGTCACGATGGATGCGGGCGGCCCCCTTCCCCAGATCGCGGCCTATGTGATTGCCGCGCTGGCCCTTGGGGTGATCGTTTGGTCATGGCGCTTGGGGCAGATCCGCGGTGCGACGGCGATCTATGCGGCCATCATCGGTGCGCTTGTGCCCCTGACCTGGGGGATGACGGGCTATGTCCTATATGATGATTTTGACGTGATCCCGCTTCAGCAAATTTCAATGACTTTGCCGCTGACGGATACGCTGTTCTATACCATTGCGGCCAGCTCGACGCAGCTTGGATTTAGCGTTGGCTTGATCCTTGGATTGATCGCAGGGGCGCTTGTTGCCAGTGCACTCTATCGCGAAACCCAGTTTCAAAGCTTTGAGGATGCCGGTCAATGGCGCCGCTACACGGTGGGTGCCGTGTTGATGGGATTTGGGGCTGTGATCGCGGGCGGATGCACCTTGGGTGCGGCGCTGTCGGGCCTACCGATCCTATCAGTTGCGGGCAGCTTGACCTTTGTCTCGATCATTGCAGGGGCCAAAGCCGCGGCCCTGTTTAGTGAAACTTCGCTCTTATCCGCGAAACCAACCACCACACTGTCCCAACAACGAGCGGAGTGATCAGCGCCATCAACCACCCTTTGGAGAGGTCAAGCACCTCTGCCAAAGGGTACAGCCCATAGGCCACTAATGAAACGGCGTAATAGCTAATGGCCACAACCGAGAGCCCCTCAACCGTGCGCTGCAATCGCAATTGCGTATCGGCGCGCTCGTTCATTGAAGTTAGCAAATCTTGGTTCTGTTTGGAGCGTGCAACGTCCACCCGCGTGCGCAATAAATCCCCCGCGCGGATCGCGCGCTCTAGCATACGGCGCAGGCGCCCCTCGGTCGATTGGATTGTCCGCATTGAGGGATCATATCGGCGCATCATAAATTCGTGAAACGTCTGGCGCCCTTCGAACCGCTCTTCGCGCAGCACTTCGATCCGCGTATTGACAATCGCCTGATAGGCCGCGGTTGCGCCAAATCTAAATTCGGTGGCGGCCGTCAATTGCTCTAACTCGCCAGAAATTTCCAACAGGGCGTGCAGCGTTTGCTCGTGGGGCACATCGTCTTGGGCCATATCTTTGGTCAGTGTCGTCAACCGTGCATCAATTGGCCCCATGTCACGACTAAGACCACTGGCGCGCGCCAGCCCAAGCATCGACATGGATTTATAGACTTCAATCTCGAACAGGCGCTGCATAATACGGCCCAAACGGCGCGTGCCTGTGCCCACATCCGCAAATAACACAAATCGGGTAAATCCGGCTGTGTCCACTCTGAGATCGCTGGCGACAACCGCCGCACGATCCAGAACATATGACACCGCAAGGCTTTCTGGCACAAACCACTCGGTGAGCCTTTGTTTGATCGTCTCAGAGTTCGGCATTTCTTCGCAGCGCACAATGGCGGATGTAACGCAAACACCGGGCATTTCATCGAGCCACTCTTTGGGAAATACATCAAATCCCGTGGGATCAAAGGCGCGCCCTTCAGGGGTCCGCATGATCACAGTGTAAGTGGTAAATTCCGTATGGCATTCCCATTTGAGGAAAAACGGCCCCACATCGGCAGAAAAATGCGTGGCATTGGGCTGAGGATGAGCTGCGCCCAGACGATCAAGCAAGGCGATCAAATGCTGAAAATCGATGCTCTTATCGCGCCGCGCGGCATGGCGCTCTGGCTTAACCGCGAAAATGAGCGCAGACTGCCCGACCTCCATCGGCGGAAACGGCCGCGCATGCAGCTCATTGGACAAAGCATAGCGCCGCGAATGATCTTTGAGATGTTGCATAACAGCCCTTTGGATGTGGTTTTTATCGTTCTTGCAAACTCGCACTGCAAAGTAAATGCTTAATTTCAATACGTTAGAAGAGTACCTTGGTATACAAAACGCCGCCCCCGAGGGAGCGGCGCTTTAGATTTCAATGGGCAAATGCGCTTAGCTGATCAACGCCAAGAGTTTGTCAATCGACGCTTTGGCATCGCCATAGAACATCCGCGTGTTCTCTTTAAAGAACAGTGGGTTCTCAATGCCAGAGTAGCCTGTACCTGCGCCGCGCTTTGATACGAACACTTGCTTAGCCTTCCAACATTCCAATACAGGCATGCCTGCAATCGGAGAATTTGGATCCTCTTGTGCCGCTGGGTTCACGATATCGTTTGACCCAATGACGATCGCCACGTCCGTTTGTGGGAAATCATCGTTGATTTCATCCATTTCCAAAACGATGTCATAGGGCACTTTTGCTTCAGCCAACAAAACGTTCATGTGCCCAGGCAAACGGCCCGCCACAGGGTGGATGGCAAAGCGAACATTTTTGCCTTTGGCGCGCAGACGCTTGGTCAATTCGGCCACGGATTGCTGCGCTTGCGCAACGGCCATGCCATAGCCTGGAATGATGACAACGCTATCTGCCTCTTCGAGTGCGGCGGCAACGCCATCCGCTTCGATCGAGATCTGCTCGCCTTCGACTTCCATCTGCGGACCTGCAGGGCCACCAAAGCCGCCCAAAATCACCGAGATAAACGACCGGTTCATCGCCTTACACATGATGTAAGACAAAATCGCACCGGACGAGCCGACAAGCGCCCCCACAACAATCAACAGATCATTACCGAGGGAGAAGCCGATCGCCGCCGCGGCCCAGCCTGAATATGAATTGAGCATTGAGACAACAACAGGCATATCCGCGCCGCCGATGCCCATGATCAAGTGATAGCCGATGAACAATGCCATCACGGTCATGATCATCAAAGGCAATAGATCGCCGGAGTTGAGATACCAAATCAAACCAATGGTCGAAATGATCCCCGCCGCCGCATTGAGCATGTGACCGCCGGGCAATTTTGTGGCCTTTGACGTCACTTTGCCCGCCAGCTTGCCATAGGCAATGACAGATCCCGTAAAGGTGATCGCACCGATAAAGACGCCCAAGAACACTTCTGTGCGCAAAATACCAATTTCAACGCCGTCTTTCTTGGCAATCAAT
>JBDNBY010000072.1:0-12251 GCA_039767595.1 Paracoccaceae bacterium | reverse complement strand
TTATATGGCACGCAATCGCAGTGGATCAAACGGGTTTTCACGCGGTGATCTCGCGTTATCCTTAGTGGGGGCGCTTTCCTTGCTCACGGCGGGGCTTCAGTTCATCAATACTCAAACAGGCCCATCTTTGGGCAGTCGATCCACCACAGTTTGGGATATGCAAAATGCGGTCAATCAAGGCCGTTTTACCCCGCCCAAATCTGGATTTGCGACGCAGTGGGGCTATCGCGTTATTGGCGCTTATGGAGATTGGCGCCCGTTGCGCGTGGGCGGTGAAATTGATTTGGTTAAAAACGGATTTTTGGGGCTGGAAAACTCGATGGGCGATTACGCCCTCGATCTGCGCGGCAATCCCGGGGCCAGCGGCAATAGCGGGGTGACCCAGCGTCTTGGCCTTGTGCCGGGGCAGCGCTATCAACTGAGCTTTGAGGTCGCCAATGTCACGGATCATGCCCAAGCGGGGGTGAGTGTTTTACTGGATGGGGCCCTATTGCTTCAAGTGACGCCGGGGGCTCAGGCAACGCGAATGACGCGGCATGAGCGGCTGTTTCAAGTTCCTGCACATGCAGACGCGCACCAACAGCTGACGCTGCGCGCGTTTGGGGTGCGTGGGGGGGAGTATGCCGTTTTTGTTGATAATGTGCAGATTAACCGCTATTAACTGCGGCCCGTGCGCGGATAGATGTTGATTATTTACGTGCCGTGCCGCGCCCAGATTTGGTGCCTGCGTTGAGTAACTCTTGGACAAAGGGCAAGAGTTGATCCGAGGTCAGCCGATCATGAACTGTGCGCAGACCCGCCTCGGCGATATCGTCGGGCAATGTGACGCCCTTGCGCGATGCGATCAAGGCGCGAATAAATTGCGCGGTGAATTCTGGATGGGCCTGCGTCGTCAAAGCCCATGATCCATAGCGCAGCACGCCAAAGTCACAAAAGCTTGACCCGCCCAGAATCTCGGCCCCCTTGGGGCATGTCTCAACTTGATCTTGGTGAAATACAGCCAGATCCAAATGGGTCAGCGCCTCTTGCGAGGCGGTGTCATTGGGGCGCATGTCATAGCGATGCACGCCCACGCCCCATCCTTTGGCCGATTTGCGCACGCGCGCTCCCATCGCTTGGGCAATGATTTGATGACCAAAACAAATCCCAATCATCGGCACTTGTTCAGTGTGGCAGCGGCGAATAAAACTCTCGAGCGGGGGGATCCATGTGTGCGTCTCGTAGACCCCGCATTTGGACCCTGTGACCAACCAAATATCCGCCAAATCCGAACGCTGCGGCATCACGCCGTCTATCACGGCATAGATGATAGGCTCAAGATGCAACGGGGCCAACCATGCGGCAGACATCTGAGCATAGCTGCCGTAGTCTTGGCCTAGTTCACTGGGCGGGCGGCCCGTTTCTAAAATTCCTACGCGCATTTGCATCTCGTGTTATATTCAATGTTGGGCGGCGGGTTGTCTTTTTGCCGTCAATCGTGTCTATGTGAGTTACACTTAATCTGCATGAAGTCTAGCCTAGGATCGTATAGAACAGCGGGGATGATCGTTTCCTGCATCCCTTTATGATGGTCCACAGTACAAGATCTGGAGGTCGCTATGTCGAGCACGTTGGTTCCCATTTTAGTTTTTGCCGGAACGTTTAATTACTTGGCATTAACCGATTGCGAAGGGTCCTGTTTTGAAACGCGCGATGCGCCGGCGTTCGTCTCGCTCTCGGCGGGGCGCGTGGTGCATTTGACCGATAACATCGGCTCTGAGGTGTATTTTCGCTATGGCCTGCCGATGAAGCTTGGGAACGTCCAGCCGGTTTTGGGCGTGTCGCAAACCGATAGCCAAGACACATGGTATGGCGCAGGTGTTCAATACCTTGGTGATTTTGATGGCGAGGCGGGCGGCACGTTTTTTTCGATGTCGTTCATGCCGGGGGCCTATGAGCGCGGCGATGGCCCTGATCTGGGCATGACGCTTGAATTCCGCTCGTCGCTGGAGATCGGGTATGAGTTTGACAATGGCATGCGTGTGGCCTTGTCAGGGGATCATCGGTCGAATGCGGATTTGGCAGACACCAACCCAGGGATGGAGACGTTCCAGCTGCGCTTTGACGTGCCGTTAGGGCGCTAAGCGTCTCAAGAGATAAATATCCATGATCCAGCCATGATCGGCCCGCGCGGCGGCGCGGTGGGCGATGATATCGCCTGTGACGTCGCTCAAGCGGCCATGATGAAGGATTTGATTATCCATGCCCAAATAGGCCCCCCAGTAAATTTCATAGGCCTCTTGCGGGAGATGCTGAAACGAGCACTGACCATCCAGCATAAAGATCGCGCTGTCGCAGCCCGCTGGAAATCCAGTATCGCGCAATTGCCGGCCTGTGGTGATCATCACAGGGGCGCCAATGTCATTGAGCGGAATGCGATGCGCCGCACAGAGCGCTTGGATCGCGGTAATCCCGGGAATAACGGTGATGTTGGGCTGTGGATCGAGCCGCTCGGCAATGCGCAGCGTGCTATCATAAAGCATGGGATCGCCCCAGACCAACAGCGCGACCGACTGCGCCGCGCCGGCCGCCGCGCGCCATTGATCGCAGATCGCATGGTGCCACGCGATGACTTCGCCATGGTAATCTGCCGGATGTGGATCGCGCTGCGGCATCGTGAAAAAGGTCAGCTTGGCCGCATCGCCCAATTCGGCATGCGCAATCGACACACGCAGGTCAGCCAGATCCGATTTGCCCTCTCCTTTATGCGGCACAAGGATTAGATCGGCGCGGTGCATCGCGGCGCGCGCCTCTTGGGTCAAATGCGCAGGGCTGCCTGTGCCAATACCAATGAGGATCAGCTCTTGCATCTATCCGCGGTCCTTGAGGGGGCCATAAAGGATCATCGCGGGGGTTGTGCTGTCATCTTGCGATAGATGGGTGTTGAGATCCCCAAGGCTCATCCGTGTGATCGTTTGATCGGGCGTGCTGACGGCATGGGCAATCAATGCAGGGGTATCGGGGCTCAGCCCATGGGCGATCAGGCCTTGATAGAGCGTGGGGAAGCTTTTCTTTCCCATAAAGATCGCGGTGGTCGCCTTGGGATCAGCCAGAGCCGCCCAATTGGCATCATCGGGCAATATGCCGCGAATATCGGCGCCAGTGAAAAACTGAACCCTTCGTGCCGACAAACGGCGCGTCAGGGGGATGCCTGCGGCGGCGGCGGCGGCCAACGGCGAGGGGACCCCGGGGATAATCTCATAGGGGATCTGCGCGTCATCAAGCGCGTCCATCTCTTCCTCGAGCCGGCCAAAAAGGCCCGAATCGCCCGATTTCAATCGCACCACGCGATCCCCCTCGCTGGCATAATCGACGAGCAATTGGCTCACATGATGTTGTTTGGGCGAGGGGCGGCCGGCGCGCTTGCCCACACCGATCAATTCGGCGCTGGCCGGCGCAAGATCAAGGATCGGCCCCGCCGCGAGGTCATCATATAATATCACCTGCGCCTCTTTGAT
This sequence comes from Paracoccaceae bacterium, assembly GCA_039767595.1. Lineage (GTDB taxonomy): Bacteria > Pseudomonadota > Alphaproteobacteria > Rhodobacterales > Rhodobacteraceae > JBDNBY01. The sequence continues at coordinate 8,754 of JBDNBY010000072.1, read as the reverse complement.
CCGATTGGCTGCTCGCACGGTCAACAGTTCGGGATCGCCGGGGCCAGAGCTGACGAAACTGACGTGTCCAGTACGGCCAAGGTCGCTCATGTGCGCTCCTGTGTGATGAGGTGAAAGAATGTGCCCGTGACATGATCGCGGCGCGAGCCGGTCTCGGGGACAGTGTTGCCATCGGCGTCAAAAACATCCGCTAAGGGGGCGTCGGGCTGCTCGACGATCGTGGAGTAATGGAATTCATGACCGCGTAGGGCCGTGCCAGCCTCATAGCCAATCGCGGGTGATGTCAGCACCGCGCGACGATAGCCTAAGTGAAATTTACGCTTTTCATACGAGGTGACCAATCCCAAGAGGCCGGCCATTTCATGCGACTGCCCCTCTTTATCAATCAGCGCCGCGCCAAGGGCCATATAGCCACCGCACTCTCCGTGCACGGGCTTGGTCTGCGCATGCGTGCGTAAGGCCGCCTTGAACGTGTGGGCCTGCGCCAATTGCGCGGCGTGCAGCTCGGGATAGCCGCCGGGCAACCACACCAAATCGGCCGTGGGATCAGGGGCCTCGTCGGCCAAAGGCGAGAAGGGCATCACTTGCGCCCCGGCCGTGCGCCACCCTTCAAGCTGATGGGGATAGGCAAAGGAAAAGGCGGCATCTTTGGCAATCGCGATCCGCTGTGCCGGTGGCCGTGGCAAGTGGCCCGCCGCGGGGGCAGGGCCGTTCGCCGCCGCCGCACAGATCGCATCTATATCCACATGCTCGGTCAAAAAGGCGGCATAGGTGGCAATGGCACTTTGCAAATCGGGATGCTCAATCGCTTGGATCAATCCCAAATGCCGCTCGGGCAGGGCCAAATCCCCGCGGCGCGGCAAGACGCCCAGGACGGGAATGCCCACATGCTCAAATCCGCGCCGCGCCAGACGCTCGTGTCGCGGGCTTGCCACACGGTTGAGGATCACACCGGCAAAGGGCAGCTGCGGATTATAGGCTTTGAACCCCATCGCCGTGGCGGCGGCGGATTGCGCTTGCCCCGAGACATCGATCACCAACACGACGGGCCAGCCCATGGTCAGCGCGGTCTCAGCGCTACTGCCAAAGCCAGCCTGCCCGCGGGTGGCCACCCCGTCGAACAGACCCATCGACCCCTCGGCAACGACGATATCGGCATCTTGCGCTTGGGTGGCAATCGCCCCCAGAAGCCCCTCATCCATTGACCATGTGTCGATGTTAAACGAGGGCCGTCCAGCGGCCGCCCAATGAAAGGCGGGATCGATATAATCTGGCCCGCTTTTGAACGGCTGCACATTCAATCCACGATCGGCCAGCGCCCGCAAGAGGCCCAGCATCACCGTCGTTTTGCCCGTCCCCGAGGAGGGGGCCGAAATGAGAATACCTTTAGTCATGATCTGGGGTCCAACTGCTCCATGGGCTATCGGCGCTTTGGGGGCGGTAGCGGCGATCATAATCACCGGCGTATAAACAGCTCTCGTCAAAGCCCTCTTGCGCCAAAGCGCGGCCCACAAGGATCAGCGCCGTGCGCTCGATCCCGTCTTTCATATCATTGGCGATGTTCTCTAAAGTGGAGCGGATGATCCGCTCGTCTGGCCAAGAGGCACGGTAGACCACCGCCACAGGGCAATCTGCGCCGTATTGCGGGATCAGCGCCTCTTGCACCGATGCTAAATTCTGGATCGACAGATGAATGGCCAAAGTGGCGCCGGTGCGGGCAAAGTTTTCCAATGTCTCGCCATCGGGCATCGAGGACGCGCGCCCAGGCGTGCGGGTCAAAATCACTGATTGTGCAATGTTTGGCAGCGTCAGCTCGGCCCCCAAGGTGGCCGCCGCCGCCGCAAAGGAGGGCACACCGGGTGTCACCGAATAGGGAATGCCGCGCGCGCGCAGGCGGCGCAATTGCTCGCCCATCGCGGACCAGACAGACAGATCCCCAGAATGCAACCGCACCACATCAAGGCCTGCGTCATGGGCCGCTTGGATTTCATCCATGATCGCATCAAGATCAAGCGGCGCCGTGTTGATAATCTTGGCGTCTTTGGGGCAATGGCCGAGGATCTCTTTGGGCACAAGGGACCCCGCATAAAGGCACACAGGCGCCCCTGCGATCAAATCGCGCCCGCGCAAGGTCAGCAAGTCTGCGGCACCGGGGCCTGCGCCGATAAAATGCACTGTCATGAACGCTCTCCTGTATTGCGCGCGGTGGTGGCGATGGCGCAGGTGGCCCGCCGATCGTGTGAGATCACTCTTTGGCCGGCTAGATACGACGATGTGCCCGCGGCGGCAAGGGCGGATGCCTCGGCCACAGAGGGGGTTTCGTATGTCTTTAGGGAGGTTTGGCTATAACTGCGCACGCCTTGGGCGACAAGATCGCGCTGGTCCACGACCAAAATTGGCAGATCCAGCTGTTGGGCGACTGCGACAAAGGCGGGATGGCCTGATTTATCGGCCACCGTGGCCACCGCGCTCACGGCGCCGGTGATCTGCGCCGATGCTGCGCGATAGGCGTCCAACAGGCTGTCCACACTGGCCGACTGGCGAAAGCCAAACCCCGCAACATGTCTCACACTGTGACACTCCATTGCACAATCGGATAGGCGGATTTCCATCCGCGCAGCCGTCCGATTGGGCCGCTTTGGGCGATCTCAATACGCATCAACGTGCCGCCATGCGTGCCGTGCCATTGCGCCAAGAGCGCCTCGGCCTCAAGCGTGACACCATTGGCCACAAGGCGCGCACCAGCGCAGCGATTGAAAATAGTCTCAAGCAACGGGGCGCTCAGCCCGCCACCGATGAAAATCGCATCAGGCGCGGCGTGATCCTCAAGACACTCCGGCGCGCTGCCGTGGGAGATCTCTAAATGCGCCAAGCCCAAGGCGGCCGCATTGTGCCCAATACGCTCGGCGCGGGCCGCGTCGCGTTCAAAACACACGGCTGTATTTGAGGGATGCGTGCGCAGCCATTCGAGCGCAATCGAGCCAGAGCCGCCGCCAATGTCCCACAGCCGTTCGCCCGCGCGCGGCGCCAAGGCCGAGAGCGTCATCGCCCGCACGGGGCGTTTGGTGATTTGCCCGTCATGATCAAATAGCTCATCCGGCAGCCCTGAGGCCAAGGGCAGGCCAAGCGCGGCGCAGCCCTGCGGATCAATGCCGACCATCACAGGATGGGCAAAGTCATCCGCGCCCATCGCTTCGGCCTCATAGACGCGCACACGCTCGCGTGCGCCGCCCAAAGCCTCTAGAATATGAAGACGCGCGGCGCCAAACCCGTGGCGCACCAAAAATTCCACCAGCTCAGCCACCGCAGCCTCATCGCGCAAGGTAACAAGGATTTTACCTTTACTGTTCGTGGGTTGCAGGGCAAAGCGCAGCTTTTCAAACGGGGCGGCATGCAAGGCAAATGTATCGATCTGTTCAATCGGCCAACCCAGATGCGACGCCGCCAGCGTTAAGCTTGACCGATTGGGGATCACGGTCCAATCGCCGCGGTCGAGGGTCTTGGTCAGGCTCGTGCCGGCCCCAAACCAAAACGGATCCCCCGAGGCTAAGGCGACCACAGGCTCTGGTGCATGGGCCATCAATTGAGGGATGCCATCGGCAAAGGGGACGGGCCATGTGACCTGTTTGGCCGATGTGGGCCCAAGGCATTCAAGATGCCGCGCGGCGCCCATGATCACTTTGGCCTGTGCAATGGCCTCTTGGCCCTGCGGTCCAATTCCGCTAAGCCCATCTTCACCAATACCGATGATGGTCAACCAAGGGTGCGCTTTGCTCATGCCAGATCTTTCAGATGCAAAATTGTTGATTTTGGGCGGAACTCGAGAGGCCACTCAATTGGCGTATTTGTGCGCGGAAATGAACGTGAGTGCAACCATCTCCTATGCAGGGCGCGTTGAACGTGTGAAACCACAAGTGATTGATCACCGTGTGGGGGGATTTGGCGGGGTCAAAGGCTTGGCCTATTACATTGCCCAAGAGCAGATCACCCATGTGGTGGATGCCACCCATCCCTTTGCCGCGCAGATGAGTGATCATGCCGTGCGGGCCTGTGCGATGACCGGCCGGCCCCTGTGTGCCCTGACGCGGGCCGCATGGGAGGCCCAAGCGGGGGATCGCTGGCTCAGTGTGCCAAGCATCGAGGCGGCGGTCGCCACGCTTGTTGGGCGGCGGCGCACGGTGTTTTTGGCGATTGGCCGCATGCATATCGACCAATTTGCCGCACAGCCACAGCATCGCTATATCCTGCGGCTGGTCGATCCGCCCAAAACCGAACCACTCTTGCCGGATCATGTGAGCATCATCTCGCGCGGGCCATTTGAGTATGACGATGACGTGGAGCTGATGCGCAAGCACCGCGTTGATGTGATCGTGTCGAAAAATGCAGGCGGGCTTGGGGCGCGTTCAAAAATCGATGCGGCGCGCGATTTGGGCAAACAGGTTATTATGATCGACCGCCCCGCTGTGCCCGCACGGGTCGAGACCTTCTCGGCGCAAGAGGCTCTTGAATGGGTGGCTGCGCACTCAGGCGGCGGTGGCGCAGGTTTATGAGCGGGTCTTTTTGAGTATTTGAAAAACAAAGTTGAGGAGGGGCGGTGCATCGTATTGGCCGCTGTTAATCCTCATTGTAATAGCGCGGGGTGTAGATGATCGGCACCCCTTGGCGCGAGATGATCCGCGTGTGCGAGGTGCCGACGATCACCAATGTGCGCATGTCGGCCATATCCGGCGTGGCCTCGTTGAGGGGCAGGCAGGTGATGGTTTGATCGGGACGTGAGACATTGCGGCAAAAGAGAATGGGGCGTCTATCGGCGCATTCTTGGTTGAGGATTTCAAGCGTTTTTGCAAAGCCTTCGGGCCGTGATTTAGAGCGTGGATTGTAGAACGCCATGGCAAAATCACCGCGCGCGGCGTGGCGCAGGCGCCTCTCGATGATGGACCATGGTTTGAGATTGTCGCTGAGGTTAATGGCGCAAAAATCATGGCCCAAGGGGGCGCCTGCGGCGGCAGAGGCGGCGAGCATTGCTGTGATGCCAGGCAGCGCTTCGATCTGGAGATCGCGCCAGTTGGGATCACCGTTTTCGACGGCTTCATAGACCGCGGCGGACATGGCAAAGACCGAAGGATCCCCAGAGGAGACGACGATCACGCGGCGGCCTGAGGCAGCCAGTTCGAGGGCATGCTGCGCGCGCTCGATCTCAACACGGTTATCCGAGGGGTGCAATGTGAGATTTGCGTTTTGCGCAACCCGCTCAATATACGGGATATAGCCGATGGCATCGGTGGCCTCGGCGATGGCATGGGTCACTTGGGGGGTGATGAGCGCCTCATCCCCAGGGCCGATGCCGATGATTTTGAGCCATCCATTCTGCGTCATGGGCGGCGTCCTTGTCCATGGACCAAGATGATCGAAAAATAGGGGGCGGTGTCGCCATAATCGGCAAGCTTTTGAACGGTTTGCGCAGGTTGCGTGGCATATTCGACAATCCATGCCGCGTCATATTTGCCGGCCTCTTTGAGCGCGGCAGTCACTTTGGCCAAGTTGCGCCCAATTTTCATGATCACCAGCGCATCTGAGTGGGTCGCCTGTGCCGTGAGGGTCTCTTGATCCAAAGTGCCCATAAGCACGGTCATAATATCATCGCCCCATGTGATCGGCAGGCCTGTGGCGGTATAGGCGCCTGACATGCCTGTGATGGCGGGGATGGTTTGCACCTCGTGATGGGTTTTGAGCCGCTCATAGAGATGCATAAAGGAGCCGTAAAAGAATGGGTCGCCTTCGCATAGGATCAGGACATCGTCGCCGCGCGCCGCCCGAGCGGCCAAGCGCATTGCGCAATCATCGTAAAAGGGCGCAAGGGATCCGTTATACATCGGATCGCTGATCGGGATTTCCGTGGTCACGGGGTATTCCATCGCGTATTCCTCGCAGCCGTCGGGCAAGAGCCCCTCGACAATACTGCGTGCGTGGCCGGTGCGGCCGCGTTTGTGGAAATAGGCCACATATTGCGCACGCTCAATGAGGCGGCGCGCTTTGACGGACATGAGATCGGGATCACCGGGCCCAAGGCCCACGCCGTAGATCATGGGTCACTCCATCCGATTGGCGATCGCGTTGATCGCAGCCACTGTGATGGCAGATCCGCCAAGGCGCCCTTGGACGATGCAATTGGGCACGGGGTTGTCCGCCCATAGGGCGTCTTTGCTCTCGGCCGCGCCGATGAACCCCACTGGGCAGCCGATGATCGCCGCAGGGCGCGGGCATGTCGGATCCTCTAGCATATTGAGCAGGTGAAACAGTGCGGTCGGGGCATTGCCAATGGCGACAACAGCGCCCTCGAGCCGGTCGCGCCACAATTCCAGAGCGGCGGCGGAGCGTGTGTTGCCCATCTCGCGGGCTAGATCATGAATGCCCTCGGCCCACAGCGTGCAGATCACCTCATTATCCGCGGGCAGGCGTTTGCGCGTGATCCCCTCAGAGACCATACGCGCATCGCAAAAGATAGGCGCGCCGTTTTCAAGCGCAGTGCGCGCGGCTGGCACGAAGCCATTTGAGAAGTGGATATGCGGGGCCAGATCGACCATCCCTGCGGCATGGATCATGCGCACGGCGACGACTTCTTCATCCGCGTCAAAGCGGGCAAGATCAGCCTCGCGGCGAATGGTGGCAAAGCTGTCGCGGTAAATCGCAGCGCCGTCTTTTTCATAGGTATAGGGCATTTAAGTCAATTCCTCACGGCTGAGTATATCTTCGGCGCTCAGGCCTGTCTCATGGGGCTCATCCCATGGATACCCGCCTCGAACAAGATCAAAAGCGCCGTTTTGACCGACCAGCGTGACATCCGCAGTATGGGGATAAGCGCATCCTTTGGCGCAGCCTGAGATATGGAGGGTGCCTGTGCTTGCCTCGGCAATCTGTGCGGCAAATCTACGTGTTTCGATTTGTGCAGCGGTGCATTGCGGGGCACCGGCACAGCAGTGAACGCGCAACAGGGGATGCGACGGATCTGTGATCAAGTCACTGCCCTGCGGTGCAGTACCCTCAATTAATATGCGCCGACCATAACAGAACCGAACATAGACGGCAGCGCCAAGTGCACGAAGAGTGGCACTGCTGAGGAGGCCGAAGGGGGCGGCGGCAATGGTCTGTGTGCCGTGCCCAACTTGGGGCGTATGACTTGTCGGGGGGGCGATCGGACTAGGGGCGCTATGAAGGGCGTCATGGTGTCGCATGCGTTTGACCTCCGCGCCGCCTGTACGCATAAACCAGTGGGCTGTCTCGATCGCCGCGTCGATCGCATTCGGCTCTGGGTGCCGGATCACGATGTCGCATGCATCAAGGCCCAACTGGTCCAAGCCTGTGAAATCAAATCCAAAGCAGAACTTTGCCGGCAGATCGGGCAGCTCGTCCAAGCGAGCATAAAACGCGGCAATCGTCGCATCCGCCTGAGGGGCAGAGGCATGGGAGGCGAAAATTGCGCTGCGCTTTGCCTCTGTTTGGGGATTGCTATCGATCAGACCTGCTGCGCGCAAGGCCTCTTGGAGGGGGGCGATATCCTCCGCCGATAGACCGCGCAATTGCAAACTGCCCCGCGAGGTGAGTTCGATTTGGCCGTGGCAAAACTGCTCAGCTAAATCTGCCAGAAGAGAGAATTGAGCTGGGCTTAAGGTGCCAAAGCGGGGGCGCAGCCGCAAGATTAACCCATCACCAGAGGCCATCGGACGATAGGCATCGGGGCACCATCCTTTGGCGGCGGGGCGTGTAGAGGCGAGGGTCATGTGAGCGCGTCCATGCGGGCGAGGATTGAATTGCGCCGCGTGTCCCACAGGCCTTGCTCGCGCAAGGCGCGGAATTGATCCCACATGGCGTCAAACGCCTCTTTGTTAGTCTCGCGCAAAAAGTCGCTGATCTGGTCATTATCGAGAGTTGCCTCGAAGTAGGCGTCGATCAAGGCGCTGGGCACGTTTTGCGCCAAATGGGCAAAGGCGGCGAGGTGATCGAGCGTGGCGGCAATTTCAGCGGCCCCGCGAAACCCGTGTTTTTGCATGCCGGCCAGCCATGTGGCATTGGTCGCGCGGCCATGCACAATGCGGGCGACTTCCTCTGACAGGGCGCGGGCCTTGGGCGCGGTGGGGTCAGATGTGTCCATATGATAGAGCGCGGCCGTGCCGCCCATCGCCTCTTTGGCGGCGGCAAAGCCCCCTTCGTGCGCGGCATAGTCAAAGGACAACAAGATATCCGTCTCGCGCATATCTTGGATATGGACAAAGCTGTCAGAGCGGGCGACGCGCGCTTGGATCCCCGCGTCGTCGCGGATTGCCTCATCGCCATTGAGGGCATAGCTGCTGGCGGCGAGCCACGCTTGCGCGGCGCTGTGGCGGGCGCTGTCGGAATAATCTGTGCCCTCGGTGATGCCAAGGCCGTACATGCCCGGCTTGGGGCCATATACGCGCGCGGTTTTCTCGACATCGACAAAGGGATTGAAATCAGGGGCCTCATCGCGCTCGGTCAGTGCCTTGACGGCTTGGTTGAAAAAGCTCGACAGGTTGGGAAAGATATCGCGAAACAGACCAGAGACCCGCAGCGTCACATCAATGCGCGGACGATCAATTTCGGCAAGCGGCAGGATTTCAAAGCCGCTCACCCGTTCGGATCCTGCGTCCCATAGGGGGCGGGCGCCGATCAAATGCAGCGCCATGGCAAATTCCTCGCCCGCGGTGCGCATCGTGGCCGAGCCCCATAGATCGACAATCA
>JBDNBY010000071.1:0-8695 GCA_039767595.1 Paracoccaceae bacterium | reverse complement strand
GGATCATTGATATCCGCTCTGGTCGGTTCGACTTTGCTGTGCGTCATGAGCTGGCCTATGCGTTGGGTGTTGAGGCGGATACATCACTTGATCAAAACCCGCTTTTTGGGGCGCTCCATGCCATGGCCTATCGATTGGGCGAACAAAGGGTGCTCGAGCATGTGCGGCTGCTGCAGCGGCGCACAGATTTGCAATCTCTTTTGCGCAAACTTCGAATGCCATGTGCCGTAATCGCAGGGCGGCGGGATCCAATACTGCCTACAAAGCGCATTCAGTTGACGGCGGAGTTGGCGCTCAATTCGCGGCTTTATTTATTAGACGAGGTTGGCCACTATCCGACGTGGGAGGCCCCCGATTTGGTCACGGACTGCCTACGCGACTGGCTCGCCATATAGCCGCAATCGCGGGTCACCCCTAAGGATGCGTAATCTCTATCCCTGAGCGGGGAGGAGTTTTTCAATGTCGCCCTTGATCTTGTTTGATGAGGGCGCAGTGAAGGATGTGTATGTTTGAGCGACCTTGCCATCTCCATCGAGTAGAATTTTGAAAAAATTCCACTTTGGTTCAAATCCAGTTTCAGACTTAACCCATTGATAAAAGGGATGACTTTGGCTGCCCTTTACATGGGTGATATCCGTCATTGGGAACGTGAGGCCAAATTGCGCGTCGCAGAAATCTTTGACATCTTCGGCTGAGGCCAGCTCTTGTTTGAAGTCATCAGAGGGGATGGCGAGCACTGTGAGGCCTTGGTCTTTGTACGTCTCATAGAGCTCTTGCATGCCGGCGTATTGGGGCGTGAAACCGCATTCCGAGGCCGTATTGACGATCAACACGGGCCCGCCTTGATACTGGTCCAACGACAGGGAGCCCCCGTCAATCGAGGCAAATTCAAAGCCTTCGGCATAGGCGCTGCTGAGGCTAAGTGTTGTAAACCCTAGGGCGGCAATCCACGTTTTCATCAGACACTCCATCGTTATTGTGAGTCATAACTGGAGCGTCTGATGCGCATGTCAAGAGATGCGTACACTTTTATGGTGTTGTTTGGGGGATTACTCTACTGCGCGATCGAGTTCCTCTAACTCATCGATCATGCCCGAAATCATCGAGAGCCCCTTTTGCCAAAACGCAGGATCGGCGGCATCAAGGCCAAAGGCGCCCAGTAATTCAGAGTGATGCTTTGATCCGCCCGCTTTGAGGAGATCAAAGTATTTCTCTTGGAAGCCTTCGGGGTTTGATTGATAAACGGCATAGAGCGCATTCACCAACCCATCGCCAAAGGCATAAGCATAGACATAAAAGGGCGTGTGCACAAAGTGGGGGATATAGGCCCAAAACGTCTCGTACCCATCCATATATTCAAACACGGGGCCAAGGCTCTCGGCTTGGACAGACATCCAAAGTGCATTGATGTCATCGGTTGTCAGCTCGCCCTGCGCGCGCGCTGCGTGCAATTTACATTCAAAGTCATAAAAGGCGATTTGGCGTACAACTGTGTTGATCATATCTTCGACTTTACCAGCCAAAAGAACACGTTTTTCATTGGCATCCTTGGCGCCCGCGAGCAGTTTTTGAAAGGTCAGCATTTCGCCAAAAACCGAGGCCGTCTCGGCCAAAGTGAGAGGGGTTGAGGACAGCAGCTCGCCCAAATCGGATGCCAGCCGTTGATGCACACCGTGGCCCAACTCATGCGCCAAGGTCATCACATCGCGCGGCTTGCCCATGTAGTTGAGCATAACATAGGGATGCACATTGGTGACGGTGGAGTGGGAAAATGCGCCTTGCGCTTTGCCGGGTTTGACGGCGGCATCGATCCAGCCCTTGTCAAAGAACGGCTCAGAGAGTTCGGCCATGCGTGGATCAAATTCGCCGTAAGCAGATTGGACAATCTCGCGGGCTTCGTGCCACGGGATCACGCGGTCGCTCTCCATAGGGAGGGGGGCGTTGCGATCCCAAACTTGCATCGTTTCTAGCCCCAGCCATTTTGCCTTGAGCTTGTAATAGCGATGCGACAAATCAGGATAGGCCGCGACCACGGCATTGCGCAGGGCCTCAACGATCTCTGGCTCGACATGGTTGGCCAAATGGCGCGCGCTTTGGGGTGTGGGCATATTGCGCCACTGATCCAAAATCGCCTTTTCTTTGGTCTGTGTGTTGTGCACGCGGGCAAAGGTCCGGATGTTTTGCCCGAGCACGCGGGCGACCTCGTGTGCGGCGGCTTCGCGTTTGCTACGATCTTTGTGGGTAAAGAAATTCAGTGTGGATTCGATGTTCAGCTCTTCGCCATCAATCTCGAATGTGAGGCTCGCGATCGTTTCATCAAACAGACGCTCCCACGCGTCGCCCACAACGCCTAAGTCATGCAAGAACCGCTCAAGCTCATCTGAGAGTTGGTGCGGTTTCATCGCGCGGATGCGATCAAAGACAGGCTTGTACCGCGCCAGCGCGTGATTTTGCGCAAATAGACCCGAGAGGTGATCTTCGTCGAGTTTATTGATTTCTAAAGTGAAAAACACCAATGGCGTCGTCGCGATCGTCATTTTCTCTTGGCAATCGGCCATGAATTTCGCCCGCCCGCTGTCGACGGTCAGCTGATAATATCTCAGCCCTGCAAAGGACATCACACGCCCTGCGACATTTGTGATTTTTTCGTCGCGCTCGATTGCGCGCAGCAATCCGTCGGCATCAAGTGCGCTCAGCTTACCTTCGTAATCATGCGCAAAACCGGCGCATTCTGTGGTGAGCCATTCGAGATCCGCGGCCAATTGAGGATCATCTTCGCCCTTGTACAGATCGCTCAAATCCCATTCAGGCAAATCCCCAAAGTTATCATCCGCACCTGAGAGGTTGGCATCAAACACACGCGCATCAAAGCGTTTCAAACTATCCGTAAACATCGAGCATCCTTTTGCGTAAACTGTACCCACAGCTAAGCCGACGTTGCATGAAGTGCAAGGGTGACAGGGCAATTCGTCGGTAACAGGGCTGTTAGCGGTGCTTGCGGAAATGGTCGATCATTTTGCGCATCGTCGCGTCGCGCTCTGCAGGGGCGGTCATTAAGGTTTCGTGCTGTGTGCGCGGCAAAATCACCAGCTCTGAGTTGGGCCAAGTTTCATGTCGTTTTTTGATGACATCACTCGAGACGATACTCTCATGGTCCCCTAGAAACGTGAGGCAAGGGCAGCTGGGGGCCGGCGCATTGACCAATTGGCGGCATTCTTTGACCGCTTGATCAATCCATCTCAAACTCGGGCCGCCGATGTTGAGCTCGTCATGTGCGAGGACTTGGTGGCGAAGAGCCTCAAATTGCGCGCGGTCAAAGGTCAGGTTATTGTTTTCAAAGGCAGCTTTTTTCAAATAAGATATTTCATTTGTGCCATAGGCATATTTATTCAGGCCATAAAACATGCGCGAGAACGCGACGGCAAGCGGATAGAACGTCGTGACAATTTGAGGCAGCTCAATGCCCCACATTGGGCCCGAAAAACCAGCTGCTTTGAAGGGGGCCGTATCCAAAATCGTGCGCAACGCAATGGCCCCGCCCATCGAATGGCCCAAGACATACTCAGGCAGGTCTGCGTCAAAGCTTTTGGCATATTCACGCATTGCAACCACATCGTGTTGATAGTCTGAAAACTGATCGATATGGCCAATATTGGGATCTTTGTGTACACGATCAGACAAGCCTTGGCCGCGCCAATCACAGGTAACAACACTCAGGCCTACGGATTGAAAAATCGCGATGATTTCGGCATATTTTTCAATGAATTCAGTGCGGCCCGCATGGATTTGTACCAGACCCCAAGCATCAGGGGCGGGCGCATAGAGCGCACGAAGACGCAAGTTGTCACCCGTGGTGAGCCATGTCACCACGCTGCCCTCAGGGCGCTGTGCAATATCATCAAAAAACGGGGCGTCTAAATTCATTTTTAAAATTCACTGAACACAAAAAAGATTAGAAATAGCTTGCCAGCTGCATGGCGATGCCCATGTTTCCATCGATGGAGAGCCGCCCCGTCATAAAGGCACCTGTCGCACCAAGATTGCCCTCGAGGATATCTTTGAACACCTCTGGATCTGCGCTGAGCGTTACGTCGGTCTCTTCATCAGAAATACGTGCGCCTGCTCCATCGATAACGATGCTGCCTTCACCATTGAGAGTGAATTTAACCGTTCCAGGCAGGTCTTGATCCCCAAGTTTGGTGGTCACAGCTTGGAGCGCTTCATTTAGGAGTGTACTCATAGAAGTCCTCGTCGATTATAAATTGTTTTGCGCAATACATAGGTCAAATTTCAAAAAAATAATAGCTCACCTTAGGCTAACTGGCACTTTCCCTTGAGTAAAGTGGGAAAAATTATCAATTTGGATCGTAAAGATAAGACAGGTCTTGTCCAAATGACAACAACAAGGCACAGATAGCGCGCGAGCACGCGGTTAACATGAGGCCTGCGTGCGGGCGCGCGGGTTGGAACGGATACGATTGATGTCGAAAATCATTGCAGTTTTGGGGCCAACCAACACGGGTAAAACGCATTATGCGATTGAGCGGATGCTTGGATATCGCTCTGGCGTGATGGGCTTTCCGCTGCGGCTGTTGGCCAAAGAAGTGTATGACAAAGTCGTCAAAGCCCGCGGCGCGCTCAATGTGGCATTGGTCACAGGCGAAGAGCGGATTGTGCCGCCCAAGCCGAAATATTGGATTTGCACCGTCGAGGCGATGCCCCAAGATATCGGCGCGGAATTTGTCGCTATCGATGAAATCCAACTCTGTGCAGATCCCGAGCGCGGGCATATCTTTACCGATCGGATGCTTCATACCCGCGGCGTGCATGAAACGGTGTTTTTAGGGGCTCATACGATGCGCGGCGTGATTGCCGCCCTTATTGAGGATGTCGAGTTTTTAGATCGTCGGCGCCTCTCGCAGCTGACATATGATGGCTCGCGTAAAATCTCACGGCTCAAACCACGCTCGGCGATTGTGGGGTTTTCGGTTGATAATGTCTATGCCACTGCCGAGTTGCTGCGCCGTCTCAAGGGCGGGGCGGCCGTTGTCATGGGCGCGCTGAGCCCACGCACGCGCAACGCCCAAGTGGAAATGTATCAAAACGGCGAGGTGGATTACCTTGTGGCCACAGATGCGATTGGCATGGGGCTGAACTTGGATTTGAACCATGTGGCCTTTTCTGCGCTGAGTAAATTTGATGGGCGCAAAATGCGCGATTTGGCGCCCAATGAATTGGCGCAAATTGCCGGCCGCGCAGGGCGGGGCATGTCCGATGGCACCTTTGGTGTCACAGGGGATGCGCCATCATTGGATGAGGGCATGGCGCAGGCGATTATGGAACATCGCTTTACCCCCATTCAGCGGATCAATTGGCGCTCGCACGATTTGAATTTTGCGACGGTTGACGCCCTTTTGGCCTCTCTCGATGTGGCGCCCACGCATGAGAGGCTGGTCAAAGCGCGCGAAGCGGATGATGCGCGCACACTTCGATTTGCGGCCGAAGATGACGAAGTGTTTGCCCGTGCCTCGGATGTGGCATCGATTCGCCTATTGTGGGATGTGTGCCGCATTCCTGATTTTCGCAGCATCAGCCCAAGTGAACATGTGCAGCTGATCAGCCAGATTTACAACTTTTTGCACGAAGACGGTGCAATCCCAAATGACTGGCTGGCACGGCAAATCGACCGTCTAGATCGCCCAGATGGTGATATAGATGCCATTTCTAAGCGATTAGCCTATATTCGGACGTGGACATATGTTGCACAACGCCGTGGATGGGTTAAAGACGAAGGGCATTGGCGTGCCGAGGCGCAATCTGTAGAAGATAGATTGTCAGATGTGCTGCACACGCGCCTAACACAAAGATTTGTTGACCGCCGCACCTCGGTGCTGTTGCGGCGTTTAAACCAGAAGGAGGCCCTCTTGGCCAATGTAGATGATAAAGGTGATGTGACCGTCGAAGGAGAATTCGTTGGTCGCCTCGAAGGGTTCCGTTTCCGTCCTGATCAAAATGCCTCAGGGCAAGAGGCCAAGACGTTAAAGACAGCGTCGCTGCAGGCGCTCGTGCCGCATTTTCACCTGCGCGCAGATAAGTTTTACAACGCGCCGGACACAGAGATCGATTTCACAGACCAAGGTGGTTTAATGTGGGGCACCGATGCCGTGGGCAAAATTGTCGCCTCTGAGGATCCATATCGTCCACGCGTCATGGCATTTGTTGATGACTTGGCCGGCCAAGATGTCGTTGATAAAGTGCAGCGCCGTCTTCAGCATTTCATTGACCGAAAAATCGCCGCGGCGTTCGAGCCGCTTTTGACGATGAAAAATGACGAAACACTGACGGGCCTCGCACGCGGGTTTGCGTTTCAGCTGTTTGAAAACTTCGGTGTCATTCGCCGCCAAGATGTGGCCGATGATGTCAAAGCCCTTGACCAAGATGCGCGCGGCTTGTTGCGCAAACATGGGGTGCGCTTTGGTCAATTCACGATTTTCCTGCCGCTTGTGTTAAAGCCTGCGCCGACACGGATGCGCGTTTTGCTCAGCTCGCTGGCCCAAGGTTTGGATGATTTTATCGCCCCGCCGCCTGCAGGTGTCGTGACAGTGCCATCGACGAGTTTTGCCGGACCCAAGGCCGACACAATGTCCGGCTACCGCATCGCCGGTGAGCGCGCCATTCGCGTGGATATGCTCGAGCGGCTCGCCGATTTGCTGCGCGCCCAAGACACGCGCGCTGGGTTTGAGGCAAACGCAGACATGCTCTCGATCACGGGCACCACACTAGAGCAATTTGCCGATTTGATGCAGGGTCTTGGCTACAGTGCCGAAAAGGACGAGCGGGCAAAAGTTAAGGCTGCGCCTGCGTCTGACACAGCGGTCGAGGCGGAAAATGTCCCTGACGCTGCGCCATCTCAAGAGGCGGGCAGTGAGGCAGATGCGCAGACCGCCGATACGCCCACCGCCGATACGCCCACCGCCGATACGCCCACCGCCGATACGCCCACAGAGGATGTGCCAGCTGAGGAGACGCAGCCGGATCAAGATGCCGCACCGCAAAGCGCCACTGAGGTTGCGGCCGCGGCTGCGCCCGAGATGGAAGTGTTTTACACCTTCCGTTGGGGACGCCGTCCGGAGCCACGCCAAGAGCGCCGCACCACAGGTGACAAGCCGCGCGGTAAGCCTCATGCCAAAGGCGGCCAAAACGCCAAAGGGCCCAAAGGCAAAGCTAAGCGGCCCCAAGCCGCAAGACCGCCAAAGCCCGAAAAGAAAATCGATCCCGACAATCCATTTGCGGCCGCTCTGATGGGCCTTTCGCAGAAAAAGTAATCCGTTGGACAAAGAGCGTGTTGATAAATGGCTCTGGCATGCGCGGTTTTTCAAAACCCGCGCATTGGCCCAGACTGTTATCGAAAAAGGGCATGTTCGGATCAACGGCGTCAAACACAAAAAACCCTCGGCGACCATCGCCGTGGGGGATGTGCTGACGTTCACTCAGGCCCGCACCGTGCGCGTGGTCGAAGTGCTTGAATTTGCACAAAAACGAGGCCCCGCCAAAGAGGCGCAGCTGCTCTATGTCGATTTGACACCAAAAGATGAGCCACGGGAGTTGATTGATCCGCGCGGCTGATTTATGTCAGTTGCTAGAAAAAAAGGTAAAGCTCGTATGACCTATATCGTCACAGATAACTGTATCGCATGTAAATACACTGATTGTGTAGAAGTCTGCCCCGTTGATTGCTTCTATGAGGGGGAAAATATGCTTGTGATTCATCCCGATGAATGCATCGATTGCGGCGTGTGCGAGCCAGAGTGCCCCGCCGATGCGATCAAGCCGGATACTGATGCCGGGATGGAGCCTTGGGTCGAGATGAACCGCAAATACGCAGAGATGTGGCCAGTCATCGTGACGAAGAAAGATCCATTGCCTGACGCCGAAGAGCGCGACGGCGAAACAGGGAAACTTGAGAAACTCTTCTCAGAAACACCCGGCGAAGGCGGCTAACCCTGCCGAATGACCTTGGCCCGCTGACGCCCAGAGCGCGGGGGTTTTCAGCAAGGCAATTTTATGATATGTAGAGTGTCTGAATGAATAACAGGTGTCTGTCTGCGGTGTTCTTCCGTCTGACAGCTGAGCAAAACCTGACCACTGATGTGAAAAGAGAAGACCCAATATGAGTAAAACTTCTGACAGCGGCTTTCGCCCTGACGATTTTATTGTCTATCCTGCACATGGCGTTGGCAAGATCGTATCGATCGAGACCCAAGAAATCGCCGGCATGGAACTCGAACTATTTGTAATTGCCTTTGACAAAGACAAAATGACGTTGCGCGTGCCTACAAACAAAGCAGAAGATGTCGGCATGCGGACGCTCAGCTCGCCTGATGTCGTGTCAAAAGCGATGCAAGTCCTCAAGGGCAAGGCTAAGAACAAGCGCGCCATGTGGTCCCGCCGCGCGCAGGAATATGAACAAAAGATCAACTCAGGCGATTTGATTGCCATTGCCGAAGTGGTCCGCGACCTGCATCGCAGTGATGACCAACGCGAACAAAGCTATTCTGAGCGTCAGCTTTATGAGGCGGCGCTAGATCGGTTGACGCGCGAGATGGCAGCCGTTGATAACGGCGACGAAGATGCCGCCGCTCAAAAAGTGGATGCCGTTTTGGTAAGCCGCGCCGCTTAAGGTACTGATAAAACG
>JBDNBY010000070.1:0-2970 GCA_039767595.1 Paracoccaceae bacterium | reverse complement strand
GATGGCACTATATGTTGTGTCTGAGGTGGCCTGTACCACAATAAAAAGGTACTTCCAGACGGATACGGCCCTCGGGTAATTCGCACCCCGATTTATTTCTAGCGACAGAATGAAAAAGGTCGCTTTCATTTAGAAGGCAAAATGCAAATGAAACACCAAATCGAATATCTTAATACGGATCAACTGGTGCCGTATGCACGCAATTCTCGGACGCACAGCGACGAGCAAGTGGCGCAAATTTGCGCGTCTATAAAGGAATTTGGCTTTACGAACCCTGTTTTAGTTGATGGTGAGGGAGTTATCATCGCAGGGCATGGGCGCACGATGGCCGCGCAGCGCTTGGGAATGAAAGAGGTTCCGTGCTTGCGTCTGGCGCATTTGACCGACGCGCAGAAGAAGGCTTACGTCATCGCAGACAACAAATTGGCGCTCAATGCGGGTTGGGATGATGATATGTTGGCGATTGAGCTGAAGGAGCTTAACGAGGCTGACTTTGACCTTTCACTCACTGGCTTTGATGATGAGGAACTCGCCGGATTATTGGCCGAAGCGGTAGAGGAAGGCCTGACCGACGAGGACGCGGTGCCAGAAGCGCCAGAGGTGCCCGTCACGGTTGAGGGCGACGTGTGGCTGCTGGGGCGGCATCGGCTGATGTGCGGCGATAGCACTAGCATCGACGCGGTGGAGCGGTTGATGGATGGGCGTAAAGCTGACATGGTGTTCACCGACCCTCCATATAACATCGGCAGCGAAAACAAGGGAATTGCCGCAGACGTTTCAAAAGCGCACAAAGACTTGATGGCTGCGGATTGGGACAAAAAGTTCCAGATAGAAGCACCACTGAACTGCGCCCTTGCCGTAATGGCAAAGGATTGCGCCGTTTATGTTTGCACGTCTCATCACTTGGCTGGTCGCATTTGGGCGTGGATGAAAGAATGGTCTGACCATCATTTGTTTTGCGTTTGGAGCAAACCAGACCCAATGCCGTCTTTGACGAAACGTCATTGGACGTGGGACACAGAGTTAATCCCATACGCTACGCGCGGAAAACATGTGTTTAACGCTGAAAAGGGCCAACACTCGCCTAGCACTTGGCGCATTAACAAACAGCAAGGCTCAGAAAAAACGGGACACCCGACCCAAAAGCCAGTCGCGGTCCCTCAACATGCAATCGAGAAAAGCAGCCGCAACAACCAAATTGTTCTTGACCTATTTGGCGGTAGCGGCTCGACCTTGATCGCCTGCGAAAAGACCGCCCGCGACTGCCGCATGATGGAACTCGACCCCAAATATTGCGACGTCATCATCAAGCGTTGGCAGGAGTACACCGGCAAGGATGCGATCCACGAGGAAAGCGGCAAAACATATCAGGAGTTGAGCGATGGCAGCACCGCAGACGTTTCCGCTTGATACAATTTGCAAGCTGTTAGACTTGACGCCGCAGCGGATCAATCAGCTTGTCAACGAGGGCGTGATACCGCGCAAGGAGCGTGGCCGCTATGAGCTTGTGCCAGTTGTTCGCGCATATGTGCGCTATTTGCGTGACCGCGCTGTGAAGGGCGACGTTGCTACTGGCGATGACTACGCGACGCACCGAGCGCGATTGACGAAGGCCAAGGCTGATATGGCAGAGATGGAGCGCGAGCAAATGGCCGCGCGTTTATTGCCTGCCTCTGATGTGGAAAAGGCTTGGTGTGATGTTGTTGCGAACATGCGCACAAAGATATTGGCTATACCGACAAACGCAGCGGCAGACACGCAGGCCGCAAGTAATCTAGCGGAGGCGAAACAAGTATTGAAGGAGAGGGTAAATGACGCACTTTCAGAACTCGCGGAAATGCGGGTCGAAGTCGTTACGCCTATCAGGTCATCCGATGCTGAAGATGGTGACGATGCAGGCGCTCAAAACGGCAGCGCCGCCACCTGATTTGACGATCTCGCAATGGGCTGACGAGTATCGCAGGCTATCGGCAGAGGCGTCAGCGGAGGCCGGCAAATGGTCAACGAGCCGTGCCGAATATCAGCGCGGCATGATGGACGCGGTGAGTGATCCAAAGATTGAGCAAGTTGTGCTTATGACAAGCGCCCAGATTGGCAAGACTGAGCTAATCAACAACATTTGCGGATATCATATTCACCAAGACGCTGCGCCGATGCTTGTTGTGCAGCCGACGTTGGAAATGAGTAAGGCTTGGTCACAAGAGCGGCTCGCGCCGATGATCCGCGATACGGATGTGCTGTCAAAGATTATCGCCGACCCGCGTAGCCGAGACAGCGGTAATACAATGCTGCACAAGGTCTTTCGCGGCGGTCATATCAGCATTGCGGGCGCAAACAGCCCGTCGGGTTTGGCGTCGAGGCCGATCCGTGTTGTTCTTTGCGATGAGGTCGACCGTTACCCGCTATCGGCAGGCACAGAGGGCGATCCAGTAGAGCTTGCAAAGAAGCGATCAACGACATTCTGGAACCGCAAGATCGTTTTGGTATCAACGCCGACCGAAAAAGGCGCTTCACGCATTGAGAAATCGTTCGCAGAGAGCGATAAGCGGTTTTATCATGTGCCGTGCCAAGATTGCGGCGAAAAACAGGTGCTAAAGTGGGAAAACGTCATCTGGCATGACGCCGACCCTTCCACGGCGCACTATTCTTGCCCACATTGCGGCAGTTTGTGGGATGACGCGAAAAGATACAACGCGGTCAAAAATGGCGAGTGGATTGCGACCCATCCGACGCGAAATGTGGCGGGTTTTCACTTATCTGCGCTTTATTCGCCTTGGACGTCACTTTCGCAGGGCGTGCAGGACTTTCTCAACGCAAAGGGCGACCCGATGCGGCTAAAGGCGTGGGTAAACTTGTATCTCGGTGAAACTTGGGAGGAACAAGGCGAGCGTCTGGACGAATATGACCTGATCGAGCGCTGCGAGGATTGGGGCGATGAGTTGCCAGAGGATGTGTTGATGCTTACGGCCG
>JBDNBY010000069.1:0-4970 GCA_039767595.1 Paracoccaceae bacterium | reverse complement strand
CGAATGGCAAACAGGCTTTCTCCGGCAATCTCAAAGGTTGCGTAATCACCTGTCTGCGCCAGTTCAGACGCATGACAGCCAAATTGCCATGTGCGCGCCAAAAGCCCGCCTGTCTCCAACTTAAAAACATGCGGGTCGGTGTAATAGCGCGCCGCGAGGGATCGGATCGACTGGGTCATTTACCCTCCGGATGGTAGAGGCCGAGATCATGTCGCCGTTTGTGAAACGAGGCGACCCGTTCTGGAATTTCATCGCTCGCAACCGCAATTACGAAGGAAAGCAGCGTTTCAAGCAAGGCGACAGTGCTGACTGAGGATGGAAAAAATTGCGGCGTGTCGCAGGAAATTACAAACCCATGGGTGGCGCGCTGAATGATTGGACTGGCCGGGCTATCGGAAATGGACACGATTTTCATCCCCTGCGCTTGCGCGGTCTTCACCGCCTCCACAACCTCTGCGCGATAGGGTTTGCAAGTGATGGCAATAAGCACGTCAGATTTGCCGGCCCAGGCAAGGTCATCGATTGGATTGGAACCGGCCCTGGGAATTGCGTGAAAGCGCTTCATGCCGGTTGAGGCAAGATAGGTGAAGTTGCGAGCGCTGGAATTATTCACGCCGACACCCAAAGTATAGACGCTGTCTGAGGTCCAAATGTCCTCAGCCGCCGCTTTCAAATCGTCCGCAGAAACATTTCCAAATGTGTCTTCAATATTGCGCAGGGCCCCCTGCACCATATCCGCATAAAGCCCCCCCAAATCACCCGTCTTGCGGATATCTTGCAGCCAGCGCGCGCGATCAGGGAAATCCGCAGCCCCCTGGCGTATTGCGTCGCGGAAGGGGGCGCGAAAGTCCTCATAGCCGTCAAAACCAACCTGCCGCGCCATTCGCACGACCGTATTGGGTTTTACCTTCGCAGCCTGTGCGATTTCACGCACAGTTGAAACGCCAACATCGCGCGGATTCTCCAACACATATGTTGCAGCCTTGCGCGCTTCAGGCGTGAGATCTGTCAATTCGCCGGCCAGGCGCTCCAGAATCGTATTTGATACATCTGTCCCATTCATGGTTGACCATGGTACTTATGTCCTATTAGCCTGTCTAGAAAAAAACGACTCAAAGATGGGATTTCACATTGGATCAGAACTTTCCAACGCAGGCGCGTGTTGTCATCGTGGGCGGTGGCGTCATGGGTGTCGGACTTGCCTACCATCTTGGTCATGAGGGTTGGGGCGCTGACACTGTATTGCTTGAGAAGGCCGAGCTGACATCGGGCAGCACATGGCATGCGGCGGGCCAAATTACGCATTCGACATCCAGCTTTGGATTGGGAAAATGCGTCGATTACAATATTGGCCTCTATTCCGGTGGGCTTGAGGCTGAAACAGGTCAAGCCGTGACATGGCATGGCTGCGGGTCATTTCGACTGGCCTATACGGCAGATGAAATGGATTGGCTGCGCCACACCCTGTCTGTCGGGCGGGCGCTGGGGTTCAACATCGACCTGGTTGGCCCAGAAAAAGTTGCGCAGCTTCACCCTTTTTACAATCTCGACGGGGTTCTGGGCGCGCTGCATACGCCAGATGACGGCCATGTTGACCCAACCAATGTGACGATGGCCATGGCCACAGGGGCGCGGCAAAAGGGCGTAAAAATCATCAGACACTGCCGCGCCACAAACATTACGCAACAGCCATCGGGTGACTGGAAAGTCGAGACAGAAAAAGGCACGATCATCTGCGAACATGTGGTGAATGCAGGCGGCACATATGCCCGTCAGATGGGCGAATGGTCCGGGCTGCAATTGCCCATGACCTCTATGACCCATCATTATTTCGTGACCGAACCTGTACCTGAATTTGAGGGCTTGGACACCGAGCTGCCGGTTATTCGCGACGACAAAAAAGTGTCCGGCTATATCCGAATGGAGCAGAAACGCGGGTTGATCGGGATTTACGAAAAGGAAAATCCAAATTCCGTCTGGCATGATCACTGCCCTTGGGATTATGAAAACTGGCTATTTGATGCCGATTACGACCGTGTCATGCCCTATCTCGAAGAAAGCATGAACCGCATGCCAATCTTTGCAAACTTGGGGATCCAGCGCGAAGTTCACGGCGCCATTAGCCACCCGCCGGACGGCAACCCTTTGATTGGGCCCGCGCCCGGCGTGCGCAACTATTGGTGCTGCTGCGGCACACAAATTGGTATCGGCTGGGGCCCGGGTCTGACACGCGAATTGGCGCGCTGGATGGTGCATGGGGCTGCAAATATTTCCATGCGCGACTATGATCCGCGCCGGTTTGGCAGCTATGCAACCAAAGAGTGGCAGGTCGTGAAGGCCGAAGAAGACTATTGCCTGCGCCATGAAATCCCTTTCCCGCACCTCAATCGCTTGGCCGGGCGCCCGATTAAACCCTCTGCGTTATATGGGCTTTTGAAATCCAAAGGCGCCGTGCATGAAGAAGTCTACGGCTTTGAACGTCCGCGCTTTTTTGCAAAGGGCATCGCACAGGAGGATCATTATTCATTTAACCGAAGCCCTGTCGATGCCATGGTTGCAGCCGAGGTGAAGGCAGTGCGCGAAGGCGTTGGAATTATGGATGTCACCGCCTTTACCAAAGTACTGATAGAGGGGCCGGATGCCTATGCGCTGCTGGACCGCCTCACCGCAAATCGAATGCCGCAACAGGTAGGGTCGATCACATTAAGCCATATGCTGAACCGCGCCGGTCGCATTGAACTTGAGACAACGATCCTGCGCATGGGGGAAGATCAATTTTATCTTGTTTGCGCCGCCTTCTTTGAGCAACGCTTGCTGGATCATCTGGCCCATCACCGCGGCAATGAGACTGCAAAGATCACAGCCCTGTCCAATGATTGGAGCGCCCTGTCGCTGAACGGGCCACAGTCGAGAAACCTATTGGCCTCTTGCACAGATGCAGACCTGTCGAACGCAGGTTTTCGTTGGTTATCTGCGCAACAGATCACCGTTGCAGGGCATGAAATTTGGGCCCTGCGCATGTCATATGCCGGAGAATTAGGCTGGGAATTCCACATGCCTGCCACGGCCTGCCTCGATGTTTATAACGCGCTTTGGGCGGCCGGCGAGGCCTATGGTATTGCCGACTACGGCTCTTTCGCGATGAACGCGATGCGGATGGAAAAGGCCTTCAAAGGCGCTGGAGAATTGACCAATGAGGTCACCCTGGCCGAAGCCAATGTGCTGCGGTTTGCACGCATGGATAAGGCCTATCTCGGGCGCGATAAAACCTTGAACACCGATCTGCCCTGGGTCTGCGCCTATCTTGAAATTGAACCTGACGGTCATGCGGATGGTCACGGCGGCGAGGCGGTGTTGCACAATGGGCGGGTTGTTGGATCGACCGCTTCGGTCGCCTATGGCCCAACAGTCGGGAAAATCCTTGCTTTCGCCTATGTCAAACCGGAAGCTGCAGAGCCGGGCACTGCGCTTGAAGTCATTATTCATGGAAGCCCACGCGCCGCCCGCGTGCTTGCCGAACCCGCCTATGACCCCAACAGCCTAAAACCAAGAGAGGATGCGCCATGACCCTACCGAAAACTATGACTGCGATGGTCACAATGGGCCATGGCGACATAGATCAAATGGTTTTGCACCGAGATTGGCCCCGCCCAGAGCCCGCCGCCGATGAGGTGCTGATCCGAGTCGGAGCCTGCGGGCTCAACAATACGGATGTGAACACGCGCTCGGGCTGGTACTCCAAAACCGTGACGGATGCGACCACGGGCGGCGGATTTGACGTGGTTGGCGATGACGACCCCTCTTGGGGCGGCGCTCCCATCACCTTCCCACGCATTCAAGGGGCAGATGTCTGTGGAGAGATTGTCGCCGTTGGCGCACATGTTAACGCCGGGCGTATTGGCGAACGGGTCATCACCGACGGGTGGTTGCGGGACCCAGATGCGCCGAATGATATGAGCAAAACGGGATACTTTGGGTCCGAACGCGATGGCGGTTTTGCCCAATACACGGTGACGCCCGCGCGCAATGCGCTGGCCGTTCAATCTGATCTTACGGATGCAGAATTGGCGACCTTCTCCTGCTCCTATTCCACCGCCGAAGGAATGCTAACCCGCGCCCATGTCACCGCCTCCGATACCCTGCTGGTGCCGGGTGCATCCGGGGGGGTTGGCGGCGCGCTGGTGCAATTGGCAAAACGGCGCGGCGCGCGCGTGATCGCGATGGCCGCGGAGGCCAAACACGCCGATGTGGCGGCGCTCGGGGCGGACCGCGTTCTGCCGCGCGCGCCTGAAAACCTACGCGCCGCATTGGGCGCCGATAAAATCACCGTCGTGGCCGATATTGTTGGCGGCCCTGATTGGCCCAAGTTGATCGACATCCTTGAACGCGGCGGGCGCTACACCTGCTCGGGTGCCATCGCAGGGCCCATGGTCACTTTGGACCTGCGCACTTTATATCTTCGGGATCTTACCTTCACGGGGTCCACTGTCATTACGCCTGAAATCATGCCAAATCTGATCGGTTATATTGAACGCGGTGAAATCAAACCCATATTGGCCGCCACCTATCGGCTTGAGGCGTTGCAAGACGCCCAAAGAGCCTTCATCGCAAAACAGCATACGGGCAACATTGTGGTGACGCCATGAAGATCACCCGCATTTCCGTTTTCCAAGTCGATCTCCCGCTGGAACACCCCTATTGGCTTTCCGGCGGGCGGTTGAAATTCGAAGTTCTCGATGCGACGCTTGTGAAGATTGAGACAGATGCGGGCCTCACCGGCTGGGGGGAAGGCACGCCTTGGGGTCACACCTATGTGCCCGCACATGGGCCGGGCATTCGTGCGGGAATCGAAACAATGGCGCCGTTCATCCTGGGGATTGATCCGCGCCGCCTCTTGGAGGTCGAGCGCGCTATGGACCTTGCCTTACCCGGTCATCTCTATGCCAAAAGTCCAATCGACATGGCCTGCT
>JBDNBY010000068.1:0-9405 GCA_039767595.1 Paracoccaceae bacterium | reverse complement strand
TTTTCGGGCAAAACGTCAAGCTGTCTGGTCAATCCACGCGCGGCGTTTGAGACGAAAATTCCGATGATTCAGGCGGCGACATCGCGTTCTATCGCGGTGGTCGGCGCGGGGCCGGCTGGGCTTTATGCGGCATTTACGGCCAAGCAGCGCGGCCATGATGTCACGCTATACGACGCTTCGGCGCGCATTGGTGGGCAGCTCAATATCGCCGCACAGATCCCCGGTAAAGAAGAGTTCAAAGGCTTTCTTGATTGGCTCGAGGCGACGCGCACACAGTTGGGCATTGACACGCGGCTTGGAACACGGGCGACGGCCGAGGATCTAGCGCATCATGACGCTGTGATTGTGGCCACGGGTGTGACGCCGCGCCGCCCTGATATTGACGGCATCGATCACCCCAAAGTCGTGAGTTACCTCGATGTGTTGCGCCGTAATGTGGAGGTTGGGCGCAAAGTGGCCGTCATCGGTGCCGGTGGGATCGGATTTGATACGGCCCAATTCCTTGTTCATCCGGTCGATCACAGCACTGATTTGGACCATTGGTTGGAGTTTTGGGGCATCGCCAACCCCAAGGATCATCGCGGGGGGATCGATCCGGCGGGCCCTATGCCGTCCAGCCCAGCGCGCGAAGTAACCTTGCTGCAACGCTCGGGGCGCAAGGTGGGCGCGGGCTTGGGCAAGACCACGGGATGGATCCACCGAAAAGAGCTTCAGATGATGGGCGTTCGCATGATGGGCGGAGTGAATTATCATCGGATTGACGATGAGGGTTTGCACATTAGCCTTGGCGAAGAGGTGCGGGATGCGCAGGTTCTTTGTGTGGATCACGTTGTGATTTGTGCCGGTCAGCTCAGCTATGACCCGCTGAGCGACGCGCTCTCGCAGATGGGAATTGAAACGCATGTGATCGGCGGCGCCTTTGAGGCCGGAGAGTTGGATGCCAAGCGTGCCATTGACCAAGCGGTGCGTTTAGCGGTCACTTTGTAGTTGTTTCGCATTGTATAACAGTTCTTGAAAATCCTCTGAATTGTCGTGTGCCTGACGTATTTGCGCCCTATTTTCATAGCATTCATCAGAGGCTGTTATGATGAAACGGGTGAGATATGGATAGATTAAGCGAGATGGAGGCCTTTGCGGCTGTGATTGACCAAGGCGGGTTTACCGACGCGGCGCGCAAGCTGGGCATTTCAAAATCTGCAGTGTCAAAGCATGTCTCCTCTTTGGAAACACGCTTGGGCGCACGGTTGCTCAATCGGACAACCCGCCGCGTGAGCCCAACAGAAATCGGCATGGTCTATTATGATCGCGCGCGCCGTGTCTTGCTTGATGCGGTTGAGGCCGATGCCCTTGTCACGTCAATGCAATCGGCCCCATCGGGTGTTTTGCGTGTATCTGTTGCAACTGATTTCGGTGTGAATCACCTCTCCCCGATCTTAGGTGATTTTTTGCATGACTTTCCGGATGTGACGGTCAATCTTGAATTGAATAACCGCTATGTTGAGCTGATTTCAGAAGGGTATGATCTGGCCGTGCGTGTCGGTGAGCTGGAAGATAGCTCTTTAAGAGCGCGGCAACTGACACAAACGCATTTTCGATTGGTGGCGTCTGAATCATATTTGCAAAAATTTGGCCGTCCGATGAAGATTGAGGATCTCAATGCGCATCGCTTGCTACATCATACATCGCAATCGGCCCAAGATTCGTGGCGTATTAAATCCCCCACTGGCGAGATGCGATATGTCCGATCAACGGCGTGGTTGACCGTCAACGATGGTCAATCCCTTCTGAATGCGGCCAAGTCTGGTCTTGGTATCGCGTATTTACCAAGTTTCCTATATGCGCCCGCGGTGGAGCGCGGCGAAGTTGTGGATGTGATCCCGAGTTTGCCGTTCGAGACGCAGGGCATCTATGCGGTCTACCCCCCGGGTCGCTTTACACAGCCCAAAGTGCGGGCGTTTATCGACTTTCTTGTGCATAGCTTTGCCGATAAAGGCCCAGATAATTGGTGATCAGGGCTGTAAAAACACGGCCTCAACGCGGCGGTTTTTAAGACGGCCTTCAGCGGTCGTGTTACTGGCGCGCGGCGCAAGAAATCCAATACCAGCGGCATCGATGCGCGCGGCATCTATATTATAGGTATCGATGAGAACCTGCCGCACTTGATCTGCGCGCGCTCTGGACAGAGCTATGTTCGTTTCCAATGCGCCGCGATTGTCCGAATGCCCAACAAGCATGATGCGTGCAGATGGATCGCTCGTGAGGCGCTTGACCAATAGATTGATCGCGGTGTCGTCTTTGATATCAAGGCTTTTTTGCCCGACGTCGAAAATCAGCCCATCCAGAATGATAAAGGATGTTGTGTCTGTTGGCGTTTGGGGCACAGACGGCGGGGTGATTTCAATGGGCTGGGACGTGTGAGGGCCCACATCCACGCGGTATAGGACGAGATCGTTGCCCGCACGTGACGCCAATAAAAATACGGCGCGGTCCTGTTTTATATAGCTTTGCGCGACAAAATCGAACAAGGCGACTGGCCGCTCAGAAGCAGGCAGGGCATCGATATTTTTTTGAAATTCGTATCCGCCGCAGATGCGATCCGTGCAATCGAGGCGGCTTTGATACCCGTCGGCGCGCAGCGCCTCTTCTATCGGGGCGAGGATCTGGCGCGGGGTTGCCAAACTTTGCCCATAAAAGAGCACTTGATCACGGCGCATGCCTTTGATCTGTTGCGTGGGCAGGCCTTTCGTCGACCACGTCCCTATTGGAAGATTAAAGCTAGCAAGGTCTTGGGTTTGGTCCACTAGCGATTTGACCACAACGCTCGGTGACGCCGGCTCTTGAGCGTGGGCAGCCGGCACAAGCGTCAGGGTCAGTGCGACCAAATTGATAAGACTGCGCAGCATTGTCATCCAATAGAGCAAGTAGATTTTGGAAAACTTATAACACGTCTAACGTTATTCACCAGATGAGATATGCGCGGCAAAGGCCTGCGCGACGGCGGTGCAGGCAAGATCAAGGGCTGCGATCTGTGCAGAGCGTAGAACGATATTCGCCCCATGTTGCCCATTGAGTTGAAACGGGTAAGAGCCAATCGACACCTGAGGGTGATCAAGGGCGATTTGCCCCAAGGGGGCGGCGAGATCGCCTTCGCCCATGTGTATTTGAATACTGCGTGAGATCAGCTGAGCGCCATCCGCGATTTGAGCCAACACTGAGGCGAGCATCGCTTGAAACACCGACGGTACGCCGGCCATCACATAGACATTTTCCATTTGAAACCCGGGGGCAATCGAGACGGGGTTCTCAATTAAAATCGCCCCGTCTGGGATGCGCGCCATACGTTGGCGGGCTGTGTTGAACTCTTTGTTTTGCGCGGCGTAATGCGCCGCCAAGAGCGCGTGGGCGTCTGCGCGCACGTCAATATGCGCCTCAAACGCGGCGGCCACACAATCGGCCGTGATATCGTCATGCGTGGGGCCAATGCCGCCCGAGGTAAAGACAAAATCATAGGCCGTGCGCAGCGCGTTGACCGCCGTGATGATCGCCGTGCGGTCATCACTGATCACGCGCACTTCTTGTAGGTCGATGCCCTTTTCGGTCAGCTGCCCTGCAAGGTGATGCATGTTTGCATCGCGGGTGCGCCCCGAGAGGATTTCATCTCCGATAACCAACATAGCGGCGGTGTGGCGAGTCATAAGCTGTCCTTTTGCAAAGTGTCTATGATGGGTATATAGCGCGATTATGGAGTTTCAATCACCTCTTGAGCGCGCGACGCTGTTGCGCCGGTATAAACGGTTTTTGGCTGATATCGAATTGGCCGATGGTACCATTGCGGTGGCTCATTGTCCGAACCCCGGTGCGATGACAGGTTTGGCTGAGGCTGGCCAAGAGATTTGGGTGATGCCCACCCCCGATCCGCGCAAGAAACTGGATTTCTCTTGGAAACTATCGCGCGCCGCGTCGGGCGCTTTGGTCGTGATTGATACGATGGCGGCCAATCAAGTGGTGAAAGAGGCGCTGTTGACGGGGGGCGGGCCTAATATCTTTGGGCCCTACGACGCTATGCGCAGTGAGCCCAAGCTCCCCGATGGGGGGCGCTCTGATTTTGCGCTGATGCGCGAGGATCAGGAGCAGCTTGTCGAAGTCAAAAGCGTCTCACTCTCACGGCAGGCCGGACGGGCGGAATTTCCCGATACCGTCACGGAACGTGGGCGTCGGCACATGGAAACTTTGGCGAAATTAGCGCGAGCTGGACAGCCTTGCGCGATATTATTTTTGGTGATGCGCAATGACTGTGTTCAGTTGAGCTGCGCCCAAGATATTGATCCCAAATTTTATCAAGCGCTGCGCATCGCGCAGGCCGCAGGGGTTGAAATTCTGGCCAATTCCCTCGATGTGAGTGAAAAGACGATCACTTTGGGTGCGGCACTCACGTTTGAATGGAAATTCTAGGGTGCATCACCACAGAAAATACCGTAAAGACGGGCGAACGATCTAGACGAGGGCATCTTGGAATATAAACATAAAGGTCCGATTACGCGGGACGGCATTCATATTTATAATCAGGCTGATTTTTCCGGCATGCACGCGGCTGGCCAAGTGGCGGCGCAGATCCTTGATGATATCGCGCAGCATGTGGCCCCAGGGGTGAGCACGGGAGAGCTAGATCAAAAAATTGAAGATATGGTCAATGCCGCTGGGGTCACTTCGGCGACCATTGGGTATCGCGGGTATCAGCACGCGAGCTGTATCTCGGTCAATCATGTTGTGTGCCACGGGATCCCAAGTGAGAAAAAGCTCAAAGACGGGGATATTTTGAACATCGACGTCACTGTGATTGTGGATGGATGGTTCGGAGATACCAGCCGAATGTTTGTGGCCGGATCGCTGCCGCGCAAAGCAGAGCGGCTGATCCAAGTCACGCATGACGCCCTGTTCAAGGGGATCGAGATGGTCAAGCCCGGCAACACCTTTGGTGATATTGGTCATGCGATTCAGACCTATGCCGAGGGGCATCGCATGTCCGTCGTGCGCGATTTTTGCGGCCATGGGTTGGGCCGAGTGTTTCACTCGCCGCCCAATGTGCTGCATTATGGGCGCGCCGGCACCGGCCCTGTCCTCGAAGAGGGGATGTTTTTCACGATTGAGCCTATGATCAATCTTGGCCGAGCTGAAACAAAGGTTTTGGCCGATGAATGGACTGCGGTGACGCGGGATAAATCCCTCTCTGCACAGTTTGAGCATTCGATCGGAGTGACGGCAAACGGTTTTGAGATTTTCACGCTCTCCCCAGCCGGCACATTCCACCCCACGTACTAAGAATAACTAGGAGTTCATACCTTATGAAGCATCTCTTTACGCTGGCCGCTTTGGCAAGTTTTTCGGCGGGCGCCTCTTGGGCCGCGGATGTGACACTACGCTTTCAGCATTTTGTCAGCCCCAATTCAGCCAATCCAAAATACTTTATCGAGCCTTGGGCGGAAAAAGTCGAAGCGGAGTCAAACGGCCGGATTAATGTTGAGATTTATCCGTTTATGCAATTGGGCGGTAAAGCCCCAGATATGTATGACCTCGTTCGCGATGGCGCGATTGATGGGGGGTGGTATATTCCAGGTTATCAACCAGGGCGCTTCCCTGAGGCCGAGGCGATGGAACTGCCGTTCATGACCACGAAATCGGGGGAAGAGGCCTCGGTTGCCGCATGGAACTTTGCGCAAAAGCATTTGATGGATGATTTTTCCGATGTGCATGTCTTAGCTGTGCACATGCACGGCCCAGGCATTGTTCATAAAAAGGGGGATGTGATTTCCTCAGTTGAGGATTTTGACGGTCTAAAATTACGCGGCCCGTCGCGCCCTGCGGTCAAGCTGTTGGAAAAAGTTGGGGCCACGCCAATTGGCATGCCTGTGCCCGCATTTCCCGAGGCCTTGGCCAAGGGTGTTGTCGATGGCGGTGTCATCACATGGGAAATGTCCCCATCTTTGAAGCTGAACGAATTGACGGATAGCCACACCGATGTGGCGGGGGACAAGGCGTTTTATAACTTGTTCTTTATTTGGGCGATGAACAAAGATGTCTACGACGGGCTGGATCCCGAACTCAAGGCGGTGATTGATGCGAATTCTGGTGAATTTGCCTCTGCTTGGGCCGGACGTGCGCATGATACGGGCGATGCCGAAGGGCGCCAATTGATGCAAGAGGACGGCAATGCAATCGCGACCTTAGATGCGGATACGACCGCTCAGCTCCAAGTGCTGGGTGAAGAGGTGACGCAAGAATGGATCGCCAGTGTGACTGCCGATGGCCTCTATGGGGCGCAGCTTGTGGAAGATGCGCGGGCCGCTGTGGCCGCCGCGCGCAAATGACCCAAACGTAACATATTCATCAAACGCAGCGGCCCCTAATGGGGCCGTTTTTGCAAAAAACAGAACACCCTCCCACCCTAGCTGCGTTGATACAAGATCTGCACGCTTGGCAGCGCGGGCGCAGGGGCGTTATCTTCGAACACAATCACCGCGCCATCGCGCAGGCTTTGAGTTGTGATCATCCGCTCAAGCGCGACCTCTCCGAGGCCCGTGCCATAGGGCGGATCGAGAAAGACGACATCTGCGGGTGTTTTCAGCGGCGGCATCTGGCGTGCATCGGCTTTGATCACGGCGCTGCGATCGCCCTCTTTCAATAGGGTGATGTTTTGTTGCACAAGGCCCAAGGCAACGCGGCCATTATCGACAAATTGCGCCAAGGACGCCCCGCGCGACAGCGCCTCAAGGCCCATCGCGCCAGTGCCGCAAAACACATCGGCGATCACGGCATCCTGTAAATCGACGCCGACACGCCCCCCGATCAAGATGTTAAAGATCGTCTCGCGGATACGATCTGTGGTGGGGCGCAAATGGGCGTTCGCATCCCCTTGTCCCACAGGGGTCAGGGCGCGCCCGCGGTGAGTGCCGGCGATAATTCTCATGCGCGCAAAAGCGCCTTGAGGTCTGTGTTTGGATCCTCGATGGTGGCGGGATCAACCGTTTTACCCGCCTCAATGAGGCGTTTGGCGACCATATAGGCCCGTGGATCATTGGCGGCATCGACTGCGATCAGCTGATCTGCGTTGAAATACCAAAAGGACACGGCCCCACCCTCGGCGCGGCGTGTTGCGACGTTTGTATACCCAGAGTTCAGGCCGGCGATCTGTAATTTTATGTCATATTGGTCTGACCAGAACCAGATTTTGGGATGATACGCCTCATTGTGGCCCAGCATGTTGCGCGCGGCATTTTGCGCTTGGTCGATGGCGTTTGGCACGCTTTCTAAGCGTAAACGCCCCTCTTTGTATGGAAAGGATGCGCAATCGCCTGCGGCATAGATGTCGGGGTCAGAGGTTTGCGAATGGGCGTTGACCGCAATGCCGTTGTCAATTGTCAGACCCGCGGCCTGTGCCAGTTCGCTATTTGGAGTGATGCCAATGCCGGCGATGACAAAGTCAACGTCAATCTCGCGCCCGTCTGATAGGGTCGCCCCTGTCACATGATCGGATCCATGCAAGGTGCGCAGACCTGTCCCCTCTTTGATGTCTACGCCGTGCGCCGTGTGGATATCGCGAAACAACGCAGAGGTTTCGGGCGCGGCCACGCGTTGCAAAATACGATCGCCCATTTCAACAAGCGTGACAGACACCCCACGTTTGGCGGCCACGGCAGCGGCCTCAAGCCCGATATATCCGCCGCCAACAATCAAGCACCGTTTGCCGGCTTTGAAATACGGGGCCATCGCATCGACGTCGGCCAAATCACGCATGGTAAAGACACCCGCCAAGGCGCCGCCCACGGCCGCCGGCAAACGGCGCGGCGTTGAGCCCGTGGTGATGGCGAGTTTGTCATAGGGCAGAGCCTCGCCCCCAATGATCACGGTCTTGGCGGCTGGATCAATCTGATTGATCTGCGCATTGGTGCGCACGGTGATATTGGCATCGTCGTAATATGTATTGGGCCGTAGATAGAGCCGCTCTTTGTCCATCTCGCCCAAGAGATAGGCCTTGGACAGAGGGGGGCGTTGATACGGCAGAGCCGCTTCTGCACCAATTAACGTGAGCGCACCATCATACCCTTTGTCGCGCAATTCTGTGCA
The DNA here is from genome assembly GCA_039767595.1 of Paracoccaceae bacterium. Lineage (GTDB taxonomy): Bacteria > Pseudomonadota > Alphaproteobacteria > Rhodobacterales > Rhodobacteraceae > JBDNBY01. The sequence goes on along the minus strand of JBDNBY010000068.1, from coordinate 1,284 downwards.
TAGGGCCTGGCCCGCTTGGCCCGCGCCGATAACAATGATATTCTTCATGTGCGGCTCCTTGTCTTTGTCTTGAAACTCTATAGGTATCTACCATTGGACGTGATTATAGGAGAATTCAAGATGGCACTCGTATTGGGGGGCACGCTACCAGCGGCCAAATTAAAACGCATGACGGAAAACGGCATCGAAGATGTCAATTTGCACGACCTGACATCGGGAAAACGCGTTGTAATTTTTGCCGTACCCGGGGCGTTTACGTCAACCTGTCACAAGGCGCATGTGCCCAGTTTCATCCGCGCCAAGGATGATTTGATGGCAAAGGGCATCGAAGCGATTATTTGTGTGACGGTCAATGACCCGTTTGTCACAAAATCATGGGAAGAGGCAACAGGCGCAGATCAAGCAGGCTTGATTACCTTGGCCGATACAGATGCCATTTTCTCCAAGGCGATGGGAATGACATTCTCTGCCCCGCCTGTGGGTTTGTTTGACCGATCGCAGCGCTATGCGATTGTTGTAAATGACAATGTGATTCAAAGTGCGCATGAAGAGCCTGCACCAGGCGAGTTTGGCGCGACATCTGGCGAGAGCGTGCTTGCCGCGCTTTAGTCTTGTTCTTCTATTGAAACGGATTTGAACGGGCCAAAGCTGCTGAGGAATTCCATTTCCTGATCCATGGCGGCCCGTTCATGTTCCAAATAATCGCCGACCGCCTCGTGAAAGCGCGGCTCGCGCATCCAATGCAAGGAATAGACGGGTGTGGGCAGGTAGCCCCGCGCCAATTTATGCTCGCCCTGCGCGCCCGCTTCGACGCGGTTGAGGCCGTGGGCAATTGCGAAGTCCATGGCTTGGTAATAGCACAGCTCGAAATGCAAATAGGGCACATGCGCCGTGCAGCCCCAATAGCGACCAAAGAGCGTCTCGCGGCCAATGAAATTCATAGCACCGGCAATCGGCACTTCGCCCGCATAGGCGAACATCATCACAATATCATCACGCAGCACGTCATGGGCGACGTCAAAGAAGGCGCGAGTCAAATAGGGCGTGCCCCATTTTCGGGCGCCGGTGTCTTGGTAAAACCGCCACATTGCATCCCAATGACGTGGGGTGATGTCCTCGCCCGTGACCGTTTCAAAGCGCAGACCACTGTCATGCGCCGCGGCGCGTTCTTTACCGATGTTCTTACGTTTTCGCGAGGCCAACTCGGCGACAAAATCGTCTAACGTGCTATAGCCTTGGTTTTCCCAATGAAATAGCTGCGTGACCCGTTGCAGCAACCCGAGA
>JBDNBY010000067.1:0-15473 GCA_039767595.1 Paracoccaceae bacterium | reverse complement strand
CGTAGACTTGGTAGGCCATTACCCCACCAACTATCTAATCTAACGCGGGCCGATCCTTTATTCCCCCTAAGGGCGTATCCAGTTTTAATCCCAGTTTCCCGGGGCTATTCTGAGCTAAAGGGCACGTTCCCACGCGTTACTAACCCGTCCGCCGCTAACCCGAAGGTCCGCTCGACTTGCATGTGTTAGGCCTGCCGCCAGCGTTCGTTCTGAGCCAGGATCAAACTCTCAAGTTGAAACGCTGTTACCAGCGTATCCTTGACGTCGAACCTCTGCACATCACTTGATTGAACCGGCAAGGTTCAACCAAAACTGTTTGTTGCATCAGTAACCAAAGTTACCGAAAGCCGACAAACAGTGAAGCTGTAACTCTATTATCGGGCCGAAACCCTAAGAGCCAGATATGCAAAGGCTGATCCATCGATCAGGACCAAACTGCCCGCATATCTCTTCAGTGTCTTATCAATGTCAAATAGCGTCGAGATCCGCAATCTAGCAAACCCCAGAGACAAAAACAACCAACCGCGCCCAATATTAATTGGCGCCGCTCGCTGCCAGTACCTCAAAAATTATCCAACCAAATCAACTTCTAATCTCTCAATCAGCGCCGATCCGGCCCACCAACTCAGCATCGCTGCGTCGGTAGAGGCGTATCTACATAAACTAAACAAACCCCGCAAGAGCCTTTTTCACTTTTTGCATATGTTTTTTGCTTTTTCAGTCAAATCATTGAAAATAAATGATTTACGCCTTTGGCAGTCCCACCAACCTTGTGGATATCTTAGCAATGCAATGAGATCGCCGCCTGTGTGTGTCACGGCTGGGGTAACGAAATTACGTCTTTACCTGTGGTTTGCGTAATTTGTGAAAATCGACGCGCAAAACCAACCACAGAATCGCGATTCCCAGCAAGAGCGCCGCCTCGGTTTCTATCGTTTTATTGGCAAGGAGGTAGTGAATCGCCGCCAAAGGCAGAATCGCATAGGCCAATTTGTGTAAGTGATTCCATATTCGGCCCAACCGTCGGACAGACATATGATTGGATGTCAGCAACAGCGGCATCATCAAGAGCGCTGCCACCAGACCAAAGATCAAATGCCGCCGCTTCAGCGCCTCTTCTATCGCTTTGCCAATATCTTGCATATCCAACACCAGCCAAACTGCGACATGAAACAGAGTGAGCAACCCCGCACTCACGCCCATAGCCCGACGATATTTAAACAAGTTGATCCCAATATAGCGGCGCATCGGTGTAATCGCCAAAGCACCGAGCAGGAGATAGAGCGCCACGCGCCCGTATTGATGCTCGATCACTTTGGCCGGATCGGGGCCAAGGCCGCCGGTCGCCCCAGTATAGAAATACCACGCGGCCCATCCCAACACACAGATATAGATGGGGAACGCAGGAATATGTTTGAGGGCACGGCGCATGACTTAGTAATGTACCGCCAAATCCATGCCACTATATAAAGAGGCAACATCCGCACCATAGCCATTGAACATGTCGGTCGGGCGCCGCTTGGCAAAGAGGCCCGAGCCGATCACGCGCTCGCTCGCTTGCGACCAACGGGGATGATCGACGTTTGGATTTACATTGGCATAGAACCCATATTCATTTGGCGCCGCAGCGCTCCATGCCGTATTCGGTTGTGTCTTGGTCACGACAATCCGCGTGATCGACTTGCCAGATTTAAATCCATATTTCCATGGCACCACCAATCGCATCGGCGCGCCATTTTGTTTGGGCAGGTCTTTGCCATAAAGCCCCGTCGCCATGAGGGTCAGCGGATGCATCGCCTCATCTAGGCGCAGCCCTTCCGTATAAGGCCAGTCCAAGCTGGCCATCTCAAGCCCGATCATCTCATCGGGGCGCAGGGCCGTTTCAAAGGCAACATAGCGACCCGAGGATTTCACCCCCACAAACGTAAGGAGATCGCGCAGCATAAAGCCATCCCAAGGGATGACCATCGACCACGCCTCAACACAGCGCAGTCGATAGATCCGCTCTTCTATATCAAACTGGGCGATCAGATCCTCCAGCGGATAGGTGCCTGGGCGCTCGACCTCGCCGTCTATGCGCACAGACCACGGATCAATGCTCAGCGCTTGGGCATATGTGGCGGGGTCTGATTTGCGCAGGCCAAATTCATAGTAGTTGTTATAGGTCGTGATATCGTCCCAACTGTTGGGCGTCAGGTCACGGTCCAGACCACTCATCTGTCCACTGGCGCGTGCGGCACCAGCAGATGACATCGCGGCCATTGTGCCTGCGGCGCCTGAGATAAACTGACGGCGAGATAAAAACGCCGCTTCTGATGTGACATCATTGTCCTTTAGCTGTAGCGACGGCTGATATCTCATGACACACTCCTATGATGATTTACATTAGTTGTAAGGCATCATTAGAATAAGCCAAGTCACAACCCTGTGGGCGTGCCCTGTGCGCCCCCATTAAATAGAGGTGTTTTATGAAATACATTGCCTTGGCCTGTCTGATATGGGCCGCCCCGCTCACCACCATGGCACAAGAGCTACGCGATGGTACCGTCATATATAAAACCGATCAATCCTTTGATGATCTGGCCTTTGGTCTGGAAATGGCAATCGAAGGCGCGGGCCTCGTGATCAGCGGCACCAATCACGTCGGCGCCATGCTAGATCGGACCAAAGGCGCCGTTGGCGGGACCAAGGATCTCTTTACGCAGGCGGATGTTTATTCTTTTTGCTCTTCGACCCTCTCGCGCGAGGTGATGGAAGCGGATATTTTGAACATCAGCTTTTGCCCCTATGACATCTTTATATACGCCACGCCCGAGGCCCCCGATCAGGCCGTCATCGGCTATCGCACCTATCCCGATGGCCCGATGCAAAAGGTGCAAACCATGCTTGATGATATTGTGAAAGAAGCAATCGGCCAATAGCCCCACACGATAGGCGCACCCGACATCCCATCGCGCAAAACCGCAGGGCGAATGTTCGTTGTAATGCCGATCAAAAGCATATAGCACTGCGCCCCGAACCTCACCCATTGAAGATAGGGACATAAAATGACACTCAAACGCGTAGGATTTGTCGGTTGGCGCGGCATGGTTGGATCGGTTTTGATGGACCGGATGCATGCCGAAAACGATTTTCAGGATATTGCAGAGCCGATCTTTTTTACGACGTCCCAAGCGGGTCAAGATGGGCCCGACGTGGGCCATGGCGCACAGCCCTTGCAAAGTGCTACTGATATTGACGCGCTCAAATCCATGGATGCGATCGTCACTTGTCAGGGCGGTGATTATACCAAAGAGGTCTATCCCCAACTGCGCGCTGCAGGATGGGACGGGTATTGGATTGACGCCGCCTCGGCGCTGCGCATGGCCGATCACGCTGAGATCGTCTTGGATCCCGTCAACCGCACAGTCATCGACACGGCCCTAACCAAGGGCACGCGCGATTTCATTGGCGGCAATTGCACAGTCTCGTTGATGCTCATGGGCCTTGGCGGATTGTTCCAAAATGACCTTGTGGAATGGGCAACGTCGATGACGTATCAAGCGGCCTCAGGCGCTGGCGCCCGCAATATGCGCGAATTGCTGACCCAAATGGGCCAATTGCGCGACGCAGCGCTACCGCAACTTGACGATCCGGCCTCAGCCATCCTCGATATTGATGGTCAGATCACCGATATGATGCGCGCAGATGCCTTTGCGACCGATCAATTTGGCGTGCCCCTCGCCGGCAGTCTGATCCCGTGGATCGACGTGCCTGTTGAGGGTGGCCAATCCAAAGAGGAATGGAAGGCGATTGTCGAAACGAACAAGATCCTCGGCCGATCAAACAACCCTGTGCCCATCGACGGCACATGCGTTCGGATCGGCGCGATGCGCTCACATTCCCAAGCCTTGACGATCAAGTTGAAAAAAGATGTGCCCCTTGATGAGATCGAGGCGATGCTCGACGCGGCGAACCCATGGTCCAAAGTCATTCCAAATGAACGCGAGATCACCGCCCGCGATCTAAGCCCTGCTGCCATCACAGGCACGTTGACCGTGCCAGTTGGCCGTTTGCGCAAAATGAACTTGGGCAATGAGTTCCTCAATGCCTTTACCGTCGGCGATCAACTGCTCTGGGGCGCGGCCGAACCCCTGCGCCGCATGCTGCGCATTTTGATGGAAGACTAAAGATAAGGGGGCCCGCGCCCCCTTATTTCATTCCATGACAAGGTCCGCAATTAATGGACTGTCGCGGAGGCGGTCCCGTCTGTTGGAGCATGTGTGGCAAGGGCGCCATTGAACAACAGCCCCTCTGGCCCCACTGTGACGGAGATCGCCGCGCCCTCTTGGGCCTGCCCTGAGAGGATCATCTCAGCGAGGGCATCTTGGATATGCCGCTGAATCACCCGCTTGAGGGGGCGGGCGCCAAAGACCGGATCATAGCCCTTGTCCGCCAGCCATTCGAGCGCCTCTTGATCCAGATCAAGCGTGATCTTGCGTGACGCAAGGCGATGGTCCAACCGTTTGAGTTGGATATCCACGATACCGCCCATATCCGCACGCCCGAGCCGATCAAAGATGATCGTCTCATCCAAACGATTGAGGAACTCGGGCCGGAAATGCGTCCGCACGGCATCCATGACATCGCGTTTGGCCGCCGACATATCACCGCCCTCAGGAAGATTGCTCAGCGCTTGCGCCCCAAGGTTCGACGTCAGGATAATCAGCGTCTGTTTAAAATCCACTTTGCGGCCTTGGCCATCGGTCAAAATCCCGTCATCGAGCACTTGCAGCAGCACGTTGAACACATCGGGATGCGCCTTTTCCACCTCATCAAACAAAATGACTTGATACGGTCGACGGCGCACGGCCTCGGTCAAAACGCCGCCCTCCTCATATCCGACATAGCCGGGGGGCGCGCCGATCAGCCGGCTCACGGCATGTTTTTCCATAAACTCCGACATATCGATGCGCACCATAGCGTTTTCATCGTCGAATAGGAATTCGGCAACGGCCTTGGTCAATTCGGTTTTCCCAACGCCCGTTGGCCCCAAAAAGAGAAAGGATCCCAAGGGCCGATTTTCATCATTGAGCCCTGCGCGCGCACGGCGTACCGCATTGGCAACGGCGCGGACGGCTTGCTCTTGGCCGATGACGCGGCCATGGAGCCCCTCTTCCATGCGCAAGAGTTTATCGCGTTCGCCTTCTAGCATTTTTGAGGTGGGCACGCCGGTCCACCGCTCGACCACTTGGGCGATCTGTTCGGGGCGCACGGCCTCGTCGACGGCATCCTCGGCCTCGCGCTCTTCGGCTTGGCTGAGACGTTTTTCCAGCTCTGGAATGCGGCCATATTGCAATTCGCCGGCCTTGGCGAAGTCGCCGTCCCGTTTTGCGATCTCCAGATGCGCCCGGACGGTATCAAGCTCTTCTTTGATCATGCGCGCCGCGGCCAGTTTATCGCGGCTCGCTTGCCACTCTGCGGTCATCGCGGCGGATTTTTCGGATAGATCGGCCAGATCCTTTTGCAGCTTGTCCAGCCGATCCAGCGACGCCTGATCATCCTCAAGCTTGAGCGCCTCGACTTCGATTTGCTTTTGCAAAATCTCACGGTCCAGCGCATCAAGCGCCTCTGGCTTGCTATCAATTTCCATGCGCAACCGGCTGGCCGCCTCATCAATTAAATCGATGGCCTTATCTGGCAAAAAGCGATCGGTGATATAGCGATGCGAGAGGCCCGCCGCCGAGACAAGCGCCGCATCAGAAATCCGTACACCATGGTGCATTTCGTATTTTTCTTTGATGCCGCGCAAAATGGAGATCGTATCCTCGACCGTCGGCTCCTGCACTGTCAGGGGCTGAAACCGGCGGGCAAAGGCGGCGTCTTTTTCGACATGTTTGCGATATTCATCCAATGTCGTGGCGCCAATCGCATGCAACTCGCCGCGCGCAAGGGCCGGTTTTAACAAGTTCGAGGCATCCATCGCCCCATCGGTTTTCCCCGCCCCCATGAGCATGTGCATTTCATCGATGAATAATATGATTTCGCCAGCGGCATCCGAGATTTCGGTCAAGATCGCCTTGAGCCGCTCTTCAAAATCACCGCGGTATTTTGCCCCTGCGACCAGCGCCCCAAGATCGAGCGCCATCAAGCGTTTGTTCAAAAGGCTTTCTGGCACATCGCCATTGATAATCCGTAGGGCCAGCCCCTCGGCAATGGCGGTTTTGCCGACACCTGGCTCACCGATTAAAACGGGGTTGTTCTTGGTTCGGCGCGAGAGCACTTGCATCGCGCGGCGGATCTCATCATCGCGGCCAATGATCGGGTCGATTTTCCCCTCGCGGGCCCGCTGAGTGAGGTCTTGTGCATATTTTTCGAGCGCTTCGAAGGTATCTTCGGCGCCGGCGCTCTCGACTTTGCGGCCTTTGCGCATGTTCAAAATCACCGAGGCCAGTTTATCCGCACTCACCCCATGCGAGAGGAGCGTTTTCTTAGCGTCCGATTTCACCAAGGCAATCGCCTCAAGAACACGTTCCGTGCTGACAAAGGCATCGCCGGCCTTTTTGGCCAAGCTGTCCGCCTCGATCAATACTTTGGATGTGGCGGTATCTAGGGTGAACTGCGCTGCGGTGCCGCTCACTTGCGGCAGTTTGGCGAGGTTGATCTGTAGATCGCGCTCAATCGCGGCGCTGTCGCCGCCTGCGGCCGTGATCAAATTGCGCCCAAGCGCGTCTTGATCGCCAAGGATGGCCGCCAATAGATGATCCGGCACAAGCCGTTGGTGATTATTTGAGATCGCGGTTGTTTGCGCCTCTTGCAAGAGCGCGCGTGCGCGATCGGTGAACTTGTTCAAGTCCATGATCTATCTCCTTTCGTAAGCGTCACACGTTCTGCACCCGCTGGGCAGCATGCAGCCTCGTGACCTATGATAGAAAGATGGGGGCATCATATTCACGTTTCAAGGTCTTTAGATCATAGCGCAAATGATTTAAAGATAGGTTAAAATGAAGGAGAAACTCATGTCCCACCCCGCAGATGACCGCCTGATTGTTGCCCTCGATGTTCCAAATGTCGTGCAGGGCTTAGACTTGGCGAACAAGCTGGGCGATGCTGTCTCATTTTATAAAATTGGATTGGGCATGCTCACTGGCGGGGGATTGGCCTTGGCCAATGAGCTCAAACAAGAGCATGGCAAACGTATTTTCCTTGATATGAAGTTCTTTGATATTGGCAATACCGTCGAGGCCGCTGTGCGCGGGATCGCGCAGTATGATCTGGACTTTCTCACTGTACACGGCGATCCGCATGTTGTGCGCGCCGCCAAAGAGGGGGCCGCGGGCAGTTCGCTCAAGATCCTAGCGGTGACTGTGCTAACCTCATTGGATCGGGCGGATCTGGATGCGGGGCTGATCAAAGCGGGCGATATTCATGACATTACTCTCGAGCGCGCGGCCAATGCCCTGTCGGCAGGGGCGGACGGGGTGATTGCCTCGCCCCAAGAGGCCGCGACCATTCGCGCCCTGCCCGAAGCGGCCGGCAAGTTGATTGTCACCCCCGGCGTGCGTCCCGCTGGGGCCGATTTGGGCGATCAAAAGCGTGTCGCCACGCCGGCGCGCGCCCTTGGGGATGGGGCCGATCACATTGTTGTGGGCCGTCCGATTTACAAAGCCAACGATCCACGCGCCGCCACGCAGGCCATTTTGAACGAGATCGCGGCGATCTAATGCTCTGCCGCGATTGCCTCAGCTCAGGGGTCACGCCCCCACGCTGTCACAATTGCGGCAAATGGCGCCTCTTGGATCATCCTGAAATGATGGACCTGAGCATTGCCCATGCGGATTGCGATGCGTTTTATGCCAGTGTTGAGAAACGCGAAGACCCCAGTTTGACGGACAAACCTGTCATCGTCGGGGGCGGGCAGCGGGGCGTTGTGACGACCGCGTGCTATATTGCGCGGCTGTATGGGGTGCGCTCGGCAATGCCGATGTTTGAGGCGCGCAAAAAATGCCCCGACGCCGTGATCGTGCCGCCACGCTTTGCCCTTTATACAGAAGTGAGCCGCGCCATTCGCGCCAAGATGGACGCGCTGACCCCCGCGGTCGAGCCGCTCTCGTTAGATGAGGCGTTCTTGGATTTGACCGGCACCGCGCGATTGCATGGCACTGCGCCGGCGCAAACTCTGATCCGTTTTGCCAAAGAGGTGCGCGAGGATATCGGCATCACTTTGTCTGTTGGGCTGAGCCATAATAAATTTTTGGCCAAAATCGCCTCGGATCTTAAAAAGCCTGATGGGTTTTCGATCATTGGCCGCGCCGAGACGGAAACCTTTCTCGACGCGCAACCGGTCGGCATTATTTGGGGCGTTGGGGCGGCCACGCGCGCCGCGCTTTTGGCGGCGGGGATTGAGACAGTGGCCGATCTCAAACGGTGGGATCAAAAGCAATTGATGGAACGGTTTGGTCAAACGGGCTATCGCCTCTTTGATTTGTCCCGTGGCCGCGACAAACGCCGTGTGACGCCGGATCGTGATGTGAAATCCATCTCGAATGAAACGACATTTAATACCGATATTGGCGATCTCGATCTACTCGAGGCCCATCTTTACCGATTGGCTGAAAAAGTCTCGGCCCGCGCCAAGGCCCAAGGCTTGGTCGGCGCGACCGTGACCCTCAAACTCAAGACCCCGAAATTCCAAGGGATGACACGGCAAACTCAATTGCGCAGCCCAACGCAGAGCTATGAGGATATGTTTGCCGCCGCGCAGCCACTCTTGCGTGGATCGCACAGCAGAGGCCCCTTTCGTCTGATCGGAGTCGGCCTGTCGCAGTTGCAAGAGGCCGAGCGCAGCGTAGAGACCCGCGATTTACTTGATGATAAGGCCGATCAAAACCGCCGCGTCGAAGCCGCCCGCGATAAAATCGCCGCTAAATTCGGCGCCGATGCCATTCGCAAAGGGCGCAGCCTAGGATAGGCCCAAACGCGTGACCGCATGAGCCCGAATATCCGCCAGCGCCTGCGCCAAACGCGCGCGCACGGCGGCAAAACCGGCCGTCATGTCATAGCTGCCTTCATCCATATAAAGACGGCGCGCGATTTCAATTTGCAACGCGTGGCGCCCCATGCGCGGGCGGCCATACTGCTGCATATTATAGGCACCGGCAAAGGGAATGTTGCGCTGAACGCGGAACCCTTGCGCGATCAAGGCGGCCTCGGCCACCTCAGTGATCCACGGCGCGCAGGCTTGGCCATGCAAATCGCCGAGCACAATATCCAAATCCGGTTGCCCGATGGCATCCAGCGCCGCTTGGGGCATCGAATGCAAATCTAACAGAATCACCTGCCCCCCTTGGGCATAATGAGTATTGAGCAACGCCCGCAACTGCGTGTGATAGGGATCCCACACGTGCGTCAGTCGCTCTTCTGCGGCCTCTTGGGTGATTTTGCCTTTTTGAATATAGGCGCGGGGGCCAACAATGCGGGGAATCACTCCAAGCCCCGAGGCCACGCGCGGATTACGGCCGGCGGCCTGTGCCCCTTCGATCAATGCGGGATCCAGCTCGTCTCGGGCGCGATTGAGATCGACATAGGCCCGTGCATAGCGCGCGCTGAGCAACCCAAGGCCAATATCGGGCGCATCGGCATAGAGAGCATGCACGCTGACATCCTCTGACTTGCGCAACGCCATCTCAGAAAGCTCTGAGGCCGCCAGCCATGCCGGCGGATAATGACATCCGCTATGCGGCGAGGCGCATAAAATTGGAACGTCTCGCCCCGGCCCAATCGAGGCGGGCGGGCAATATTCAAAGACCTGAGGTGCACAATCATTCATTTGATCAATTTATACCAAGTTCAAGCGAACGAAACCCCTTGATCTTAGGTACGACTCCGTCTAATAGACCCCTCACTGGTGTGCTTTTGCACGCCTTTCTTTATTGATTGGCGTATAATCCACTGGAATTTGGGCGGTTAGCTCAGCGGTAGAGCACTACGTTGACATCGTAGGGGTCACTGGTTCGATCCCAGTACCGCCCACCATGAAACCCCGTGAAACGGGTTTGTAAGTTTAACTAGGCGCACGCGCGCCGCGAAATGAGGAGAGACCCATGAAGGTTAAAAACTCACTCCGCTCGCTTAAGCAGCGTCACCGCGATTGTCGTGTTGTGCGCCGCCGTGGACGTGTTTTTGTGATCAACAAAACACAGCGGAGATTTAAAGCCCGTCAAGGCTAAATCTTTAAAACCTCGCTTCGGCGAGGTTTTTTTATGGTTTCACCGTGCCGAGACATACTCTTACGGTAGAATCCCTACGGCCCTTTCCACCTTGGAATGTACTGCGCACAATTCATTAGCAACCGCGGCACAGTTGCTCTATCGATGGCGTAGATAGAGAACTAGGCCAGTATGAACAGTATAGCACAGCATGACCAGCTCCGGATCAGCGATGCCCAAAGGCGTCGCCAACTGGCGTTGACACTTGTCAAATTTGTCATAAGCGCCGGTGTCATCTGGACGATTATTCCATACTTTATGAATGAGATTCCAATCGCTCTCATCGGTTTGGGAATCGCGACGATGTTTGCAGCAAACTTGCTCATATTTCGCGTAAACAGCGATCTGACCCCCCGCGTCGTGATGTTTTTCATGGTGATTTTAACCATCACCTTCGGCTCGATCTTCTCTTACCCTGGAGCGGATGTTACGATTTTATTTCTGCCTTTGCTGACATTGCCGTTTCTCGTATTCTCTTGGGAATATGAGCGTCTTGTGCTTTTGACTGTGTTGACGCTTGTCTTAGTGGCCATGACATGTCTGTATGTCTTTGGCTTGGAAAGCGCCTCAATGGCGGTGTTTGGCATCCCGCCCATTCCAATGAACCATGATATCGAAATCGCGCGCTTGGGCCTTCGGATCACGGCGGCCGCGTTTTTAATCATGCAAGTCATCTTTCATTCGCATTATTCGCTAAATGTTGAGAAAAAGGAAATCGTCGCCCGCCACGCCGCAGAGAACGCCGCTCGAGCCAAGGGCGAATTCCTCGCCAATATGAGCCACGAAATTCGCACGCCCATGAACGGGCTAGTCGGCATGATCGAAGTGCTCGAAACTCAAGAGCCAACGACCGAACAAAAACGTGTCATCAACACCATCCGAAACTCGGCGATGTCCCTCTTGCGGATCATCGATGATATTTTGGACGCCTCAAAAATCGAAGCGGGCAAAATGGAGTTGGAAAACAAGCCGATTGAGTTCCGCCCTGTGCTTGAAGGCGCCGTTGAAACACTTGTTGCGATGTCAGATGATTACCAAGTGCAGATGCATTTGTTCATCTCTCCACATGTGCCGACACGGTTTTATGGCGACTCCGGCCGTCTGCGCCAAGTGTGCCTCAATTTGCTCTCAAACAGTATAAAATACGCCTCCAAAGACCTCACTGGCCGCCAAGGTCATATGTGGGTCGATGTCACCTATGAAGATGGCCATTTGTGCATGGGATTTAAGGATAATGGCATTGGCATGAGCGAAGAGTTTCAAGACAAGCTCTTTACCCCCTTCTCCCAAGGTGAAATGTCCAGCAAGCGCCGCGTGGGTGGGACGGGGCTTGGCCTTGTCATCACCATGACGCTGCTAAAACAAATGGGAGGGACGATCTCGGTGGACAGCCAGCTCAATGTCGGATCGACCTTTTCGCTCAGGATCCCCATCACGCCAGCGCAAGACGGGCAGCCTGCGCTTGATCTGGGTGATGAAGCGATTGCATGGATCGGCCCGATGGATCTTGAGGATGGCTTGATCAAAAGTGCATATTTCCAAGAGAAAAACATCAACCTCACTTTAATCACCCACGAAGAAGACCTCGCTCACCTGCCCGACACGCCCGTGGTTGCGATTGGCACATTGGACCCAGAGGGCCAATCCCCTTGGCTCGATGCTGTGCGCAGGAATCGGCCGCGCGCGCGCATCATTTCCTTTACCGATTCCCGCTCTGAAAAACAGGGGCAAATCGCCCCTCATCATTTCCGCATTCAGGCACGGCCCGTGCTATTCTCTCAGTTCGAACAGGCCTTTGGGCAATTGCTCAATCTAGAACGCGCTCATGATCAAAGTGACAGCGCCGCCCCTCTAGATGAGGACGATGCGCCCATGCCGCCCGTGCGTCTGTTGGTGGTCGAAGATAATCAAATCAACCGCGAAGTGTTGGCCAAACAGCTTGAAGTGATTGGCCTCACGGCCGTTATGGCCAAGAACGGCCAAGATGGGTTGGAAAAATGGAACGCGGGCGCGTTTGACGTTGTTTTGTCGGATTGCCATATGCCGTTGATGGACGGGTTTGAAATGACCTCGGCCATCCGCACCATCCAAGAGCGCGAGCCGCATCGCACCTCGTTCATCGTGGCCATCACCGCCAACGCCCTCAAAGGCGAGGCAGAGCGCTGTTTGGCGGCGGGCATGGATGACTATTTGTCAAAACCAGTTGAGATCAAATCGCTCAAACGGATAATCCGCAAATACGCTATTTTGGCGCAGTCGGGGGATCGCTCCGCTTCTTAGCGAGGCTCGCGGCCACGATCGAGGCGACATTGGTGATCCGCTGACGCTGAGCCGGGCGGATCGAGCCGGGCTTTGTCTCTTCTCGGTTGAGAATATAAAGACCGCTGCCAATGATAATCGCCGCGCCAATCACCGTGTAGCGCGTCGGCGTCTCGTCAAAAAACAAGGCACCATAGACAATCGCCCATAGGATTTGCGAATATTGCGTCGGCGCCACAATCGAGGCCGGCGCACGCTGATAGGCAAAAATAATGCACATGCCCGCCAAGGCCGCCATCCCCGCCATTAAGATCAGCGCATGCAAATCATTAAGCGCCGGCGGCACATAGCTCTCTTGCATCAAAACACCATAGAGCACTGTGCCAATCATCATTTGCACCAATAGCAACGTAATGGGCCGCTCTTCTTTGCCGATTTTCCGCAAAATGATCGAAGATATGGAAATAAACACCGCCGCCATCAAGGCCGCGCCATGACCCAGCTGCAGGGTCGTTGCACTCGGATTGAGCGCCACAGCCACCCCGACAAAGCCAACCACCACAGCCGAAAAACGCCGAATGCCCACACGCTCGCCTAAAAATGGCACGGATAATCCCGTGATCAGCAGCGGCGCCACGAACAATAGGGCATAGGCCTGCGCGAACGGAATGGTTGAGAAGGCATAAAACACACACAGCGCCGTCAATGACATCATCACAGACCGAAGGGTGACCAAGACTGGACGGCGCGGCAACAGATCTGCCGCCGTTGCATCACGGGCGAGCATCAAAAACGCCACTGGAAACCCAAAGACCATGGCGAAAAAAGAGATTTGGAACACCGAATATGTCTCGGCCAGCATTTTGACGATCACGTCATGGGCGGCAAAGATACCAAACCCCAATAGCCCCCAAAGGGCCCCTTTGAATGAGCTGGACATGAGGCCTCCTAAAAATGTTAGCGCTCACGTCCAGCGTATTCAGATTTAAAGGCTCTGTGTCAATGCCTCAATGATCGCATCGCCCATTTGCGATGTGCTCACAGGCGTGACGCCCTCTTCGCCCAGCAAATCCGCTGTGCGTGCGCCATTGGCCAACACAGTGTCAATCGCGGCTTCGAGACGCTCGGCCTCTGCCCCTTGATCAAAGCTATAGCGCAGCGCCATGGCAAAGCTCAGGACACAGGCGATCGGGTTCGCCTTACCTTGGCCTGCAATATCTGGCGCCGAGCCATGCACTGGCTCATAGAGCGCCTTGGGACGACCATTTTCCATCGGCGCCCCCAATGAGGCCGACGGCAACATGCCCAGCGATCCCGTCAACATCGCCGCCGTATCCGACAGCAAATCGCCAAAGAGGTTATCGGTCAAAATCACGTCAAACTGTTTGGGCCAGCGGCACAGCTGCATCGCGCCGGCATCGGCGTACATATGCGTCAATTCCACATCGGCGTAATCCTCGTCATGTACTTTTTGCACCACTTCGCGCCACAAAATACCCGATTCCATTACGTTGGCTTTTTCCATCGAACACACTTTGTTGCCGCGGCGGCGGGCCAAGTCAAACGCATTGCGGGCCACACGGTCGATTTCGCTCTCGGTATAGCGCTGCGTGTTGATGCCAACGCGCTCATTGCCTTCGGTAAAGATACCGCGCGGCTCGCCAAAATAGACGCCAGAGGTCAACTCTCGCACGATCATGATATCAAGACCGGCCACGACGTTTTTCTTGAGCGATGAGAAATCTGCCAAAGCATCAAAGCATTGCGCCGGACGCAAGTTTGAATACAGATCCATCTCTTTGCGCAGCCGCAAGAGGCCGCGCTCAGGCTTGACCGAAAAATCAAGCGTGTCGTATTTCGGACCGCCCACAGCCCCCAAAAGCACGGCATCCACCTCTTGGGCTTTGGCCATCGTATCATCGTGCAGCGGCGTGCCATGCGCGTCATAGGCTGCGCCGCCCACTAAATCTTCGCTCACGTTAAATTGCAGATCACGCTTTTCGCCAAACCATGCGATGACTTTGCGCACTTCGGCCATAACTTCTGGGCCAATACCATCACCTGGTAGGATAAGAATAGAATTCACACTCATTTTCGACGTCCTTTTTTACTGCCATTGGCCCTATCGAAGCGCTGCCCTATGGTCAAGGTCTGTCACTAGTGCGCCTCCTCTTCGAGCTGCATCCACACAAGGGCATGACGGCTCTCATCGGGCGATGGCGTTCCCCAGCCCAGCCCGCTCTGAACAATGGCCCATTCCCGTGCAGGCAATAGGTAATCCGTGCGCATCGCGCCGGGTCCTGGGGCGGGCCAATAGGCTGTCACAGACGAGCAGCCCAACAGATAATGACAGCCCTGCGGCGCACTATCGCGCAGACGTGGATCAGTGATCACCGTTTGGATCCCCTCTTTGCGCCCCTCGCCCACTGCGGGATCAATATTGGCCAACAAAGCGATCACATCCGGCCGAGGCAGGTCATAGCGCCGATCCAACACATCGCGCCAAAACATCAGCTGATCAAAATTCCGCCATCCGTTGCGATCCTCGGGGCCATCAAACACCGGCGGTGTGGCATGAGTGATGCCGATCCACATCGGCCCCGTTGGCCCCATGATACCGGCCATGCCCATCAAACGAGAGGACAACACCATACTGGGATCTGTATCAAAATGGCACTGCACCTGCGCACAGGTCCAATCCTGCAGGTCATGTACTTGCGTGATCTCATACCGCGAGAGGACGACCACCGCCCCATCGCCATGAAAATCGCCATATCCTCCCGTGCGGTGCGAGGCGAGCAGGCGCCCCCCCATTGCTGCGCAGCACTGCCATATGGGGATACGCCCGCCCCGCCGTCGCAATGCGTTGACGAAAGGCGTCCGCCGCAAGATGATCGCGATCATCATCAATATCGCCCACAATCAAGATATCGGCATCCGCCGCAACGATCCGATCGACGGCCAGTT
>JBDNBY010000066.1:0-19953 GCA_039767595.1 Paracoccaceae bacterium | reverse complement strand
TGGTGTTTTTGTTGGGTAAATGGGCCGCAGAAGTGATCTATCATCCCGCTGCAGATCATGGCGACGAAGCACATTCATCAGGCTTTGTGATCGAAGTGGCTGAGGCCGAAGTCGAAACAGAAGCCGCAGAAGAAGTTTCATTTGCAGAGCTATACGCGGCTGCAGACGTTGGCAAAGGCGAGGGTGTTTTCAAAAAATGCCGCGCGTGTCACAAAGTCGAAGATGGCGCTAACGGCACAGGCCCACATCTCTTTGGTGTTGTGAACCGCTCTGTTGATGGCGTGGACGGCTTTTCCTATTCTGGCGCATTGAGCGCCGTGGCGGATCAGTGGACCCCTGAAAACCTATACGCATTCCTCACAAAACCAAGCGATTATGCCCCGGGTACATCGATGGGGTTTGCAGGTTTGAAAAAATCATCAGACCGCGTCAACTTGATCGCCTATCTCGAAACGATCAAATAAATATAGATTTTATCTGGGCTTACAGCATCTTCACGAAGCTGTGAGCCCAGATGCCCCTTGCAACACCTCCTTTGATGACTAGAGTCATGCAAAAACAAGGGAGAGTTTTCATGCAGTTCTCAACAATCGCAAAAACCTGTATTGCGGCGTGCCTGAGCGCGGGGCTTGCTTTGCCTATGTGGGCCAATGAAACAATCGTTTCGCACGGGTATTCCTTTTACGGCGATCTGAGCTATCCCGCAGACTACCCGCATTTTTCCTATGTGAACCCCGCGGCCCCAAAGGGCGGGGAATTGGCCATGAGCGCGACGGGCACATTTGATTCCCTCAATCCCTATTCGATTAAAGGACGGGCCGCGACGGGCATTCCCATGCTTTATGAATCGCTGTTGGGCGATGGCGCCCCCCTTGATGTGTATGGCGAGAGCTATGGCCTGTTGGCCGAGCGGCTTGAGTATGATGTTGATAAAAACTGGGTGATTTTTTACATGCGCCCCGAGGCGCGGTTTTCCAATGATACGCCTGTAACAGCCGCAGATGTGGTATTCTCGCATAATCTCTTTATTGAACAGGGCCTGCCGTCCTATGCGCAGGCTGTCTCGCAGATGATCACGGGCGCCGAAGCCTTGGATGATCATACCGTGAAATTCACCTTTGCCGAAGGGATATCGCGACGCTCGTTGATCGAACAAGTGGGCGGCGTGCCCGTTTTTTCCAAAGCATGGTTTGAGGAAACCGGTGCCCGTTTGGATGAGCCGCGATTGGAAACTTCGCCCGGATCGGCGCCTTATATGATCGATAGTTTTGAGCCATCGCGCACAATCGTCTACACGCGTAACCCTGACTATTGGGGGAAAGATTTGCCCTTTAACGTCGGGCGGCACAATTTTGATCGCATTCGGTATGAATATTTTGCCGATCCCGCCGCCGCAATGGAAGGGTTCAAAGCGGGCGAATATTTATTCCGTACCGAAGGGTCCTCGCGGCAATGGGCCACGGCCTATGATTTTCCGGCCGTCGATGCGGGGCATGTCGTGAAGGCCGAGCTGCCCGATGGCACGCCGCCCAATGCCACAGGCTTTGTGTTCAATCTACAGCGCGCGAAATTCCAAGATGCGCGTGTGCGCGAGGCGATTTCATTGGCCTATAACTTTGAATGGACCAATCAATCGTTGCAATACGGCCTCTTCGCGCAGCGGCATTCCTATGTCGAGGGCGCTGAGTTTGAGCCCAAAGGCATACCGCAAGGCGCGGAAAAGGCCTTGCTTGAAAGTTTGGGCGATCGCGTGCCGGCGGAGGTGTTGACGTCCGAGCCGGTCAGCGCCCACAGCTCGAACCCAGATCGCCTTAATGATCGGAAAAACCTGCGCAAGGCGATGAAACTGCTGGATGCGGCCGGCTGGGATTTGGGCGATGATGGTCTGCGGCGCAATGCGACTGGTGAAGTGCTGTCGGTTGTGTTTCCGATTTCCTCAAGTGATAGTGCGACGATCGAGTCTATTTTGAATGCCTATACTGAAAACCTCACTAACATTGGCGTGCAGGCCCGTATTGATAAGCTGGATCCGTCTCAGTTCACGGCGCTGCGCCGCGCAAAAGACTACGACATGATCTTTGCCGGATATTCGACGTTTCTTGCGGCGGGCACGGGCCTAGCGCAGCGATTTGGATCGGCCGATGCCCAAGTGAGCGTGTTCAACCCCGCCACGATCGCCAGCCCGATGGTCGATGGTTTGATCGACGCGGCCCTTGCGGCAAACACGCGCGAGGAAGAATATACAGCACTGGGCGCCCTTGATCGGGCTTTGCGCTATCAACGTGCGATGGTGCCGACATGGTATTTGGATAAATCACTGCTCGCCTATTGGGATATGTACGCCTATCCACAGACTTTGCCGAAATACGGGCTAGGTGTCATGGATATATGGTGGTTTGATTCCGATAAGGCCGCCGCCCTCAAAGAACAAGGAGCGCTGCGCTAAGCGATGCTAAGCTATATCCTCAGGCGATTACTCCTCGTCATTCCGACGTTGGTTGGGGTGATGGTGATCAACTTTTCGCTGACACAGTTCGTGCCAGGCGGCCCGATTGAGGCGGCCATTGCCCAAGTCGAAGGTCATTCTTTGATGAGTGGCATCACGGGCGAGCAATTGGATATCGACACAGCCGCCACGGCAGGGCCCGCGGGGCAGGAAAAATACGTTGGTGCGCGCGGTCTTGATCCGGAGTGGATCGCCAAATTGGAAAAGGAATACGGCTTTGACAAGCCGCCTGTTGAGCGGTTCTTTTTGATGATGTGGAACTATCTGCGCTTTGATTTCGGAGAGAGTTTTTTCAACAAACAGCCCGTTGTCGATATGGTGGTAGAGCGGATGCCAGTGTCGATTTCACTGGGTCTATGGTCTACGTTGATCGCCTATCTTGTGTCGATCCCGCTGGGCATTCGCAAGGCCATGCGGGATGGCACGTCGTTTGACACATGGACCAGCGCGATTATCGTCGTCGCCTATTCGATCCCTGCGTTTTTATTCGCCGTGATGCTGCTGGTGCTCTTTGCCGGCGGGTCCTATATGCAGATTTTCCCATTGCGCGGGCTTGTTTCGGACAATTGGGAGAGTTTGAGCTGGGGCGCAAAAATTGTCGATTACTTCTGGCACATGACGTTGCCGATTTTGGCGATGACCATTTCATCCTTTGCGACGCTCACTTTGTTGACGAAAAACAGTTTCTTAGATGAGATTAAGAAACAATATGTTATGACCGCCCGCGCCAAAGGATTGTCAGAGCGCCGCGTGCTCTATGGGCATGTGTTTCGCAATGCGATGCTGATTGTGATCGCGGGTTTTCCGGGGATTTTCATCGGGGTTTTCTTTTCTGGATCCTTGATTATTGAGCTGATCTTTAGCTTGGACGGTTTGGGGCGCCTGGGGTATGAGGCCGCGCTGAATCGCGATTATCCTGTGGTCTTTGGCTCGCTCTATTTCTTTGGGTTGGTGGGGCTGTTGATCGGGATTTTATCGGATTTGATGTATGTGCTGATTGATCCGCGCATTGATTTTGAACGGAGGGAAGGGTGATGGCGCTCACGCCCATTGCGCAGCGGCGCTGGCATAATTTCAAATCAAACCGCCGTGCCTATTGGTCACTGTGGATCTTTTCCATCCTGTTTGGCCTATCGCTCTTTGCCGAAGTTTTAGCGAATAATAAGCCGATCATTGTGCAATATCGCGGGGCGTATTTTACGCCCGTGTTCGAGTTTTATCCCGAGACGACCTTTGGCGGTGATTTTGGCACCGAAGCCATCTATAGCGACATCGAAGTGAAATGTTTGATCCGCTCAGGCGGGCTTGAGGTCTGTTGGGATGATCCCGAGGGCGTCATTGCACAGATTGATGCCGGCACATTTTCCGCGCAGGGCTTTGACCAAGGGTGGATGATCTGGCCGCCTTTGCCTTATTCCTATAGCCGGCCTGTGGATCGTGACGGGGCTGCGCCCTTGCCGCCCGGTGAGGGCAATATTCTGGGCACAGATGACGCAAAGCGGGATGTTTTGACCCGCGTGATCTATGGCTTTCGGATTTCGGTTCTCTTTGCGCTGATTGTCACCTTTTTCTCGTCGGTGATTGGGATCATCGCAGGGGCCATTCAGGGATATTTTGGTGGGCGCACTGACCTTTATTTTCAACGGTTTATCGAAATTTGGGGCGGGGTGCCGCAGCTTTATGTGATCATCATTCTCTTTGCGATCCTTGGCCGATCGTTTTGGCTTATCGTATTGCTGACGGTCGTCTTTGGCTGGACGGCGCTGGTGGGCGTTGTGCGGGCCGAGTTTTTGCGCGCGCGCAACTTTGAATATGTGCGCGCGGCCAAAGCGTTGGGCGTGTCGGATCGGCAAATCATGTTCCGCCATATTTTACCCAATGCGATGGTCGCCACGATCACGATGTTGCCCTTTTTGGTCACGGGGGGCATTGGCACCTTGGCAACATTGGACTTTTTGGGATTTGGCATGCCGTCATCGGCGCCCAGTTTGGGCGAGTTGACCCTTCAGGCCAAGCGCAATCTTCAGGCGCCGTGGCTCGCCATCACAGCCTTTACCACCTTTGCGGTGATGCTGTCGCTGTTGGTGTTTGTTTTTGAAGGGGTGCGCGATGCCTTTGATCCGCGCAAGGTGTTTTCATGAGTGTGCTGCGGGTCGAGGGTCTCAATATCGCGTTTGAACAGGGCGGGGCGCGCACTCACGCCGTCAAAGAGGCTGATTTCGATGTTGGCCATGGCGAGATCGTTGCGATTGTGGGCGAATCTGGCTCTGGTAAATCCGTGTCGGCCTTGGCGATTGCGGGGCTTTTGGGGCCGACGGCGCAGGTGAGTGGATCGATCACCTTTGAGGGGACCCAGATCGTTGGCGCCTCAGAGCGGCAGCTGCGCCGGCTGCGCGGCAGTGACATCACCTATATTTTTCAAGAGCCGATGACTTCGCTCAATCCGTTGCATCGGATTGAAAAACAGCTTGGCGAGATTTTGCAGCTGCATCAGCCGCTCTCGGCAGCTGAACGCCGCGCCGAGGTGATCCGGTTGTTAGAGCGTGTTGGCATTACAGAGGCGCATACACGGCTGCGGGATTTTCCGCATCAACTCTCTGGGGGGCAACGCCAGCGCGTTATGATTGCCATGGCCTTGGCCAATCGTCCAAAACTCTTGATTGCAGATGAGCCGACCACTGCATTGGATGTGACGATCCAAGCGCAGATTTTGGATTTGCTCAAAGAGCTGGTCGCCGAGTTCCAATTGTCGATGGTCTTTATCTCGCATGATTTGGACGTGGTCGCGCGTTTGGCGGATCGCGTCGTTGTCATGAAAGATGGCGACGTGGTCGAGGCAGGGCCGACGGCGCGTGTGATGCAAGAGCCGCAGCATGCGTATACCCAGATGCTCATTGCGGCACGCCCGAGCGGCGCCCCAAAACCCGTGATGGCCAACGCGCCCACTTTGCTTAAGGCACATGATTTGCGCGTGTCCTTCGAAACGTCTAAAGGATGGCTCTCGCGGCAAAAAACGCGCAAAGAAGTTGTGAAAGGCTTGGATTTCAGCCTCGCCCGTGGCGAGACGCTCGGCCTTGTGGGTGAGAGTGGCTCGGGTAAATCAACGACGGCCTTGGCCATCGCGCGCTTGATCGAAAGCGCGGGAGAGCTGCGATTTGATGGCACGGACATGCGGGCATGGGACACGAAATTACTTCGTATGCGGCGTAGCGACATTCAATTTGTGTTCCAAGATCCCTTTGGATCGCTCTCGCCTCGGATGAACATTGCTCAGATCATTTCTGAGGGATTGGATGTGCATGAAGGGCGCGATGATCACACAGGTGCGGTCATTCAAATCATGGAGGAGGTCGGGCTTGACCCCGATTTGCGCACGCGCTACCCGCATGAATTCTCTGGAGGTCAGCGGCAAAGGATTGCGATTGCGCGGGCGATGGTATTGCGCCCCAAGTTGGTGATTTTAGATGAGCCGACCAGCGCCTTGGATCGGACGGTTCAGCTTCAAATTATTGAGCTGTTGCGCCGCTTGCAAGCCGAACGCGGCGTCGCCTACTTGTGCATCAGTCACGATTTGGCCGTGATCCGGGCGATGTCGCATCGTGTGATGGTCATGCAAGATGGCCTTATCGTTGAGACTGGGGCGTGTTCCGACATTTTTGATGCGCCGCAGCGGGAGTATACGCGCGAGCTATTGCGCGCTGCGGTGCATGAGTAAGTCAGGGCGGCTTACTGCCCCGTCACTTCGCAGCTGTATTGCCGCACTTGAAGGCGCGCGCAGGCTTTGGTCGCGTTGTCTTTTGACAGCCCCGTGAATTTGGCCGAAAAACCACGCCGCGATGTTTCGATCGCGCGGCCCGTTCCATCCAAAAGCTTGGTCTCTGCAAGGGCAGATTTGAGCAGCGCCTTCTCGGCATCAAATCGCGTGGTATAGTGACCCACACGAATGCCCCATTGCGCAGAGCGATCCGTCGATGCGCCTGTGATGATCCGCGGCGGCGCAAGTCGGCGGGGCAGGAGCGATGCCTCTGATTGTGCTGCGACTTTGATAAATTGCATTGGGCGCAGCACCGGCTCTTGTGGGGCAATTGATGCGCTCATTTCGGTGTTCACATCAGAATTCCCCTGTGGAACAGAGACATTTTGCGCTTCGCCAACCAAGGCGAGAATATCGTCTTGCAGCCCTTTGAACACAGGTTGCGCCGCACCGTTGAGCGCAATGAGCGGCGCTGGCGCATCGGACTCAGGTTTGTGCGTGGCGGGGCGCAATTTTGGCAATGGTGTTTGTTTAGGTGCAGTGGCGATGATAATCCGTTTTCCAAATGCACCCGGGGCAGCTCCATTTGCCGTTTGGGCATAATTGGGACGTTGGGGTTTGACAATGGCAACTTGGCGCCGCGCCTTTTCGAACCCTTTATCAAGTAAAGCGGCCATTTTTGCGTTGCGTCTAGATGTGCTCTCACCACCAAAAACCGTGGCAATGAGGCGGACCGAGCCGCGCTGTGCGGAGGACGTTAAATTATACCCGGCCGCGTTTGTGTAGCCTGTTTTAATACCATCAGAGCCGCGATAGGAATTGAGGAAGCGCGTGTTTGTATGATTGACGTGCCGCACGCCAGCATCAACGGTTTTGCGACTAAACAAATGATAATAATCGGGATAATCGTAGAACAAATGGCGACCCAAAATTGTCATGTCGCGGGCGGTTGAGTAATGGCCAGATTTCGTTAGGCCATGTGCGTTCAAAAAACGCGTATTATTCATGCCCATCGCTTTGGCTGTGCGCGTCATGCGTTGCGCAAAGGCGGCCTCACTGCCAGAAATCGCCTCGCCAATGGCGGTGGCGGCGTCATTGGCCGATTTCACAGCGGCGCCGCGGATGAGGTATTTTAGACGAATGCGGCTGCCTGCCCGCAGGTAGAGCTTGGAAGGGACTTCGCTGGCAGCGTTACGAGAGATTTTGACCTTGGTCTCTGCGGAAATTTCGCCGTTCTCAATCGCTTGAAACGCAACGTAGAGAGTCATCATTTTGGTGAGAGAGGCAGGGTGCAGGCGCTGATTGCCATTTTTTGAATAAAGCTCTTGGCCGTTTCGTGCGTCAATCATGTAGGCAGCATAAGGCGCAGCCATCACTGACACTGGCACAACGACCAAGCACCATAATGCAGCTATACAATAAACAATCCGCCTCAGGCGGCTGTGTTCACGTTTCGTCAATGTTCTGCCTCATCTTCCCGTTGTATAATCATCGGGTATTTTCCTTAAGGAATAGCAAATGAAGCGTGTTTTATAAAGACTTAATTTTAAATGAAATTTGACTCATTAGGGGTGCGGATATCAACATTTTGGGGCAAACTTTGGTTTCTCACCTACTTAAGTGGTATATATTGTGCGTCGATGAGCGTTTGAATTGCTAAAATTGCGTGTAAAAAATTTTCACACTGTTGGAATTTTGTATGGTTTTTCGGCAGTTCTGCGTGTTCAAAGCTCCAAGTTAGGGCATGTGGAATGTAGATTGCGTGCCCGCCCAAGTTCAAAACGGGCAGAATATCGGACTTAATTGAATTGCCGACCATGATCATATGGTGCGGATCAATCCCATGTGTTTGGCAAATCTGAGCATAGGTTTGTGTGTCCTTTTCTATCACCACATGGATGTCATCAAACAGGGGCGCTAGGCCCGAGGCCTCAATCTTGCGCCACTGGTCCTTGAGATCGCCCTTGGTGATGATCATTTTGCGCATGTTGGTGGGCAGGGCCTCTAATCCAGCGCGCACCCCTTCAAAGACTTCGACCGGATGCGCCAACAAGCTGCGCCCTTGCGAGAGAATACTGGTCACAATATCGGCAAATTCGTCAGGCGGGGCATGATGCAACGCAGTTTCAATTTTCGACAGCAAGAAGGATTTCACCCCAAACCCATAGGCGCCGACATTTTGTTTTTCTGTGTCGAGCAAGGCCGCGCTGAGGCGATCGGCCTCTAACACACCGCCAAGTTTTCGGGCAAAGGCCGCCTCGGCGGCGCGAAAATATGTTTCACTTTCCCACAATGTGTCGTCTGCATCGAAACAAATGCAAAATTGAGGCGTGTTTTCACGGTCTTTCATCACGGGGGGCCTTTTCTTTTTGAATTGTGACCATATATTCGGGTCAACCTAAACGCTGGATATTTGATATAATTTTCATGACTTGGACGCCCCTACAAGTAACAATGTCTGAGGACACGCCCGATGAGACTGAGGGCGAGATTGGTCTCGCGGTGAAGCCAAAGTCAAAATCCAAAAGACCCCCGCTTTATAAAGTGATGTTGCTCAATGACGACTATACGCCGATGGAATTTGTCGTGCATGTGTTGGAGCGGTATTTCGGCATGACCCATGCCCAAGCGTTTGAAGTGATGATCACGGTGCATAAAAAAGGTGTTGCGGTGGTCGGTGTTTTTCCGCATGAGATTGCAGAGACAAAAGTGATGCAAGTGATGGACGCCGCGCGGGCCAATCAGCATCCTTTGCAATGTATCATGGAAAAGGAATAATCCTTGGCCCACCCACATGCGCGCATCTTATATGCGCTCGAACATAACCACAATAATTGGGGCACGCGTGCGCGTATCGCATTGATTGGTATCGCGTCTGACTATCCAATTGCTCAGGTGCAAGACGCTTTGGGCGCCCAAGAGGTGACCCTTGTCCAATGGCGCGCGGATGATCATCAGCGTTTGACTCGTATGGGTCATGAGGTTCTCAGCGATCTTGAGGCACTGACAGGCCACTATGACGCAGTCTTGATTGTCCTGCCGCGGGCCAAGGCCTTTGCACGCGATCTGATCGCACGGGCAACCGAGATGTGCCCTGACGGCCTGATCCTCGTCGATGGGGCAAAAGAGGATGGCGCGGATGCCATGCTCAAGGATTTGCGGCGTATGAACGCCGATCCAGCCTCGTTGTCAAAGGCCCATGGCCGCGTGATGTGGTGCGCGCCCTTTGATGCCAGCGCGTGGCGGGTGCCATCGGCGATTACGGTGGATACGTTCGAGACGACATTTGGAATTTTCTCCGCCGAGGCGGTTGATGCAGGCTCAGCTCTCTTGTGTGAGCATTTGCCGACAAACCTGAAGGGCCGTGTGGCGGATTTGGGCACGGGATGGGGTTATTTGGCGCATCATGTCCTCGTGACATCGCCCGAGGCCCAGATCGATGCGGTCGAGATTGATGCGCGCGCCGTTGCCTGTGCGCAGCGCAATTTAACCAGTTTCGAGGGGCGCGTGACCTGTCATTGGGCGGATGTCACCCAAGAGCCGCAGGTTTTGGGCAAGGCGCAGTACGATCATATCGTGATGAACCCCCCCTTTCACCAAGGGCGCAAAGCGCAATTTGACCTTGGCCGCGCCTTTATTGGTGCCGCAGCCCGCCTTTTACGCCCAAAAGGGACATTATGGATGGTTGCAAATCGCCACTTGCCCTACGAAGATACCCTAGAGAATCTATTCAAGCAGGTGAACAAGCCTCACCAAACGGGCGCGTTCAAAATCCTGCAGGCCCAAGGGGTCAACTAGCCGCACTCATCCGCGGCGCTGTCGAGAGGGGCGCATGTCTTTTTCAGTTGAAGGAAAATCGGTCATTGTGACAGGTGCCGCCAATGGAATTGGCCGTGCCGTGGCGCGTCATTTTGTCGACAATGGCGCCAAAGTAATGTTTGCCGACCGCGATGAAGGCCGCCTTGTTCAAGAGCTTGGCGATGTAGAAGACGGCGCCCTAGCCGATTATTTCGTTGGCGATTTGCGCGAAAAACTGACCATTTCCAATTTAATCTCGGCCACTGTCGATCGCTTTGATCGCATAGATGTGCTGGTCAATGCGGCCCGCCAAGTGATGTTGAGCGACCCTTTGGACCCCTCTGATGAGAGCATTGCGACCTTGATGGATCAAAATGTGATGGCGGGGCTGCGCCTGTCGAAATATGTGGCCAAGCGGATGTTGAAGCAAGAGCCGCTGGGCGGATCCGAGGGCGTGGGCAGCATTGTGAACCTGTCGTCTGTGGCGGCTCGGCGTGCGCAGCCGGCGCTCTTGGGCTATTCGATGGCCATGGCCGCGGTGGATCAAAGCACGCGCTCTTTGGCCGTTGCCTATGCGGCGCATAAAATTCGTGTGAATGCCGTGGCGTTCGGCTCTGTGATGTCCTCTAGCCTTGAGCAAGCCTTGCGCGAGAATGAAGAGTACCGCAAGGAAATCGAGAACAACACACCAATGGAGCGCATCGCCAGCCCGCAAGAAGTGGCCGAGGCCGTGCAATATTTGGCCTCTGACGCGGCCAGTTTTGTGACGGGACAAGTGCTCACCATTGACGGGGGGCGCTCGGTGCTGGATCCTGTTGGCGCACCGGCCCATTAAACGATACGACGAGGGAGACGATACATGAGCGATATGGCTGAGGAAAAACACCGCGCCAAGACGTGGTTTTGGGAGCTGCGCGATATGATCGTCGCAGCCTTTGAGGATTTAGAGGCGCGGCACACAGATGGCCCATTCTCCGACATGGCGCCGGGCGCCTTTGATGTGAGTGAGACGAAACGCCATTCCGACGACGGTTCCGATGCGGGCGGTGGATTGATGTCCGTCATGCGGGGCGGCCGTGTGTTTGAAAAGGTGGGCGTGAATGTCTCTGCGGTCTATGGCACGCTCAAGCCTGATGCGCAGGCGGCGATGGCGGCGCGCAAAGACATGCCGGGTATCAAAGACGACCCTCGCTTTTGGGCGTCGGGTATTTCGCTTGTGGCGCATATGCGCAATCCGCAATGCCCCGCCGTGCATATGAACACGCGCATGTTTTGGACACCGCACGCGTGGTGGTTTGGCGGCGGTTCAGATTTGAACCCCTGCCTTGAATACGACGAAGACACGGCCGCCTTTCACGCCGTTCAAAAAGAGCATCTCGATCCGCATGGCACTGACCTTTACCCAACGCTCAAGGCATGGGCGGATGAGTATTTCTATGTGCCTCATCGCGGCCGCGCGCGCGGCGTTGGCGGTATTTTTATGGATGACCGCAATACAGGCGATTGGAACGCAGACTTTGCCCTGACCCAAGACATCGGCCGCGCCTTTTTGCCGGCCTATGTGCCTTTGGTCGATAAACGCCGCGTCACCCCCTGCACAGAGGATGATAAAGAGGCGCAGCTTATTCACCGCGGCCTTTATGCGGAATATAACCTTGTCTATGACCGCGGGACGAAATTTGGTTTGGCCACGGGCCATGATGCAAATGCAGTTCTCATGAGCCTACCGCCGTTGGCGAAATGGGTATGATGATCCGGCATGGGGTGGCGCTGTGCCTTGCCCTTGTGGGGGTAGGGGCGCAGGCCCATGAATTTTGGATCGAGCCACAAGATTATGCCATCAACGCTGGTGATGATCTGGTCGCGCAGATTTTTGTTGGTGAAGATTTCCAAGGTCGCGAACAATCCTATTTGCCCCGCAATTTTCAAGAGTTTACCCTCAGTGACACCGAGGGGACGCGCCCTGTTGAGATGATGATCGGGGATCGTCCGGCCCTCCGTGCCGCCCTTGATCAAGAGGGCGTGACCGTTGTTGGCTATATCTCCAACCCCATGCGCGTGATTTATCAAGATATTGAAAAGTTTACGGCATTTTTGGCGGATAAAGATTTTTCATGGGCCTTGGCCGCCCATGAGGCGCGGGGGCTGAGCACCGATCGGATCGCTGAGGCCTATGTGCGATACGGTAAGTCCCTGATCGAAGTTGGCCCTTCTGGCGGGACAGACCAAGATTTGGGTTACGAGATTGAGCTCATTGCCCAAACGCCACTACCGTTTGAAACGGGCGAGGTTGTGTTTGAATTGAGCTATCAAGATGCGCCGCAGGCCGATACGCAAATCACCGTATGGCGCAAAGCGGCGCAGGGCGTCGTCTCGCACGACGTGTATCGGACGGACGCCCAAGGGCTGGTGCATGTGCCCGTCACGTCGGAAGAGAGTTATTTGGTCGATGCTGTGATCATTCGCCCGCTCGAGCCCGCCACACAGAGTGATCCCACATGGGAGACGCTGTGGGCCTCGACCACATTCGCAGTGCGCTAAACGCGCGTTACGTGCGCCACTCAAAGAAATCTGCAGGGGCTTCGGCCAAAATCTCTTTGGCGAGGCGCTCGCCCAAGGCGGCCCCGTCGGCAATCGGCGCGCGGCCCTCTTTGCGGATCACATCACTGCCATCTGGGCGCAATACTTCACCGCGCAGGTAGATCTGATCGCCCTCAAGCTCGGCCAACCCCGCGATGGGTGTCTCGCATGATCCATCCAGAGCGGCTAAAAACGCGCGCTCTGCGGCCAAACGCTGACCTGTTGGGGTATGATGGATCGCGGCGAGCATCTGCGCCGTTTGGTTATCATCAAGGCGCCGTTCAATCCCAATGGCCCCCTGTGCCACCGCGGGCAGCATGACCGAGGGATCAATGAACGAGCGGGCGATATCAGATTTGCCAAGCCGCGAGAGGCCCGCAGCGGCCAAAAACGTTGCATCGGCCACGCGATCCTCAAGCTTTTTCAACCGCGTTTGCACATTGCCGCGAAATTCAACGACCTCGAGATCGGGGCGGGCATGTTTCAGCTGTGCTTTGCGGCGCAGACTGGACGAGCCGAGCCGCGTGCCGGCAGGCATATCGCTCAGCGCGGCATAGTGCAGCGAAACAAAGGCATCGCGCACATCTTCGCGTGGCAAATATGTCTCAAGGATCAACCCGTCTGGCTGAAGCGTGGGCATATCTTTCATCGAATGCACGGCGATGTCGATCGATCCATCAAGCAGCTGCTCTTCGATTTCTTTGGTAAAGAGGCCTTTGCCCCCCACTTCCTTGAGCGGGCGATCCAAAATGCGATCTCCGGCAGTGGAAATTACAATCACTTCAAAACACGCCTCTTCTAGATCAAAGGCGGCCATCAGCCGTGTGCGCGTTTCATAAGCCTGTGCCAGCGCCAAAGGCGAGCCACGTGTGCCAATTTTAAGCGGTGTATCGGGTGTAATATGTAAACTTGTCATGACGCTTTGGATATGTGAGTTTGCTTGACGTGGCAAGTGAAACTGCCCATGAACAGTAAAGAAGATGTTACTGCGGCGCGTGTGCCAAGGATTAAAGGAGCATAAAATGACGCATCCCAACAAAACAATTTTGCGGGCTTTGGCCGGTGAGACATTGCCAACCCCGCCAATTTGGATGATGCGTCAAGCAGGGCGCTATTTGCCCGAGTACAAAGCGACCCGTGCGCAGGCCGGTGATTTTTTATCACTATGCTACAATCCGGAACTGGCGGCCGAAGTCACGTTGCAGCCGATTCGCAGATATGGGTTTGATGCAGCCATTTTGTTTGCTGATATTTTGCTGTTGCCGCAGGCGCTGGGCGCTGCGCTATGGTTCGAAACAGGCGAGGGGCCGCGTCTGTCCACCATCTCGAACATGGTCGAAGCACAAGCTTTGGGGCCAGTTGAGGCAATACACGAGACATTAAACCCCATCTACGAGACTGTGCGGATCTTGTCGCAAGAATTGCCCAAAGAGACAACATTGATAGGCTTTGCCGGCATGCCGTGGACTGTGGCAACCTATATGATCGCCGGTAAAGGCACCCCAGACCAAGGGCCGGCCCATGCGCTCAAGGCTGAGGCGCCTGAGGTGTTTGACGCTGTGATGGATATGTTAACCCAAGGCACGATTGAATATCTGTCCAAACAGATTGAAGCGGGCGCAGAAGTGGTGAAATTATTTGACAGTTGGGCGGGATCTCTCAAAGGGGCGGATTTTGACAAATACGCCGTTGAGCCCGCGAAAAAGATTATCTCAGCCCTCAAAGCGCGTCATCCAGATACGCCGATCATCGCCTTCCCGCGCGGTGCGGGCGAACGCTATATCGGCTTTGCCAAAGCGACAGGCGCGGATTGTGTGGCGCTGGATGATGGGGTCTCATCTGCATGGGCCGCGCAGCACGTACAGGTCGATGGCTGTGTGCAAGGCAATCTTGCATCCTCTCACATGGTGACGGGCGGTGATAACCTAGTGACACAAACGCGCGAGATTGTGCGTGACTTTGCCAAAGGGCCACATATTTTTAACCTCGGGCATGGTATCACGCCTGATGCGGATCCGGACAATGTGAAAAAGATGATTGATACAGTCCGAGAAGGCTAATTCCAAAACGGCCTGAGGGCCAAGAGGGGGCGATGTGATTTTAGAAGCAAACGACGTGCGCAAGACCTATGCAAATGGGTTTACCGCATTGGACGGGGCGTCGCTTCGGCTTGAGGATGGGGAAATTCTTGCGCTGTTGGGGCCCAATGGGGCCGGCAAGACGACGTTCATTTCGACGATTTGTGGTTTGGTCGAGCCAAGCAGCGGGTCGATCACTGTGGGCGGGTTTGATATCAAGCGCGATTACCGCGCTGCGCGTAAAATGATTGGGCTTGTGCCCCAAGAGATTAACCTTGAGCCCTTTGAAAAAGTGATTTCGACAGTGCGCCATTCGAGGGGTCTCTTTGGGTTGCCGCGCGATGACGCGAAGGTGGAGCAAGTGCTGCGCGATTTGTCACTTTGGGATAAGCGCAACAATCAAACCAAAGAGCTCTCTGGTGGCATGAAACGGCGTGTTTTGATTGCTAAGGCACTCGTGCATGAGCCGCAGATCTTGTTCCTCGACGAGCCAAGTGCCGGCGTCGATGTCGAACTGCGCCGCGATATGTGGGAAGTGGTCGCACGCCTCAAAGAGCGGGGCGTGACGATCGTGTTAACCACCCACTACATCGAAGAGGCCGAGGCGATCGCCGATCGTGTGGCCGTCATTCACAAAGGGCGCATTTTACTCACCGAATCCAAAGATAGCCTGATGCAGCGCATGGGCCAAAAAACCCTCAGTATCGATATCCACGAGACGCTCAGCGCAGTGCCCGAGGCCTTGGCCGAGTTTAACCTGAGCCTTGGGGCGGAGGGGCAAACGCTTGTCTATAGCTATGACACGCAGGCCAAACACACGGGCATCACACGGCTGTTGACCCAATTGGCGGCCGCGGGGCTGTCGCTGAAGGATATTACAACGCGCAACAGCACGCTCGAAGAGATTTTCGTTGATTTACTTCAACAGGAGGATGCCACATGAATTTCCGCGCAGTTTGGGCGATCTATGTTACTGAAATGGGACGGTTTTTCCGCACGATAGGTCAAAGCCTTGCCTCGCCTGTTATCTCCACCGCGCTTTATTTTGTGGTGTTTGGCTCGGCCATTGGCTCGCGCATTGATCAAGTGGATGGTGTGAGCTATGGCGCGTTCATTGTGCCGGGGTTGATCATGCTCACCATCATGACGCAGGCGATCTCGAACGCGTCCTTTGGCATTTATTTCCCGCGTTTTATCGGCACCACTTACGAGTTATTCTCAGCGCCCGTGAACTTTTTGGAAATCGTTCTGGGCTATGTCGGCGCCGCGGCGACCAAGGCGATGATGATCGGCGCCATGATTTTGGTCACCTCCACATTTTTCGTGGATCTTCAGATTTTGCACCCGTTTGCGATGGTGCTGTTTCTTGTGTTGACCTGTATCAGCTTTTCTTTGTTTGGCTTTATCATTGGGATTTGGGCCGATAATTTCGAACAACTCCAATTGATCCCGCTGTTGGTGATCACGCCCTTGGTGTTTTTGGGCGGCTCTTTTTATTCCATCTCAATGTTGCCGCCATTTTGGCAGACCGTCACGTTGTTTAATCCAGTGGTCTACTTGATTTCAGGATTTCGGTGGTCTTTTTACGGGGCCGCTGATGTGCCTGTGGTGTTGAGCCTTGGGGCCATTGCGCTCTTTACTCTCATTTGCATGGGGCTGGTGGGGTGGATTTTCAAAACGGGGTACCGCGTGCGCCAGTAACGGCGCAGTGCATAAATAAAAGCGGATCCCATCGGCGGTGGCCCTTGTCACAGGGCAGGGCAATCTCTAAGTCTGTGCTATGATCAAAGCATTCTTGAAACGGCTGAAAAAGCCGAAAGTCACCGTCGTTCGATTGCAAGGCATGATCGCCGCCAGCGGTCGCGGCGTGTTATCCGATGCCGCCTTGCGCGACACAATCGAAAAAGCGTTCGCCGCCAAGCCGCAGGCCGTGGCGTTGCAAATCAACTCACCTGGTGGATCCCCTGTGCAAAGCGCTCTGATCGCGGCGCGTATTCGGCGTTTGGCGCAAAAAGATGATATTCCCGTGCTGGCCTTTGTTGAGGATGTGGCGGCCTCTGGCGGCTATTGGCTGGCCTGTGCTGCAGATGAAATCTATGCTGACCGTGCCTCCGTTGTTGGCTCGATTGGTGTGATCTCAGCGGGCTTTGGTATGCCGGAGCTGTTGAATAAAATGGGGATTGAGCGCCGCGTTTATACCGCCGGCGAGAGTAAATCGACCTTGGATCCCTTTCGCGAAGAAAACCCCCAAGATGTGGAGCGGCTTAAATCCCTTCTCGAAGATGTGCATGACGAATTCAAATCATATGTGCGCAGCCGACGCGGCAGCCGTTTGGCCGAGGATGACAGCTTGTTCACTGGCGCCTTTTGGACTGCGGCGCGGGGCAAGGGCCTTGGCCTTGTTGATGGGTTTGGCGATTTGGATCACGTCTTGCGCGAAAAATTCGGCGACAAAGTAAAGATCAAGCATATTTCACAAAAAACGCCCTTTTTGGCCAAGCTCGGTTTTGGCGCGATGGATGCGGCGATGGGCAAAATAGAAGAGCGCGCATTGTTTTCGCGCTTTGGAGTGTGACGTGATTTCAAAAATTGTTCTGCTCTTTTTAGTGTTTATCGGCGTGCTGGGCATGTTCGGTAAGCTCAAGCCACGCAAATTATTGGGATTACAGGCGAAAAAACGCTGCGACAGCTGCGGCAGGCCCAAAATTGGCAAAGGGCCCTGTCCTTGCAAAAGGAGCGCCTAGATGGAGTGGCTTTGGGGTGGATTGGGATTGTTTTTCCAATTGATAGCCGGCGACTGGTTGGTCAAAGGGGCGGTGAACTTAGCCCTGCGACTTGGGATCCCAGCGTTGATTGTCAGTTTGACGATTGTTGCCTTTGGCACGTCGGCGCCCGAGCTGTTGATTTCGATCTCGGCCGTCCTCGAGGATGCGCCTGGCCTTGCGCTCGGCAATGTCGTGGGATCCAACATTGCCAATGTCCTGCTGGTGTTGGGCGTGCCGGCGTTGATTTCGACCATGTGTTTGAAAAACTGCCACGCGGTTAAGAATTACATTTTTATGATCATCGCCACGGGGGTGTTTATCGCATTGGCCAGCACGGGCAGCTTTGTCTGGTGGTCGGGCTTAGTGCTCTTGGCGGTGTTGGCACTCATTTTAGGCGACTCGATGCGCGACGCGCTGCGCCATCGGTCGCAAGGCGAGGCCGCGGCCTGCGTATCTGATGATAAGGATGTCGAAGGTGCCGATCCCGATATGCCTTATTGGAAAGTGTTCGGATTTCTGGCTCTGGGGTTGATTGGCTTGCCCGTGGGCGCCGAGTTGTTGGTTGAAAATGCCTCTGAGCTGGCGCGCGATTTTGGTATTAGCGAGACCGTGATTGGCCTAACGCTTGTCGCACTGGGCACGTCTTTGCCTGAATTGGCGACGACGGTTGTGGCCGCGGTGCGCCGTCAGGCAGACGTTGCGATTGGCAATGTCATTGGCTCGAATATGTTCAACTTGCTCGCGATCATTGGGATCACAAGCCTCGTTGGCCCCATTCCCGTTGACGCATCTGTCATGCAGTTGGATATTTGGGTGATGGCGGGGGCGTCCTTGATCCTTGCACCATTCGTGTTTTTCCGCCTGCCGATGGGCCGTTTGGTTGGCGCGCTCTTGACCCTGTCGTATTTGGCTTATGTTTTTACAATCTTATCCCATTAAAAACCGACGCGAGGCAGTATGAAAAACGCAGTGGTGACAGGCGGTGCCAAGCGCATTGGCCGCGAGATGGCGCTCTATTTAGCGGATCGCGGATATAACATTGCCGTCCACTACAATGGCTCCGCCCACGAGGCCCAAGAGACCGTCGAGATGATCACGGCCAAGGGGTGCAAGGCGATTGCCCTCCAAGCGGATGTCTTGGACGAAGATGCCGTAGCCGCCCTTATTCCAAAGGCGTCCAACGCGTTAGGCGGGCCGATCACTTGTTTGGTCAACAATGCGTCAATTTTCGAATATGACAACATTCACAGTGCAACACGGGCCTCATGGGACCGTCATTTTGAAAGTAATCTGCGCACGCCCTATGTCCTGAGCCAAGCGTTGGCGGCCCAAGCGCCCAAAGCAAAGATGGACGCAAATGGCGAGCCGATCGCACAGTCGATGATCATCAATATGGTGGATCAACGGGTGCGCAAACTGACACCTGAATTTTCGACCTACACGTTGGCCAAAGCGGCGCTGTGGGCGTTGACGCAAACATCGGCCCAAGGGCTAGCCCCTGACATCCGTGTCAATGCCATTGGACCTGGGCCGACTGTTCAAGGGTATCGGCAATCGACGGAACATTTCACAGCCCAACGGCGCAACACTGTGTTGCAACGTGGCTCAGATCCAAGTGGTATTTGCGCGGCATTGGGGTTCTTTTTAGACAGTCCTGCAGTGACAGGTCAGCTCCTTTGTGTGGATGGGGGGCAGCATTTAGGGTGGCAAACGCCAGACGTATTGGGAGTTGAGTAAAAAGTATTACTTATGCAACCGTAAGTTTTTAAGACACCATAAAGTAAAAAATGGTCCATAAGTTTTACACCTACACCACTGATGCCACATTGGGTGTCATAAAACTGTAATATTTACAGAGGGTTAATGAGTCGGTAATTAATTTTTTCATTTATTTTCAGGGTCTTAATAAATTGCCTAAAAAATAGGCACTTTGACTAAGGGCGGCATTTTAAACGAATTTTTTGACCTACATCCAAGATATCCTCAGAGTTATCCACAGAAAACGGGGATAGTTTAAAGCTTGAACCATTGCGCATAAAATTGCAGCAGGACATGGAATCAATAAAAAGGGTTTGACCGTGACACAGGTCGATGCACAGCCCTCTTCAGGGCATGAGGTGATCGCAGCTTATGTAAAGAAACTCGACAACTCGCCGGGTGTCTATCGGATGCTCGATGCCAGTTCCAAAGTGCTCTATGTCGGCAAGGCGCGCAATTTAAAGGCACGCGTGTCGAACTATGCGCGCCCCTCTGGGCATTCGGGGCGGATCGCACGAATGATTTCCGAAACGACGCAGATGATGTTCTTGACCACGGCGACCGAGACCGAGGCGCTGTTGCTTGAGCAGAACCTGATCAAACAGCTCAAACCAGTTTATAACGTACTACTGCGAGATGACAAAAGCTTTCCCGAAATTACGATCACGACCTCTCATAGCTTTCCAATGATCAAAAAGCATCGCGGCGCGCGGC
>JBDNBY010000065.1:0-6076 GCA_039767595.1 Paracoccaceae bacterium | reverse complement strand
TGATTGATAAGGTACAGTATAACACATTTTATGGAGACGACGGTCCGCACTATCATTACTATATTGATCGAAACGAGGTGTCGTTGACCCATCTAGAAGATGGTGAAACGTCGATTTTGGAACTTGATCAGGACTTTTACGTCGTGGCGGGCGAGTTGACGGAGTTGCTTGATCGTATGCAGGTGGTGGGCACGGTTCTCAGCCATACGTGTAGCGGAGAGGAACAGGTGCCGTTCGAAAGTATATTGGGGCTGGATAAGTTTCGCTATGTCTTGCCTGAGCCCGTCAAATCGGGAGGCATTTTTCGCCGTCAAAAACGATATGTTTTCAAAAATGAGTTCGTAAAGGCGCGGCGCTGGAACATCGGAACGCGTGCGCCGTGGCGCGACTTAAATTTTACCATTAAGTTTGCGCCGAACCGCCCTGCCACACATGGATGGGTCAAGCAGGAACTGAACAATGTCCCTTTGGATGACCTTACTCCAGCCCTGTCGGACGATGGACTGCACTATTTCATTAACATCCCCGCGCCTAAAATTGGCACGGAGACCTATTTTCATTGGGAATGGGATGATGAATGAGGGGGCTTAGCCGTTCCAGCCCGACATGACCTTGAGTTCGCAGAACTCTTCGATCCCTGTTTTTCCGCCCTCGCGGCCATTGCCCGATTGCTTCATCCCGCCGAAGGGCGCGGTTTGTGCGCGGCTGGCGCCGTTGGCTTGCACCATGCCTGAGCGCATTTGCCGAGCAACGCGGCGCAGCTTTTCGACATCTGATGTTTGAACATAATTGGTTAGGCCATAGACCGTGTCATTGGCCATGTGCACGGCGTCCTCTTCTGTATCAAAGGGCAGGATCGACAGCACGGGGCCAAAAATCTCTTGTTGAGCGATGACCATATCATTGCGTACATCCGCGAACACCGTAGGTTTAACAAAAAACCCTTGGTTCAGCCCATCGGGGCGCCCAGTGCCCCCTGCGACGAGGCGCGCGCCTTCGTCAATGCCAGTTTGGATCATCGCTTGGATCTTTTCATACTGGGTTTGATTGACCACAGGGCCGATATGGCAGCCCTCTTGATCGGATGGGCCAACGCTCACGATCGATGTGGCAACTTGCGCGGCCTCTTGCACGGCGGCGTCATAGCGCGCGCGCTCGACCAACATGCGTGTGGGGGCGTTGCAGCTTTGGCCAGAGTTGTTCATCACGGAGAGCACGCCGCGCTTGACCGCCTTGTCGTCGGCATCGGCGAAAATGATATTTGCCCCTTTGCCGCCCAATTCCAAATGCACGCGCTTGAGCGTATCGGCCGCATTTTTAGAGATCAACGTGCCCGCCCGAGACGAACCTGTGAAAGACACCATATCCACATCGCGATGGGCCGTCAGCTGAGTGCCAACGCCAACGCCATCACCGTTGATCAAGTTGAACACGCCCGCAGGGACGCCTGCGGCCTCCATCACTTCGGCAAAGATCATTGCGTTGATTGGGCTTTCCTCTGATGGTTTGAGGATCATCGTACATCCGGACGCAATCGCCGCCCCCACTTTGAGAGCGATCTGATTTTGGGGCCAGTTCCACGGGGTGATCATCGCGACAACGCCAATCGGCTCGTACCGCAGGACATCATTGTCTTCGCCGTCCATCACGCGTTCAAACTCAAAAGATTTGGCCGCTTTGATAAACCCTTCGAAATGCCAATCGCCTGAGGTGACTTGTTGTTGCCGTGCCATATCGATCGGGGCGCCCATCTCCATGGATGTGGCTTGGGCGAGGTCCTCGTGGCGTTTGACATATTCTGTGCAAATCCGCTCGAGGAGGGCAATTCTATCGGCGGGGGATGTGTTCATCCACGCGGGCAACGCGGCCTTGGCTGCCGCAACTGCCGCATCTGTGTCCGCTTGACCCCCAAGGGAAATAACGGCGCAGGGCTCTTCTGTTGAGGGGTTGATCACGTGATGATCCGTGCCAGCGTGCGGCGCCACCCATTGGCCCCCGATATAAAAATTGCGATACTCTTGCATGACACGACCCTCCTACCAGTGCAGTGCCAAACATGCTCTTTTTTTACGATGGTTCAAGGACAAAATGTCGCAAAATTCTCTAAAAGATCTAGGTTGCATGTATGTTTAACTGCGCATAGTTAAGAATCATTCTAAAATAGGAGAGCCCAATGGGACTACGCATTAACGATACATTGCCCAACCTCACAGTTGAAACGGATCACGGCAGCTTTGTCTTGCATGATTTCATTGGTGACAGCTGGATGATCCTCTTTTCGCATCCTAAGGATTACACACCTGTGTGCACAACCGAGTTTGGCGCCGTGGCGCAATTGGCCGATGAGTGGGCTGCGCGCAACACCAAAGTGATCGGCCTGTCCGTCGACGGTGTAGAAGAGCACAAAGGCTGGAAAGCAGATATTGAAAAAGTCTCTGGCGCCGCCGCGACCTTCCCTATCATTGCCGACGAAACTCTCGAGGTGTCCAAAGCGTTTGATATGTTGCCTGCCGAGGCGTATTTGCCCGATGGGCGCACTGCGGCCGATTCTGCCTCTGTCCGCTCTGTGTTTATCGTTGCGCCGAATAAAAAAGTGCAACTGGTCATGACATATCCGATGTCTGTGGGCCGGAATTTTGCCGAAGTGCTGCGCGCCTTGGACGGCTTGCAAAAAACATATGGTGAGCCTTTGGCGACCCCTGCCAACTGGACCGTCGGTCAAGACGTGGTCGTCGCGCTTTCACTCACTGATGAGCAGGCCAAAGAGAAATACGGCCAGATCGACGTCAAGCTGCCGTACTTGCGCATGACGCAGGCCTAAGCGTTCCATTAGACCAGAGAAAGGGCGCCTATGGGGCGTCCTTTTTTGTTGTCAAAGACATCCCTTGATCTTTGACCAAGAACCATGAGGGAAATTTATTGTAGCCTCCCCCACTCGGGGCGCCTGTGAGGTTTAGCTGCGCGCCCAATTGGGCGGTGACAGTGTCGACAGCCTCGATGACCAGTGGCCAATGCGGATCGTAATCGTCGCCGGCAAAAAGACCACCCCGTTTGAGTTTGGGAAACCAATCGCGCAGAACTTGCCCGCCCTCTTCGCCGGTATGCGCGTAGCCATCGATATAGATGAAATCAAAGCTTTCATCCTCGAAGAGATCCAGCGCCTCATCAAATCGCATCCGCAACAGGCGATAGGGCGCCTCGAGGCCAATGTGGCGTAGGACGGTTTTATATTCAGCCGTATCATGCCTGTCGCCATACACATCCACGCCAAAGAAAATATCGAATTTACCACTGTCGACCATTTTGCGCGAAAATCCACCTTGGGCTACGCCAAGTTCGA
Organism: Paracoccaceae bacterium; assembly: GCA_039767595.1. Classification (GTDB taxonomy): domain Bacteria; phylum Pseudomonadota; class Alphaproteobacteria; order Rhodobacterales; family Rhodobacteraceae; genus JBDNBY01. The sequence goes on along the minus strand of JBDNBY010000065.1, from coordinate 2,736 downwards.
TCCCGCGATGCCCTGTCCCCTCAAGAAGCAAGGGCAGATCAAAGCGCGTCATGTGCTGATGAATGAACGGACGCGGTTTTGCGTCAGAGTGCGAAATTTTCCCATTTTTCAACATGTCGAGATCCGTATGAGTGCCTCCATCTAAGATACGCGATTCCGAGAGGGGGGAATATGATTAAAGCGACAACAGTCTTGAGTATGCTGCTTTTATGTCTCACGGCATTGGCGGCATGCCAAACCACAGCTCCATTTGAAACGATCGCCTTACCAGAAGCGCCTGCTGCGCAAGCGGAACCAGCACAGGCGCCATCGTTGCAAGAGGAATGCGCCCTGTATGAAGGCACGGGCATCACGCCGGCGCGCTGCGGCGGGTAAATGAAAAAGGCGGCCCAAGGGCCGCCTTTTGAAACAGTGCTGGTGAAAGATTACTCTTCGCCGGCGTCTTTTTTCTCTTCGACGATTTCTTCGCCAGTCTCTTGATTGACGACTTTCATCGACAAACGCACTTTGCCGCGATCATCAAAGCCCATCAATTTCACTTTGACCGTCTGACCCTCTTTGAGGACATCTGACGGGTGGTTCAAGCGACGGTTTTCGATTTGCGAGACATGCACAAGGCCGTCGCGTTTTCCGAAGAAGTTCACAAAGGCGCCGAAATCAACAACTTTGACCACTGTGCCGTCGTAGACTTGCCCCACTTCAGGCTCTGCTACGATGGAATAGATCATGTCATAGGCTTTTTTGATCGCCTCTGCATCGGAGGATGCGATTTTGATCTGGCCATCGTCGTTGATGTCCACTTTGGCACCTGATGTCTCGACAATCTCGCGGATCACTTTACCGCCTGAGCCGATGACTTCGCGGATTTTATCCGTTGGAACTTGCATCGTTTCAATCTTAGGCGCGTGCGCCGAGAAGCTACCGGCTTCTGTGATCGCTTTGCCCATCTCACCTAGGATATGCATGCGGCCTTCTTTGGCTTGGGCCAAAGCTTGCTTCATGATTTCAGGTGTGATACCGGCAATTTTGATATCCATCTGAAGCGATGTGATGCCGTTCTCAGTGCCGGCCACTTTAAAGTCCATGTCACCAAGGTGATCTTCGTCGCCCAAAATATCGCTGAGGACTGCGTATGACCCATCTTCTTCGAGGATGAGACCCATCGCAACACCTGCAACAGCTGATTTCAGCGGAACGCCCGCATCCATCATCGCAAGCGAGCCACCACACACAGAGGCCATCGACGATGAGCCATTTGATTCTGTGATCTCAGAGACAACACGAATGGTGTATGGGAAGTCTGTCGGGCTCGGCAAAACCGCCTGAAGAGCGCGCCATGCCAATTTACCATGACCGATTTCACGACGACCTGGGCTGCCGACACGGCCAACTTCGCCCACGGAGTAGGGTGGGAAGTTGTAATGCAGCATGAAGTTTTCGCGCGATGTGCCATGAAGCGCATCGATCATCTGCTCGTCGTCGCCTGTGCCAAGTGTGGTCACAACCAAGCCTTGGGTTTCACCGCGTGTAAACAAGGCAGAGCCGTGCGTGCGCGGCAAAATACCTGTTTCGCTGACAATCTGGCGGATGTCCGTCGTGGACCGGCCATCAATACGCTTGCCCGTTTTGACAACGTCACCGCGCAAGATAGACGCCTCGAGCTTTTTCATCGCGGTGCCCAAGTTGCTATCGGCAAGCTGCTCTTCTGACAGTTGGGCTTTGATCGCGTCGCGTGCGGCCGAGACGGCTGCTGTGCGCTCTTGCTTGTCGCCAATGGCGAAGGCGGCGCGCATCTGCGTCTCGCCCGCGGCTTTGACAGCGGAGAAGATTTCCGAATAATCTGGCGCTTGGAAATCAAACGGCTCTTTGGCGGCGTCTTCTGCAAGATCGATGATCATCTGGATGACAGGTTGGATTTGCTCATGGGCAAATGTGACCGCGCCGAGCATTTCATCTTCTGACAATTCGTAAGCTTCGGATTCAACCATCATCACGGCGTCTTGTGTGCCGGCAACAACGAGATCGAGGCGCTGCTCTGCGTTATAACGCAGTTTTTGCAGATCTTCGACTTCGGGGTTGAGGATGTATTCGCCATCGACAAATCCAACACGTGCCGCCGCAATCGGGCCCATGAACGGTACACCCGACAGGGTGAGCGCCGCTGAGGCCGCAATCATCGCAACAACGTCTGGCGCGTTGACCAAATCGTGGCTGAGGACTGTACACATGACGAGCACTTCGTGCTTGAAGCCTTCGACAAACAGCGGGCGGATCGGACGGTCGATCAAGCGCGCTGTAAGCGTTTCTGCTTCTGAGGGGCGAGCTTCACGTTTGAAAAAGCCGCCTGGAATTTTACCAGCGGCATAGTATTTCTCTTGGTAGTGGACCGTGAGCGGGAAGAAATCCTGCCCTGGCTTTTCGGATTTGGCAAATGTGACGCAGGCCATCACGGATGTTTCGCCCAAAGTTGCGATCACTGTGCCATCGGCTTGGCGCGCAACTTTTCCTGTTTCCAGTGTAAGGGTTTCTTCGCCCCACTGGATTGATTTTTTCGCTTCGTTAAACATTGATTTTCCTATAGTTGGCCGGATGGTCGTTTTACCTTTGGCCATTAACGTAGTGGGCGGATTCCCACTGACCCTCTATCTTATATGTCGGGCGCTGGGTCCGGGCGCCTGATCTGAGATACGCCGCGTATAGCGCATTCTGCCTCATGTGCAAACTATTCTCTTTGCG
>JBDNBY010000064.1:0-26745 GCA_039767595.1 Paracoccaceae bacterium | reverse complement strand
CCTGGCTTCATCGCTTCGACCATGTCTTTGGTCCAAAGCACAGGCGCATCGCGACCTGGGATCAAGGCAGTGGTGATGACAATGTCCATCTCTGGGGCCAATTCACGGAATTTCGCCAATTGCGTTTCACGGAACTCTGGGCTGGACGGGGCAGCATAGCCGCCTGTCGCGGCACCATCTTGGGTGGCCTCCTCAAATTCAAGGTACACAAACTCGGCGCCCATGGATTCGATTTGCTCTGCCACTTCGGGGCGCACGTCAAAGGCGTATGTGATCGCACCAAGCGATGTCGATGTCCCAATCGCCGCAAGTCCGGCAACACCGGCCCCAACGATGAGCACTTTGGCCGGCGGCACTTTGCCCGCGGCAGTGACTTGGCCCGTGAAGAAACGGCCAAAATTGTTACCCGCTTCGATGACGGCGCGATAACCGGCGATATTGGCCATAGAGGACAGCGCATCCATTTTTTGCGCGCGTGAGATGCGTGGAACCATGTCCATCGCAATGACGCTTGTGCCTTTGTCGGCCAGCATTTTCATTTGCTCTTCGTTCTGGGCCGGCCAGAAGAAGGAAATCAGCGTTTGCCCCTTGGCCAACCGCTTGGCCTCTGTATCGGACGGAGGGCGCACTTTGGCAACAATATCCACCGCTTTGAACAACTGTGCGGCCGTGCCAATCACCTCAACGCCCGCAGCTTCATAGGCGGCGTCCGAGAAACCAGCCGCAGCACCGGCACCTTTTTCAATGGCACATTCATATCCCAGCTTTTGAAGCTGAAGCGCGCTCTCAGGGGTCATCGCAACACGTGCTTCCCCTTTGAACACTTCCTTTGGTGTTCCTATCTTCACTCTTTTACTCCCATCAATTGAGCAGGCGCACACGCGTCGTGCGCGACGGGCCCCAGATTACATACGGTCGACCTTTAGCAACAAATTTGCGCAAAGGCACTAGCTGATAGCGATAAAGTTGCGCGTCAAATTTAAAAAAATGCGCGGCGCATTGCCACATCCACCATTTAAGGGCGATATGCAGCATTCTCTAACCATCCCCGATGGCCTGATTGCAAGACAAGCACGTTCTCTTTGCCCAAAACGCGTGCGGCAAAGACCGCTTGCGCACTCAGGCTGCCAGTGTTGCAAAACAAAACCACCATTTTGTCATCGGATAGCTCATCCAATCGCGCGGGGATCTCGCGCCATTCGATATTGATGGCCGTGGGAATTGTCCCCGCCTCAAATTGATCCTCATCGCGCGTATCGACAAATTGCACAGAGCCAAAGACATCCTCAGTCAATTGCTCGGGCAAGATGATCCCCGCCTCATAAGTGGCGAAATCCATGTAGCCGATGATTTCATCTTCAAGCTCACTGGCCACAGACGCAGAGGCGAGGAAGATCCCCGCCACACATGTTGTTAACGTTTTGATCATTCCCATTCCATTTCTTCAAAAACGCGCCCTGCGTTTTTCGTTGCCAGTTCTTCAAATGTATCCAGACGGCGCCATTGCTCTTGGTCGACATAATAGGCGCCCGCGAGATCGCCGCCCTCATCAAGATGCGCCCCGATTTTTTCTCGCAGATCCACAAGGTAATCGCGCGTGAACCGTGTGACTTGCGCCAAATTGGTCGGGTGACCATGACCTGGGATCACATAGGTTGGGGCCAATGGTTCAAAGGCGGTCTCCCATGTCTCGATCCAACACGACGTGCAGGTTCCGGGGAAAATCGGCGGCATGCGTTCGTGAAAGGCGATATCGCCCGCAATCATCATCGACCATTGCGGGATCCAAACCTGCGTATCACCCGGTCCGTGCGCCGGACCAAGATGCAACACGCTGAACGTAACATCGCCAAGGGTGAATTCATATTCATCCTCAAAAGAAAGATTGGCCGGCACGGCGCGCGTGCCCTCAGCCCGATCGCGATTGTAGCGCTGCATGCGTTGGAGGATGAATTCGCCGTCTTCTTCCATTTCGTGGATGGCCTCGGCATGTGCCAAGATATCGACGCCTTGGTCCGCCCAATAGCTATTGCCCAAAAAGGCATGCCCTTGGCCATTCTCATTGATCACAAGTTTAACCGGCTGATCCGTCACAGCCTTAATTTCCTCGTGTAGCGCCGCCGCTAACCGAGCCGAAGCGCCGCCATTGACCACAACAACACCCTCGGACGTGACAACAAAGCTTAAGTTATTGTTATGACCTGCATTTTCATAGGTCGGCGGTGCCGTCGCGCCAATTGCAGAGAACACATATGGGATCACTTCGACCGGTTTGGCGTAGAGTTCGCTTTGTGGATATTGATCGGCAATATCTTCACTCGCCCACAAGGCGCCCGTTGCCAGTATATAAGATGTCGCGCAGATGGCCGTCATGAATCGCCGCATTGAAAAATCCTCCAACTTTAAAAATCAGTTGGAACTATCCGCGAAAAATTCATAATTGTGAATACTAAACTTTGGCCGCCCAATCCGCCACAGCCTTGCCAAAGGCCGTGAACAGCGCTTTGGACACGGGATCTTGGCTAGCGTTCCATTCGGGATGCCACTGAGTGCCCACAGCGAACCCTTTGCTCTGTTTAACATAGATCGCCTCGATCGTGCCATCCTCGGCCCAACCATCGGCCACAACACGGTCGCCGATATCCCAAATGCCTTGCCCATGCAGCGTATTCGTACACACCTGTTGCGCGCCGATCATTTGGTGGAAAAGCCCATCTTGAGCAAAGCTGACCGTGTGCCGAAGCTCGAATTTTTCATCCAGCGTGCCATCGGGGGGCATGCGGTGATTCATCCGTCCTTCTAATTCTCGGATCTCAGGGTGCAAGGTACATCCGCAAGCAACTGCAAGCTCTTGAAACCCGCGGCAAATTCCTAAAATCGGCTGCCCCGCTTCGATCATCGCCGTAAGTAACGATAGGGCAAGCTCATCTCGTGCACGGTCAAAATCACCATGGGCCTGCGTTTCTTCATGCCCATAATTTAACGGATGCACATTCGGCCGGCCACCTGTGAAAATCACCCCATCGCACAGATCCATAATCGCCGCGACCTCAATCAAATTGGGATCCGCAGGTAGAATGATTGGCGTCGCACCACACACGTGCGCCACGGCTGTGCAATCCAACACGCCCGCGGCCCGCACGGGGTATTGATCGTTGATCAAGTAGTGATTTCCAATAATTCCAACGACAGGCTTGCGCACGAAAATGTTCCCTAGTTAATTACTAAGGTTTTTTACGGCCTTTCCAGATGTTTCACAAGACGTGGCGCAAGACTTCGAGCAATATTTCACATTTTCCCAATCGCGTGCCCATTTTTTACGCCACGTAAATGGCCGCGCGCAGGTGACACAGATTTTTTGCGGCAAATCTTGTTTTTTCACTCCGCGCGGCATCAAAAATCAAAGCTCATCTGATCACCTTGCGGCGGCGGCTTGGCCGCACGGGTCCGCTGCCGCGGCGCAGGGCGTTTGCGAGAGGCATGTTTTGCAATGACGGCGCGGGTCTCAGGCTGGCCCTTGACGTCGCGCTTCATCCCCCACAAAACATCGCGCGCCGCTTTGGCGGACGCGCCTACATCAACGATGGGCGGCACATATGAGGATGGAAAGAGCGGCGCAGCCCATGGCGTTTGCAAAAATTCAAGAGGCATATCGCGCAGCTCTGGCACCCAGTGCCGCGTAAAAATACCTTGCGGATCTTGGTCTTGGCCTTGTTTGATCGGGTTATAGACGCGGATCGTATTCATCCCCGTGACACCCGATTGCATTTGCACTTGGCTCCAGTGAATGCCCGGCTCGTAGTCAATAAAATACCGTGCAAGGACCTGCCCCGCCTCGCGCCAATCGAGCCAGAGGTTATAGGCGGCAAATGACATGAGCATCGCGCGGGCCCGAAAATTGATCCACCCCGTTTCCCGCAAGCACCTCATACAGGCATCAATGAATGGCACCCCTGTCATACCCAGCTCAAAGGCCTGCAACCGCTCGGGGAATTGACCGCGCGGACGCAGCCCCTCAAAGGCTGAGTGCATTGCGCGGTGTTCCAGATCAGGCTGATCTTCTAGTTTTTGGATAAAGTGATCCCGCCATGCCAGGCGCGCTTGGAACGATCGATATCCGCGCGCAAAGGCCGGTCGTGGCTCTGGCGAGATGTGTTCAGACAGGCGCGCCGACACATCGCGCGGCGAAATCACCCCCCATGCAAAATACTCGGACAAGCGCGAACAGGCCTGCGGCGCCTTCAGCGGCGTCGCCATATCGGCCTGATAGGTCTGCGCCCCATGATTAAGGAAATGGCTCAGTCGCGACAGGGCCATCTTTCGCGTCGCCACATGAGGCACATCTGGCAGGGGATCACTACGGCTCACGTCCTCCCATCTGGGGATGCCTTGAGTGCCCGCATGCGCCCAGCGCAGATCAGGCGGCCGTGCCAGCACCGGCTGTTGCATAAATCCGTTATAGCGCCGTTGCCACATACTGCGCGAGGCCAACCGCCGCTGCACTGCAGATTGCGGCACTTCATGCCACGTCACGCCCTCGGCGCGGCACCACCGCGCCACAGCGCGATCCCGCTGATAGCTCCAGACTTCGCCGGTTTCTTCATGAGAATAGAGCGTGATCTGGCCGAGGCTTGCCTTCAAATCGGACAGGATATCAAGTGCCTGCCCCCGCCGCACACACAGCGTGCCGCCCAGCGCCACGATATCATCATGCAAGGCGCGCAGGGCCTGGGCCATAAAGTGGTAATGTCGCGATGATGCCGTTGGGGCACCCCAAGCCGCTGGTTCAATCATAAACAATGGCAAGATCGGACGCCCCGCCCGTGCCGCTTCGCACAGCGCGGGGTGATCCTCTAACCGAAGATCCCGTTTAAACCATAGAATGGATGTTCCGCTCATATCAGATATTGCAAATCCGCCTCTCGCCATTACAAACGTAGATCACAAGAGAGCAATGACAACACATAGGGGATACGCCGATGAAAGATGCCGCGCCAAAAGAGATATTTCTCAAAGATTACACGCCTTACCCTTATGTGATCAACGATGTTCACTTGACCTTTCGCCTTGCACCCGAGGCGACGCGCGTTGTCTCTCGCATTTCGTTTGCGCCTAATACTGCGTTCCACGGCGCCCGCGACTTTTGCCTGAACGGCGAGAATATGACCTTTATCCGTGCAAAAATTGATGGGGCGCCGATTACCCCCATCGTGACCGAGACTGAGCTGCGATGCGATGTGCCCGATGGACCATTTGTCTTTGAATGCGAAGTTGAGATTGCCCCTGCGCAAAACACCGCGCTAGAGGGGCTTTATATGTCCTCAGGCATGTATTGCACACAGTGCGAGCCTGAAGGCTTTCGCAAGATCACCTACTACCCCGATCGTCCCGATGTGATGGCGCCCTTTACAGTGCGGGTCGAAGGGGATCTGCCCGTGCTTCTGTCAAACGGCAATCCAACTCAGCGCGGTGATGGATATGCCGTGTGGCATGATCCATGGCCCAAGCCCGCCTATCTCTTTGCGTTGGTTGCCGGTGATTTGATCAACCACGCAGACAGCTTGACCACAGCCTCTGGAAAAGAGGTTGAGCTGAACATCTGGGTACGGGCTGGTGATGAGGGCAAATGCGCCTTTGGCATGGAGGCGCTCAAGGCCTCTATGCTCTGGGACGAGCGGGAATATGGCCGCGAATATGATTTGGATATCTTCAACATTGTCGCCGTCGATGATTTCAATATGGGCGCAATGGAGAACAAAGGCCTTAATATTTTCAACAGTGCCGCTGTGTTAGCTCACCCAGATACAACAACCGATGACCGATTTGAGGCCGTCGAAGCGATCATCGCCCATGAGTATTTTCACAATTGGACGGGCAATCGCATCACCTGCCGCGATTGGTTTCAACTGTGCCTCAAAGAGGGGCTGACAGTGTTTCGAGATGCGCAATTCACATCAGATATGCGCAGCGCCGCGGTCAAGCGCGTCCACGATGCCAATATCATTCGCACCGTCCAATTCAAAGAGGACACCGGCCCCCTCTCGCACCCTGTGCGACCCGAGAGTTTTGTCGAGATCAATAATTTCTATACCGTCACCGTCTATGAAAAAGGCGCCGAATTGGTCGGCATGCTGCGCCGCATTGTCGGCGAGCAGACCTATCGCACGGCGCTCGATCTCTATTTTGACACGCATGATGGCCAAGCCGTCACTATTGAGGATTGGATCAATGTGTTCGAGCGCGCAGCGCAGCGCGATTTATCGCAGTTTTTCAAATGGTATCAAACCGCAGGCACGCCGAGCCTTGGCTATCGCGAGCGATTTGAAGACGGGCACTATCACCTCACGCTGACCCAAAGCGCACCGGCAAATGCCCCTGCCGATATGGGTCCCATGCATATGCCGATCGCGATCGGATTGATTGACGAGGCCGGGAAGGAAATTTTGCCGACCCAAGTCCTTGAGCTGACCCAAGCCGAGCAACAGTTCACCTTTGGCCCATTTGAGGGCAAACCGGCGCTGTCACTGTTGCGCGATTTCTCGGCCCCTGTGCGCATCACAGCCCAGCGAGATGCCCAAACCTACGCGCATTTATTGGCCCATGATACCAACCCTTATTGCAAATGGGATGCGGGGCGCAGTTTGGCGCAGCAGGTCCTCTTTGAGCTCATGACCGGCAAGAGCGATACACAGCCGATGTATCTAGAGGCGTTGCGCAACGCTGTATTGGACAGTGGCACCGATCCCGCCTTGCGCGCGATGCTCTTGGCCTTGCCCACATCAGAAGAGCTGGCCCGTGCGCTCAGCTTAGCGGGCAACGTGCCCGATCCTGACGCGATTTACACAGCGGTCGACACGCTAAAGACAACAATTGCCCAGACCCTTGCCGCAGATTGGCCGGCCTTGATGGCAGACATGAGGATCACAGAGCCTTATGCGCCCAATGCTGCGCAATCGGCAAAGCGGGATTTGACCCGCATGTGCCTGTATTATCTGACGCGATTGGATGATGGCGCCGCGGCTCTCGCGCATTTTGAGGCCGCTGATAATATGACCGATTACTCCATGGCCTTTACAGCCCTGCAAAATAGCCCGCAGGCGCAGGCGGCGCGCGATGCCTTTGTGAAGAAGTGGCACGGTGATCATCTCGTGATGGATCGCTTTTATGCCATGTGGGTGGGCAGCGCTAAGCCTCAAGAGGCCGCCGCAACCCTCACGGCCGCGTTTGATCATTCCCAAGGGGCCGAGGCGACGGGCGGAAAATCAACCCTCAATCCAAATCGCTACCGCTCTTTGCATGCTGGGTTTGCGCAAAACTTAAGCGCCTTGCACGCCAGTGACGGATCTGGCTACAAAATCATGGGAGAGGCCATCCTCAAAGCCGACGCCGGCAATCCACAATTGGCCGCGCGGCTGAGTGGGACATTATCCTCATGGCGTCTGTTTGATCAGGCCCGTCAGGCCCAAGCCAAAGCCGTCTTTGAACATATTTTAGGCACGCAAACACTGTCTCGGGATGTGTTTGAAATGATCACACGGATCAAAGGCTAACATTGATCGAGGATAGGGCTTTGCAAAATCACTAGATATGGCCCTATCCTGACCCAGATTTGGTCACAAATCAAAAGCATAAGGATCTTGTGAACTCAAATCAAAAACGGGGATGTCGTGTTTTACACATTTCGAAAATCCAAAGGCGCCACGTCGCGTGGCGCTTCGCCTGCGACGCATGACCATGCCCCAAGACCACGTAGTCAAGATCACACCTCACAGTTTGCTAAGAATGTGATCATCCCCACTTGTGATTTAAGCAGTGAAGATACGCTGAAATCCGCCCTCATGGACTATGCCCAAAACTTGATCCGCCAAGAGAGTTTTGACGATCTAGGGCACATGTTTGACTATGTGGCCAAAGATGGCACCTGCTCTGAGGCGGGACATCTGCTTTTGCATAGTGCCTATATGGGCGCGCGGACCGATTTTATGAATGGTGCAGAGCTGTTTGCAAAACGCAGTTCGGACCTCTCCAAGTTTTCTGGCTTTGACACGCTGGCGGCGCTCTACACAGATCACAAAAACACCCCCTTTGCGGCGAGCTTGGCGTTGATGTGCCTCAACGGTATGGAGCAATTGTTCAAGAGCAATATCGAAACCCCCAATTTGCCAATGCAAGCCGTCACATTGCGCACGTCGCTCGAGCAAGCCTTGATCGAACAAATGGATGCGCTGATTTATTTGGTTCCCCAATGTGATGATGCCATGAATGAAGGCCATGCTGACCATGCAATCAAATACACGCGCCGCATCCTCACGCAAGCGCCGCTGTGTACGAATGTCACACGTCGATTGGGCCGCGATATGCGCCGCACAGGGCAAAGCGATCTGCTCGATCTATCAGCGCGGCAATGCGCGGCCAACACCTATGACAGCTGCGGCTATGCCCAATACGCATGGGCCTATCTCGATGCTTTGGTTCAGCGCCCTGAGGTGATCCAAGAGCTGGGCGTAAAATTCTTTGCCGATGCGGTTGAGGATATTTTAGAGCATTTCCCCTCCCAAGAGCCCGTGAACCGCCTCTTGGCGAATGTGACCTTGGTCTTGCACCATGCGCCACGCACAGTTGAGATACCCACGGCCCATCGCACAGCCCTTCGCGCGATATGTGAACGTCTGACCACAGACGCTCTCCAAGAGCTGCACCCATTGATTTGGGCCGAGGCCAACACGCTTGTCTCGCCACAAGAGCATAGCCCGAATATCGAACATCTGTTGAGCTTTGGCTATGATCGCGCCACGGCGCATCTTGTCTCGCATTTTCAGCATAGCCTCCATGAGGGGAAATCGGTGGTTTTCACTGGCTCGGGCATTGATTTGATCGCAAAAACACATCCAAGCTAATAGACCATTGAAAGCGCGCTGTGAAAAAGCTAATCCTACGCCCACTGAGCATAGGACGCATATAGGAGCACAGCACGGTGTTGGATCTGACATTTGAATCGCCCAAACCCAAAATCATTGCAGGGGCCAAGCAAGACTGGGAACTCGTCATCGGCATGGAAGTGCATGCGCAAGTGGCCTCCAATGCCAAGCTCTTCTCGGGCGCTTCAACGACATTTGGCGCAGAGCCCAATGCAAACGTCTCGTTTATCGATGCCGCGATGCCCGGCATGTTACCTGTGATCAATGAATATTGCGTGGAACAAACCGTGCGCACGGGTCTGGGCCTCAAGGCTGAGATCAATCTCTTTTCGGCGTTTGATCGGAAAAACTATTTCTACCCTGATCTGCCCCAAGGCTATCAAATTAGCCAGCTCTATCATCCCATCGTCGGCGAGGGTGAAGTGATCGTCGATATGGAGCCAGGCATTGCGCGCCGTGTTCGGATCGAACGGATCCATATGGAACAAGACGCCGGTAAATCGATCCACGACATGGATCCCAACATGTCCTTTGTCGATCTTAACCGGACGGGCGTGTGCCTGATGGAGATTGTCAGCCGTCCTGATATTCGTGGCCCCGAAGAGGCCGCCGCCTATATCGTCAAACTGCGCCAAATCCTGCAATATTTGGGCACATGCGATGGCAATATGCAAAATGGTAATATGCGCGCTGACGTGAACGTATCGGTCTGTCCTATTGGAAACTATGAGAAATTCCGCGAAACCGAGGATTTTTCATACCTAGGCACGCGCTGCGAAATTAAGAACATGAACTCAATGCGCTTTATCCAGCAGGCCATTGATGTCGAGGCCCGCCGCCAAATCGCCATCGTTGAGGCAGGCGGCAACGTCGACCAAGAAACGCGCCTCTATGATCCCGACAAAGGAGAGACACGCTCAATGCGCTCAAAAGAAGAGGCGCATGATTATCGGTATTTCCCCGATCCCGACCTGCTGCCCCTTGAGATTGAACAGTCATGGGTCGATGGGATTGCGGCGACGTTGCCCGAGCTACCAGATGAGAAAAAGGCACGGTTCGTCGCCGATTTCGCACTCTCTGAATATGATGCAAGCGTCCTGACCGCCGAGGTCGTCTCGGCCGACTTCTTTGAACAAGTGGCCGCCGGCCGCGATGGCAAAATGGCCGCCAACTGGGTGATCAATGAACTCTTTGGACGCTTAAAAAAGGACGATCGCACCTTGGCAGACTGCCCCATCACCCCAGATCAACTTGGTGGGGTGATCGATTTGATTTCAAACGGAGATATCAGCGGCAAGATCGCCAAAGACCTCTTTGAAATCGTCTACACCGAAGGCGGCGACCCGGCGCAGATCGTCGACGCGCGCGGCATGAAACAAGTGACTGACATGGGTGCCATCGAAACTGAAGTCGATCGCATCATTGCCGAGAACCCAGCCCAAGTCGAAAAAGCGAAATCCAATCCCAAATTAGCCGGTTGGTTCGTTGGGCAAGTCATGAAAGCCACAGGTGGCAAGGCAAATCCAGCGGCCGTCAATCAAATCGTTGCCAAAAAACTAAACGCGTGATTGTTTCGTCTCATTTAAGGGGTGAGAGATTTACGAGTATAAATTAACGGCAGTGCCAACACGAGGGCGGCCCCAAAAGGGCCGTCGCGGATTGCACGAAGCCTTTGGCGTTGCGATCGAAGAAAAAATGAACAAAATGATCCATGACGGATGGGACTTCGTCGAATTTCGCGACGTGCCCGTCATTGAGCGCCGCGTTTTGCGGGCCAATGTAGAGCGGACAGCAACCATGATGCTGTTTAAGCGCAGCAAATCCCAACCAGCCACCGCTCCACATATACGCCAAACGCACCGGCCTCAGAGCCGAATTGACCTGAGCCATGAAGATATTAGCTTGGTAGATGTGCTGGACTTGGATCAAATCCCGTCAGCGATCAAAAAGATGATGCGCCGCCGCGAAAGACGCCTGCATAATTTACCGCTCGAAATTACGGAAAAGCCAAACTGATCGAATGAATTTCCGTAGTCAGATCTTTGCCCAAGGCGGCAAAGACACTGCGATGCCGAGCGATCCGCGAGAGGCCTTCGAGCTCTGGGGCACGCAGGGTGATTTTGAAATGACTGCCTTGCGCGTCATAGCCCCCATGCCCGTGGTGCTGAGCGCTTTGATCTTCGATATCCAATAGGCTGCACGTAAAACTTTCGTGAAGTTTCGCTTCAATCTGCTCTTTTCGGGTCATCTTTGGTCAATTCCCTCTTTCAATTCCTGCCCCAGAGCTTAGAGTAAGTCGCCAGAGTCGCATAGGGAAAAACGATGAGCAAGCCAGACCCGTTTGGATTTGATATTTCAATCTCTTCCGCGAAGAAGAAGAAAACCAAGGGCCGTCGCGGCATGAGCGGCGAGCAAGAAACATCGCAGCGCAAATGCGATCATGACGGCTGTGTCGAGGCCGGAAAATTCCGCGCGCCCAAAGCGCCGGATATCCTCGATGATTTCTTTTGGTTTTGCAAAGATCACGTGCGCGAATATAACCTCAAGTGGAACTTCTTTGAGGGCAAAACCGAAGCAGAGATGGAGGCAGAGCGCTCTCAAGATAAAGTTTGGAACCGCACGACCAAAAGCTTCCGCGATCCCGAGGCTAAGGCCTGGGCGCGTTTGGGCATCGAGGATCCGCACCAAGTCTTGGGCGATAATGCGACACGCAATCCAGGTCGTGGCGAAGGGCATGTCAGCTCTCGGCGCCTGCCGGCGAGTGAGCGCAAAGCCATTGAAATCCTTGATATTGCAGATAGCTCATCCAAAAAGGAAGTCCGCGCGGCTTACAAAGCGCTGATCAAAATTCTACACCCCGACATGAACGGGGGCGATCGCAGCCAAGAAGAGCAATTGCAACAAGTGATGTGGGCGTGGGATCAGCTTAAAGAAAGCCGGAATTTCAAATAAAACGCACGCGGCCGAGGATCTAGTCCGACGCGTAAAGCGCGTCATCGACCAAAGCGGCATAGAGCGCCTGAGAGACATCAGGCTGAGACTCTGCCCCTGCGAAGGGGGGCGCCAAAACGAGGATCGCAAAGGGCAATTGGGCGCCCAACTCGGGCGGCAAACGCACAATCTGTCCCGCAGTAATAGTTTCAACAATGCGCACTGGCGCATTTTGGCCAAAGCTCATCCAAAGATCCAGAGGCGCCGCAACAGCCACAGGTGGCGAAACCGGCGTCAGTTGCAGCGCCCTGCCATCCGCAGACAGGCTGCCGCGCCACTGCACATCACCCGACTTTGCTGCAAAATAGAAATAGCGTCCATCATCAACGATTTGCTCTTCGACCGGCGCTCCAAAGAGCCTCTCGGCCCACCGCTGAAGCTGCGGAGCAAAGACGAGCATCGCCAGCGAGCTCAAGATCAGGGCAACTCCAATGATGAGAAAGATCACCACACCGCGCCGTTTTTTGGGCGGGGTCAGCTGGTCGTCGGATATGCTGCGGCTCAGGGGCGCGCTTTTCGGCAAATCATCATAGGGCAGCTCGGCTTCCGCGTCTGCACCCTCATCTATGTCGTTGAGTTGGGGATCTGATGTCTCAACACGAGCAGCCTGCCCAGAGAGTGGCGCCAGAATATCGGCTTTGAGTGCATCTGGGACGGTGTGACGCTCAAATGGTTCGAGCAATGTCACAAAATCCGCCGACCACAATCGCACGTGATCTTGGATAACAGCCGAGCGCCCCATAGCATCGATGAAATCATCTACTTTATCGATATTCATCAAACCTGATGAAAACTCAGCCGCCTCGATAAATTCAATTTCGAGCGGCGCGCCATCGGCTTCATAACATGCTGAAATCGCTTGCCGCATCATCGACTGCAGCGCGTTTGGATCGCACTTTAGCGTGGCCGCGATCTCCTCATAGGATTGGCCGTAAACAAAGCCCGCCTCAAACAGACAATAGGTCAGGGCCTGCGGATCTGTGGCGACATCATCCCAGACATAGCCATATAAAGGCGCCTCAACATGACCCAGCGCATGAGAGGCCAATTGCTCACACACGACGGTAAACACCCCTGTGACGGGTTCGGACGCTTGGGCCAAATCATCGATATCTTGGAATAAAGTGGTGAAGATATCACTTAAACAGGTGGCCGCCCGCGCCTCATCGCGCAATACGCCAAGGCAAATGCCATAGATCTTTGGTGCGCTCAGCGTAAACAAAGCACGCTGCGCCTCGTCGCGCACAGAGCCTGTGGCAATCGCAGCTTGCGAGAGTACCGAGATGAGTTGATCTGAGTCAAACATGCCCCTGAGCTAAGATCAAACTTAGACGAATAAAAGGCGGAAGAAAGAATTTATCAAGAAACCACACACAAACTGCCCTGCCCCCTTTTCCTCGGACGTAGACGTGTTATGTTCCGGCCAATATGAATGAACAATGATTTAGGATCCTGCGAATGACCCAAGACGCGCCGCAAATGCCCAGCAAACCCGATCAACAAGTCTCTGTGCGGGATGTCTTTGGGATTGATACGGATATGATCGTACATGGGTTTTCCGAGAAAACAGATCGCGTGCCCGATGTGGACCCGACGTATAAATTCGATCCAGACACCACTTTGGCCATTTTGGCAGGGTTCACACACAATCGCCGCGTGATGATCCAAGGCTATCACGGCACAGGAAAATCAACGCATATCGAACAAGTGGCGGCACGTTTGAACTGGCCCTCAGTGCGGGTCAACTTAGACAGTCACATCAGCCGGATCGATTTGATCGGCAAAGATGCCATCAAACTCAAAGATGGTAAGCAAGTCACTGAATTTAATGAAGGTATCTTGCCTTGGGCGCTGCGCAATCCTGTTGCGATTGTCTTTGATGAATACGATGCCGGCCGCGCCGACGTGATGTTTGTGATCCAGCGCGTGCTTGAGCATGACGGCAAACTGACGTTGATGGATCAAAACCAAGTGATCACGCCAAACCCGTATTTCCGCCTTTTTGCAACAGCCAACACAATTGGTTTGGGCGACACCACGGGTCTGTATCACGGCACACAGCAAATCAACCAAGCGCAAATGGACCGCTGGTCATTGGTCGCGACGTTGAACTATTTGTCAATTGACGCCGAAACGGCGATCATTTTGGCCAAATGCCCCCATTACAACACAGAAAAAGGCCGCCAACAGGTCAAGCAAATGGTCACCGTCGCCGATATGACCCGCAAGGCGTTTATGGCCGGCGATCTATCGACCGTCATGAGCCCGCGCACTGTGATCACATGGGCGCAAAACGCAGAGATTTTCCGCAATGTCGGCTATGCCTTCCGTTTGACCTTCCTCAATAAATGCGATGAGCTCGAGCGCAAGACAGTCGCCGAATTCTATCAACGCCTCTTTGATGAAGAGCTTCCTGAAAGCGCGGCGGCCTTGGCCTTGGCATAACAAGGCAGCGCGTGATGAGCAAAGCAAAGGATAACCCTGCAGATCCGTTCAAACGGGCGTTGGCAGAAACGACCAAAGTTCTCTCGGGTGCCGAGGAGCTATCGGTGAGCTATACCACCGATCCTGCAGGGGTTAGCGGCGATGCGATGCGTCTGCCGGCGATCTCGCGCCACATGCGCCGCGAAGAGGTGCTTTTGGCGCGTGGCACGGGCGACACTCTGGCCCATCGCCGCAAATACCAAGATGCTGAGAGTTTCAACCGCTACCGCCCCACAGGGGGGCAGGCCGATGCGATCTATAGCGCGCTCAATGATGCACGGGCCGAGGCACTGGGCGCCCGCGCGATGCCAGGCTCGGCGAGCAATATGGATGTCGTTCTCGAACATCACGCCGCGCAAAAAGGATATCAAACCCTCACCACCAAGGACGAGGCCCATCTCCCAGCCGCCATCGCCGATTACCTTCGCACGCAGGCCACCGGACGGCCAATGCCGCAAGGGGCGGATAACGTACTCAACTTGTGGAAAGAGGATCTCGAATCAAAATCCTCAGATAGCCTCAGGGCCTTAATCGACACGATTGACGATCCCACTCGCTTTGCCAAATTGACCCGCGACGTGATCACGGACATGGGCTATGGCGATCAGCTCGGCGAGGATCCCGATAGCGAGGATGACACCCCCGAGGACGACGGCCAAGACGACGCCCAAGAAGACGACAGCCCAGAGAGCGCCGGCGAAGATAGCGATGGCGAGGATGATCAAGATAGCTCTGCCGAGCAAACCCAAGAGCAGCAACAAGATCAGCAACAAGCCCAAGTTCAAAGCGATGCCAGCGACGAGCAAGACGACGAGTACCAAGAGATGGACGCGCCGCAATCCGACGCCCCTCTCGAGCCACCTGCGCCGCCGCCCCTGAGCGAGGCTGATCCAGGTTATGTTGCCTTTAACACGCAGTATGACGAAGTCGTTGATGCCACCGATTTGGCGGAACCGGCCGAACTGGAACGACTGCGCGCCTATTTAGATCAACAGCTTGATCCCCTCAAAGGGGCGGTCAGCCGATTGGCCAACAAACTACAACGCCGTCTGCAAGCGCAGCAAAACCGGTCGTGGGAATTTGACCTCGAAGAGGGCTATCTCGATGCTGGCCGTCTTGCCCGCGTTGTCGCCAATCCGACCACGCCCCTTTCGTTTAAAATCGAACGGGACACGGAATTCCGCGATACCGTTGTGACGCTGTTGATTGATAACTCTGGCTCGATGCGCGGGCGCCCGATCTCGATTGCTGCGATTTGCGCCGATGTTCTAGCCCGCACGCTAGAGCGGTGCAATGTCAAAGTCGAGCTGCTCGGCTTTACCACATCGGCGTGGAAGGGCGGCAAATCTCGCGAGGATTGGCTTGCCGCGGGCCGCCCGACGACACCGGGCCGCCTCAATGACTTGCGGCACATCATTTATAAATCAGCAGATGCCCCGTGGCGCCGCGCCCGCGACAATCTAGGGCTGATGATGAAAGAAGGGCTTCTCAAAGAAAACATCGATGGCGAGGCCTTGGAATGGGCCCATACCCGATTGGGCCGCCGCCAAGAGGCACGCAAAATCCTCATGGTTATTTCAGATGGCGCCCCTGTGGATGATAGCACTTTGTCCGTGAACCCCGCCAATTACCTTGAGAAGCATCTGCGCGATGTGATTGATCTCATCGAACGGCGCAAAGCCGTCGAGCTGTGCGCCATCGGGATTGGCCATGATGTCACGCGCTACTATGACCGTGCGGTCACGATTACAGATGCCGATCAACTCGCCGGAGCCATCACCGAACAATTGGCCGCGCTCTTTGACACAGATCCGCGCGGACGCAAACGCGCATTAGGGCGGTAAGGCATGTTTCAATCCTTTGACACCAGCGCCGACCCAAGCCAAGGCCCCGATCGCCTTGCCCGTCTGCGCAGTGTTATGCGCGACAATGGGATTGATGCGTATATCGTGCCGCGCACGGATCGGTTCCAAGGGGAATATATCGCCCCTGCGGATGAATGCCTCTCTTGGTTAACCGGCTTTACGGGATCGGCGGGCTTTTGCGTCGTGCAGCATGACCAAGCCGCCATATTTGTCGACAGCCGCTACCGCGTGCAAGTCAAACAACAGGTCTGTGACAGTTTCACCCCCATGGATTGGCCAGAACAGCGCCTTGTGCCGCATCTGCTTGAAACTTTGCCGCGCCCAGCCCGCGTGGCCTATGACCCATGGCTGCACACTGTCAAAGAAGTGCACGCATGGCGCAATGAATTCGAACCGCAGCGCATTCGCCTCCTTGAGGCGGATAATCTCGTTCACAAGATTTGGCCCGATCGCCCCGCAGCGCCCCAAGCCCCCGTGCGCCCCTACCCGAGCGCTTTGGCCGGTGTCAGCAGTGCCGACAAACGCGCGGCCCTTGCGCGCAAATTAGGGAAATCAGGCCTTGATGCGCTCTTTGTGCCCCTGTGCGATAATGTGGCATGGCTGTTTAATCTGCGCGGCAATGATATTCCGCGTGTGCCGATCTTTCATAGCTATGCCATCGTGTATAGCGATGGCAGCGCCGATTTGATTGTCGATCCTCACAAATTGACTGATGTCCCCCTCGACCCTGACGTGCGTATCGTGCCACTCGATCGCGTTGAGGCGCATCTCAAGGCGCTGACGGGCACCATGCGGCTCGACCCATCGATCACACCCAATCAAGTCGAGATTCTCTTGCGCGCGGGCGGGGCGCAAATTGATCACGGCACCGATTTCATTACGCTTGAAAAGGCCTGCAAATCACCCGCAGAAATCAGCGCGACGAAAACCGCACATAATATTGACGCCTGCGCGATGATCGAGTTTTTGGCGCAATTCGCACAGCAAGACCCCACACAGCTGACTGAAATAGACGTTGTGCGCCAGCTTGAGAATGCGCGGCGCGCCACTGGGAAATTACAAGACATTTCCTTTGACACAATCTCGGGCTCTGGGCCCAATGCGGCGATTGTCCATTACCGCGTCACACAGCATAGCAACCGTGCGCTCAAAAAGGGCGAGTTTTTGCTCATCGACAGTGGTGGCCAATATATCGAAGGCACAACTGATATCACGCGCACTGTGGCGCTTGGACCGGTCACACCAGAGATGCAAGAGCTATATACCCGCGTCCTCCAAGGGATGATCCGCGTGTCGATGCTCCGCTTTCCACAAGGGACGACCGGCCGCGACATCGATGCCTTTGCCCGCGCAAGCCTTTGGTCCCAAGGTCACGACTACGGCCATGGCACGGGCCACGGCGTTGGCGCGTATCTAAGTGTTCATGAGGGGCCGCAGCGCATTTCAAAGCATTCCAGCATCGCCTTTGAACCCGGCATGATTTTGTCAAACGAGCCAGGGTATTATCGCGATGGCGCCTTTGGGATTCGGATTGAGAATTTGATTCTCGTGCAACCTCATGAATTTGCCAAGCACAGCGGCCCGACATTCCTCAGCTTTGACACTCTCACCTATGTTCCCATAGACACCGGCCCAATTGCCTCAGGTATCCTCAGCAAAACGGAACGCATGTGGCTCAATGACTATCATAGCGCGTGTTGGACGCGGTATAATGGCCGTGTTTCGCCAAAAGCGCGCAAATGGCTGGCAAAAGTAACACAGGCGATTTAACGCCTTTGCCCTGCGACAATTATGCTGCATGGCAGCATCAGTGTTTTTGTGATAGAAGGTGCAAAACACAAAGACACATAGGGAACATTTGCATGAAGACAAATATTGAAAAAGCAACAGGCACTTGGACCGTTCGCGCAGGCGGCGCCGTTTTAGTGGAGAGTAAACAAGCGCTCAGCGTGTCCGAGAACGGCCAAAATGCCGTGACGTATTTTCCGCCTCAAGACGTTCCAATGGAATTCCTTGATGCTGAAAAAACTGTCGATCACCCGCATTTGGGCACAGTGCAGTACTATTCCATCGTCACCAAAAGCACGACCTTGGAAAATGCCGCATGGTCATTGAGCACCCCTGCACAAGACGCGGCCGCCCTCAAAGACTACGTTGCCTTTTACCAAAGTGACCGCGTCACAGTCGAAAAAATCTAAGAGCTGTATTCGCGCGCACTACTGGCCAGCGCGTCGTTATAGGCCAAGAGCGCATCCATACGATAGAGCGCCCCTGCCACATGTGCAGGGGCGTTTTCTTCATCGGGCGCAACCACGCACAACAGCTGAACATTATACCTCTCGAACAAGGGCATGGCCGTCTCAAGCGTCGCCTCAGCCCGAATAATATGCCCTGCTTGCAAGGCCTCAGCGGCGCGCTGTTGCTCGGCAGTATTGAGCGTACCGACCTCGTGCATTAAGCGATCCACACGAAACATCGCCAACAAATAGGCTTGCGGTCCAAGCCACAGCTGCACACCCTTGCGCGAGAGCTGTGTCAAAAAGAAACTCCGCGCCACCCATTTTGAGGCCACCAAACACGACAGCGATACCGTAATCATCACTGCCATGGCCATTTGCCAATCGCCCGTCAACTCAAACACAATCAGCATGGTTGAAATCGGGGCGCCAAAGACGGCGCCTGCGACCCCTCCCATACCGGCCAATGCGTATAACGTGGTCGTGCTGGCGGCGCTCGGAAAAATCTCAGTAGCCACAGCGCCAAAAGCCAAGCCAAACAAAGCGCCGGTCATCAGCGCGGGCGAGAACACTCCGCCTCCCATACGCCCTGCCATTGTGATCGCGACGGCGGCCACTTTGACCACTAAGAATATAACAGCAACTTCAAAACTCAAAAGACCATTGAGCGCGGCATCCGTCGTCTCGTATCCCACACCAATAATGTGGGGGAATTGCACTGCAATCACGCCGAGAACGGCACCGGCGCACATCGGGCGCGCCCAAAGTGACATGCCAAGCCCCTCTTGGATCCGCGAGCCCACATCATCGGCCCAAAAAATCGCCCGCATAAAGATCACCGCCACAAGGCCACAGCCAATGCCAAGTAAAACAAAGGCCGGCATTTCGGCATAGAACTGCATCTGCGTGAGCTGCGGTAACAAAAACTCACTATGATCCCCAAAGACCATTCGGCTCAGCACCGCCCCCGACACCGAGGCAATGACAATCGGCCCAATCGCATGGAGCGCGAAATGCCGCAGTACCACTTCGAGGGCGAACAGCGCCCCGGCCAAGTGTGCGTTAAACGACGCCGACACCGCAGCGGCCACCGCGCAGCCCAATAGATCCCGCCCTGTAATGCCATCCGTGCCAAGACGCGTATTCACCCAAGAGGCCAACACCGCCCCCAGATGCACAACAGGGCCCTCTCGGCCCGTCGATCCCCCCGTTGACAATGTAATGAGCGAACAGCACGCAGAAGCCAGACCCTATTTCATATCCATCCGCCCGTCGTGCAAGGCCGCGCCTTCGATCACATCGGCCACGGCGCGAATTTTACCATCTTGAATATACCACTGCGTGATGACCCCGACTAAGGCCCCCCCTGCGATCGGCGCCATGATAATCATCATCCATGGCAACCCCTCCGCATGGCTATGCAGCCTGTTCACATCATCGGTCGCATAGATAAATGCCTGCAGCTGAATGATCGCGAGACGAAATAAAATCGTCGCGCCGCCCGCAGCCAAACCAAGCAGCAAAGCCAACAGCCAAAACCGCGCCGAGGCTGCGGCATGGCGGGTCTAAGATAGCAGTGGCCTGTCATGATGCATCATATTCTTTCTCAATTGCGTCAACTATCCCAATTTCACCATACCATTCTCTAAAAGAAGACATGAAACCCTGCATAGCTTCTCGTATCTTTTAACGGCACAAACGTTAGGTTTATGAGACATTCTGCAAAATCATCTTCACCCATCGCGCATTCTGACATGCCGACATCCGCATGGCGCCCTGCGCTTGAGGCGTTCGTGCAATCCGCGGCGCCGTATGATGATATTGTCGTAAAACCAACTGCAGTGCAAGATATTCAAAACATTGTAGAATTGTGTACGGCACATCAGCGCCCCATTCGGATCGATACTGTGTTTGGCGACCATTTACACGGCGTCGTTTTAGATATGAGTGCTTTTTCAAATTTGATTGCCCTCGATCATCTCAATCACAAGGTGACCGTGGGTGCCTTCATCAGTGGGATGGATTTACAATTTCACTTGCATCGCTTTGGTTTGGATTTAGCAAGTCACGCCCCGGCGTTGAATTCTCTTGGAGCTTCATTGCTCAATGGTGCGTGGATATGTGCGGGCACACCACTTCCTGCAGGTCACCTACGCCCGATGGCATATGACATGATCACAGGGGCCGGCCAGCCCTACCAGTATCAACAGGACGGACAAGCCGACGTCCCCGCCGATCTCATCTGGCGCAGTTTTTGGCAATTGGGCATTCCGACGCAAATCACCCTACCCGTGCGCCCAGGTCCTGAAGCGAGCTTTTTGATGCATATATCCCAACTAAGTTTGGATATGGCCTATGGAATATTGACGGAAGCGCTCGGCGTTATGCCCTTTGACCATGTCTATCTTGAGCGTGCGCAAGGGCAGTACCAGCTGCATTTTGTACACCAAGGGTCCGAGCATAGCTGCGTGCAGCGCCACGATATTCTTTGTGACATCCTATCCGATCATTCCCCGAGTGTGGCACATATCCGCCAAAGCCGTGACGGCGTGATATCCCATCTAGAGGCGATTTGGGGCCGCGCGGAATACAAACACGGCGGTCGAAACGCGCTCCAAGGACGGCTGCAAACTGTCTCCCTCGATAATTTGGAGGCTTGGATGTCACAGCGGCCTGACGACCAGCATGTCATCTATGATGCGCTGGCGCAATCGGCCACGACATTGCACCATGATCGGGCCGCACCGGCGACCGAAGGCCAGCTCTACCCGCCAAGCGCAGCCCATCGCCATCACGGCCCGCTCTATCGCTTGATCAAACCTCAATTTGATCCATCAAACCTTTTGAATCCACTCTAACGCAGACGTCTAGTCCGGCTGTAGTAAGGACTGTGCCGCCTCTCGTGCGGCATCCGTCACGCGATCCCCTGATAACATACGGGCGATTTCTTCGACACGCTCGTCCATCGATAACGGCACCACTTGCGACAAGGTCATATCATCGACCACAGTCTTTTGAACGCGCCAATGATGGTGCCCCAAGGCGGCCACTTGCGGCGAATGAGTCACCACTAAGACTTGGGTTTGTGCCGCTAGATGCGCAAGGCGCCGGCCAACGGCATCCGCCGTTGCCCCACCAACGCCGCGATCAATCTCGTCGAAAATCATTGTTGCGCGCTCTGAACTGTTGCGCAAACATACTTTCAAAGCCAGCAAAAACCGGCTCAGCTCGCCACCAGAGGCCACTTTGTTCAAGGCCCCCGCCGGCGCACCGGGATTTGTGGCAACGCGAAATTGCACTGCATCCGCGCCAGTTGGGCCGGGATCCGCCGCCTCAAGCGAGACGGTAAAGACGGCACGCTCCATTTTAAGGGGCGCCAATTCTTCTGACATCGCGGTCTGTAGCTGCTGTGCGGCCTGTGCGCGACTCTCTCGCAACTGCGCGGCGGCGGCATCATAGGCGTCTTGCGCGCGGGCGCAGGTCTGCTGCGCCTCGGCCAATGCGGCATCTTGATTGTCAATCGTCGCCAATTGCGCGGACATTTTTTCACGCAAGGGGACAAGCCCGTCCACACTCACATTATGTTTGCGCGCCAAGCCACGTAGGGCAAAGAGCCGCTCTTCTAGGATTTCCAACTGATGGGGGTCGAAATTGAGCTGATCGATGAACCCGCGCAGGGTATCTTCGGCCTCAGCCAATTCATTCATCGCGCGGCCCAAGGCGCCGATCGCGGGATCCAGCCCGCCTTCGGCTTGATCTGCGGCCCCTTCGAGCCAGCGCAGCGCATCATTCATCGCGCCCTCTGCCCCGTCATAACTCAATAACGACGCCGCTTTATCCATATCATCGCGAATTTGCGAGGCGCCGCGCATCAAACGGCGCTCTTTGTCGAGGGCCTCTTCTTCGCCCTCTTGCGGCTCGAGTTGATCAAGCTCTTGGACGGCATGGCGCAAAAACTCTTCTTCACTGCTGGCTTGTGCAATCTGATCTTGGATCTGGGCCAAGCTTTTGCGCGCCGCCGACCATGCGCGCCACGCGCTACTCACGTCATGGACAAGAGTGTCGTGCTGGGCATAGGCATCTAAAATCGCACGATGCCCTTTCGCATCCAAAAGGCCGCGATCATCGTTTTGACCATGCAGCTCGAGGATTTGCTCGCCAATACTGCGCAGCAATTCGCCGCTGATCCGTCGGTCATTGATCCATGCGGTTTTGCGGCCATCGACACTATTGACGCGCCGAATGATCAGCTCGCCCGAATACTCAAAACCCGCCTCGTTAAGGAGATCGGCGATCGGATGATCCAAAGGCAAATCAAACACGGCGATCACTTCGCCCGAGCTGGCCCCGCTGCGCACGAGGTCGGCGCGCCCGCGCCAGCCCAAAGCCAGCCCTAAGGCATCAAGCAAAATCGATTTACCCGCCCCGGTTTCCCCCGTCAGGATATTGAGCCCCGCACCAAATTCCAGATGCAACTGATCAATAATAAGAATGTCACGAATATCTAAGCTGACGAGCATCTGTGCTCAGACCTTCTATTAACGCCACTGCCCTTTGAGAGATTCTCGATGGAAACGGGCCAACCAATTGTCACCGCGCATTTTGGCCTCAAGACCTTGGCCGCGCAATAAATCAAAGGCTTGCGCATACCAATCGGTATTTTGGTAGTTAAACCCAAGGATCGCAGCGGCTGTTTGCGCCTCTTGGTCAAAGCCCAAGGCAAGGTAGCTCTCGACCAAACGATACAAGGCTTCGGCGCTGTGCGTTGTGGTTTGGAATTTCTCGATCACAATGCGGAACCGGCTGATGGCCGCCGTGTAATGCTCTTCGTCCAAATAATAGCGGCCCACTTCCATTTCCTTGGAGGCAAGGTGATCAAAGGCGAGGTCGAATTTCATACGAGCGGGTTGCGTATATTCGCTATCGCCATACCGTTCAAAGGTGAGTGTCAGCGCCTCAAGCGCCTCTACAGTCACCGCTTGGTCACGGCCGACGTCATCGATTTGATCATAATAGCTTAGTGCCACAAGGTATTGCGCATAGGCCGCGCTCTCTGAGGCTGGATAGAAATCAAGGTACCTCTGCGCTGCGCCACGGCTTGTGTCGTAATCTTTGTCTTGATGCGCGGCAAAAGCCTGCATCAGCAGGGCGCGCTCGGCCCATTCGGAATAGGGATAGAGCCGCTCAATTTCAGAAAACGTCTTAGCCGCTTTGTCAAAATCATCTTCGGCCATTTGCGTTTCGGCGATTTGGTAAATCTCTTCGGCAGTGCGCTCTTCGATGGGTATTTTGCGATCACCTTCCCACCATTTGCGATCGCCATTGCCACACGCGGCAAGGCACGTCAGTAGCATCACGGTCATCACACGAAGAAAACTTGGCATAGTCATAGCACCCCTATCACTGACAGTCCGTCGAACGGCCCGCCCAACACTTGTCGATTTACTCTATTACTGGGGCAAAGTCACACGGTTTGCAAATCAGATCGTCTTGATTTTTCAATTTTTCGTCGGGGATGTCAAAATCTGCGGCCCTACGCCACATGAGGCAGTTCGCGCAGGCTCACTAACATGCCAGGGAGCTTTTGAATGCTTTCTTGGTTCACGTCGATAAATTCGTAGTTATCAGGAGAGGCAAACAATTGGCGTAATACTTGATTGGTCACAGCATGTCCCGCCCGCACACCGTGATAATGACCGAAAATCAACCCACCGGCCAATGCCAGATCACCAAGGGCGTCGAGCATTTTGTGCCGAACCGCCTCGTCATCGCGGCGAGCCCCGCCTGGAGTGAGGATTTTTGTTCCGTCCACAACAAGTGCATTTTCAATGCTGCCCCCTTTGATCAGGCCAGCCGCACGCATCGTTTCAACATCACTCCAGCGGCAAAATGTACGAGAATCGCACAGCTCGCGCAAGAATGTGCCGTTTTGCATATTCAACGTCTTGGTCTGCGCCCCAATCGCCTGATCGGGAAAATCAATGGCAAAGGACATCATGGAACTGTCGCTCGGGCTTAGCGTAGCGCGCGCGGCGCCCTCTTCAAAGCTAACCTCTTTGAGGACGCGAATAGCGCGCACAGGCTCGTCCAACGTGACCGTGCCCGCTTCGAGGAAGGCCTTGGCAAAGGGATAGGCGCTTCCGTCCAAAATGGGAACTTCGGGGCCAGAAATTTCAATCAGGGCGTTGTGAATACCCGATCCGGCCAATGCCGACATCACGTGTTCAACAGTTTGCACGCACACACCATCGTCATTCAACAAACGGGTGCACAAGGGCGCCAATTCAACGGCATGCCAAATCGCAGGAACAAAAGGGTCGCCCTCAACAGCGTCGGTCCGCTTGAACCAAATGCCATAATTCGCAGAGGCGGGATGCACATGCATTACCGTCGTCACGCCAGAATGAAGGCCGACACCGCTAAACTCTACGGATGTTTTAAGCGTTTGCTGCACAGAAGTCCCCTTTTCGATAGGGTATGTTTACCCACAGGACTGCGCAAACTCAAATAAAGCTTTGTTACGTTTGTTTACAGAACACAAACAATATGGGCGATTTTTCGCCAATGGAAAAATCGCCCATATTCAATATCTTAGACAGACCAGCGCCAAATTGCACGCTATGCGATTACACTTATGGCGCCTGACGGCGCA
Organism: Paracoccaceae bacterium; assembly: GCA_039767595.1. Taxonomy (GTDB): domain Bacteria; phylum Pseudomonadota; class Alphaproteobacteria; order Rhodobacterales; family Rhodobacteraceae; genus JBDNBY01. The sequence goes on along the minus strand of JBDNBY010000064.1, from coordinate 1,598 downwards.
AGAATGAGGGCACTTCTACGTCTGATTTTTCGGCTTTTGCCGGCGCATCTGTCACACGAGGCGCCGCAGGTGCAGTGGGCGCAGAAGGCTTGCCAGCGGAATCTTCGCTTGATGTCAACCGGTTAATCAAACTGTTAAACCCAAACCGCTGTGCCGGTTGCTGAGGATCATGTGCCTCGGGGCTCGGCGCCGCAGCGGCCTGTTGTTGTTGCGAAGCGGCCAAGGAGGCTGCACGCTGTGCCAAAAACGCGGGTTGTTGAGGGGCTGCAGCGGCTGGACTTGCTGGCTCTGGCTGTCCACCAGGTGTGGTCGACGCATTCAACGCACCGCTCAGTCGATTTAAATCATCTGATGACGGTGCATTGTGGGCGGGCTGCGGGGCCGCGGCAGCGGGTTGAATAGGTTCAATCGCGGCCGGCTCTGCGACAGTGTCATCCACGGGACGGTACGCTGGCGGAGGGACATCAGCTTGGGCGATGTCGCCTGTGTCTTCTTCGTATGTTTGCGACGGCGCTGGTGCAACGGACGTTTTCGAACTGCTCATCGGCGCCCGCACTTCGGCCTCAGCGTCAACGTCAATGCCTGTGGCGACCACAGATACGCGCATGAACCCGCTCATGTCTGGATCCAACGTGGACCCCACAATGATATTGGCATCTGGGTCGACTTCTTCGCGAATACGGTTCGCCGCCTCGTCAACTTCGAACAATGTCAGGTCATAGCCGCCTGTGATATTGATCAAGACGCCTTTGGCCCCGCGTAGGGATGTATCATCCAGCAGCGGGTTCTCAATGGCATTTTGCGCGGCGCGCACAGCGCGGTCTTCGCCCTCATGCTCGCCCGTGCCCATCATCGCTTTGCCCATTTCGTCCATCACGGCGCGCACATCGGCAAAGTCGAGGTTGATCAAACCTGGGCGCACCATCAAATCGGTGACGCCTTTGACACCTTGATAAAGGACGTCATCGGCCATGGAGAAGGCTTCGGTAAAGGTGGTGCGCTCATTGGCCAAACGGAAAAGGTTTTGGTTAGGAATGATGATCAGCGTGTCGACCACTTTTTGTAGCTCTTCAACACCGTCATCGGCTTGGCGCATACGTTTCACGCCTTCGAATTGGAATGGTTTCGTGACAACGCCGATGGTCAAAACACCCAGTTCACGCGCCGCTTGGGCGATGATCGGCGCTGCGCCTGTGCCAGTGCCCCCGCCCATACCAGCCGTGATAAAGCACATGTGCGCCCCTGCAAGGTGGTCGATGATTTGCTCAATGCTCTCTTCGGCTGCAGCGGCGCCAACGGATGCTTTGGCACCGGCGCCCAGACCTTCGGTTTGCTTCTCACCCAGCTGCAAGCGGTTCGTCGACAATGACTGCGTAAGGGCCTGAGAGTCAGTGTTGGCGACCACGAACTCAACCCCCTCGAGGTTTTGTGTGATCATATTGTTGACGGCATTGCCGCCCGCACCGCCGACACCAAACACCGTGATACGTGGTTTAAGCTCTTCATGTGAGGGCATTGAAATATTAAGCGACATGGGCGTCCCCGCGTTTTACTGACATCTGATTGTGATTTATAAAGATCACGTATTTAAAATGTAT
>JBDNBY010000063.1:0-20504 GCA_039767595.1 Paracoccaceae bacterium | reverse complement strand
CTTACGGCCTGTTAATCGCTCGGCCCGCGTCAATGCCGTTCGGTGTCCGTTGTCAAAATTGTCAAAAACACTGACGCGATGACCGGCCTCCAACAAACACAAGACCGTGTGACTGCCAATATAGCCAGCGCCGCCTGTCACGAAAATATGCATCTCTCACCCCTTTAGATCCAAGGGAATCCTAGCGGATGGAGAGGCCTGTGCCTAGCGGCAATTCCAGTGGCTCTTTGACACAAAGGGGCGTAGAGTGAACCCCATGACCCAAAGTATGGCGGCATGAATGTGAAACATCTATCTTGGTTATCCTATGCCGTCCCCTACGGGGCCGCGGGGCTCGGGGCGTGGATATTTATGCAGATTGGCTTTCCCGTTGCCCCATTGACTGGCGCGGCTGTGGCTGTCTCGGTGGTGTGCGTGCTTGGTGCCAAAGTGTCTATCGCGGCGCGGGTGCGCGACGGGTTGCTGTTGTTGATTGGCATCAATATTGGCAGTGCGGTGTCCCCAGAGGCGCTGAGCGCCGCCGCCACTTGGCCGATGAGCATCGCGATCCTCACCCTTGCCATGGCGTTTAGTATGGCGTTCTCTGGCCTCGGCCTTGTCAAATGGTTCGCATTTGATGCCAAATCCGCATTTTTGGCCACCTGCCCAGGGCATCTAAGCTTTGTCCTCGGGATGGCCCATGATGAAAATCTCGAGATCGCGCCCATCGCCATCGCGCAGAGCATTCGCGTTTTGGCCATCACGATCTGTGTGCCACTGCTTCTGGGTAAAGCGGCGCCGCAGATGGCCCAAGATCCAATCGCTTTGTCCCTGTGGCACCTGAGTATAATGGTTGTGTTGAGTTTTGGAGTGGCCCTTGGATTTGGCGCCTTGAGGTTTCCTGCCCCCTACCTATTGGCGGGCATGGCGATCAGCGGTGTCGGGCATGGCGTTGGCGTCACCGAAGGGCAGTTGCCCATGCCAATGCTCAATATTTGCCTCATGGGCATGGGCCTTTTGATCGGCTCTCGGTTTGCGGGGGCCCGTGGGCACAGCTTGCGCAATGGGCTATGGGCCGGCCTTTGGATCACAATGATCAATGGGCTCAGCACGGGGGTCGCGGTTGTCATCGCGGCGGCCGTTTTGAGTGTGAACATGCCACTGCTTATGGCGGCCTATGCCCCCGGCGGTATTGAGGCGATGGCGGCCATTTCCATGATCCTTGGCCTATCGCCCACGTTTGTCGCAGCCCATCATGTGGCGCGACTGGCGATATTATCGGTCATGATACCGTTGGCCTATAAGTTTATTTTTGACCGCAGTGCCCCGCGACAAGATTAAAAATCTAAATTCGCGACATTCAAAGCGTTGTCTTGAATAAACTCGCGGCGCGGCTCAACGACATCGCCCATCAGCTTGGTAAACATGTCGTCCGCTTCGGTCAGATCATCAATTTTGACTTGCAACAGCGTGCGCGCCTCTGGGTCCAATGTCGTCTCCCAGAGCTGATCTGGGTTCATCTCGCCCAAACCTTTATAGCGCTGAAGGCTGAGACCCTTCTCCCCCTCGGACAACACGGCATCGAGTAGGTCCAAGGGACCAAAGCACATTTGATTGCGATCTTTGCGCTGCAACGTGACAGGGCCCGCATACACCTCTTGAAGGCTCTGGGTAAAAGTACCTGTGCGCCGTGCCTCGCCAGAGCGGAGCATCGGCCCATCAAGCGTTCGCATTTCTTCAACACCGCGTAAAATGCGGCTCAGGCGGATGCCGTGATCTTGGGTGATCCGCCCCTTCCAACCCCGCTCGTATTCTTCGGCAATGAGGTCCAAACGCGCCGCCACTTTATCGGCCACGCCTTGTAAATCATCCTCAACGGCACCAGGCGAGAAGGCGCCTGCGATCGCCGCTTGTTCCAAAATATGACGCGGATAATGCGATGGGAAGGCGGTCAAGACGCGCTTTAATTGCCGCGCCTCATCGATCACGCGCACAAGATCAGCGCCCGCGAGGACCATACCCCCTTGGGCGCCAAGAGTCATACCGTCTGTGCCTTGTTCGATCAAATAATCCTCAAGGGCAGTTTGATCCTTAAGGTAAACTTCGGATTTCCCGCGTGCCACTTTGTAAAGCGGCGGCTGCGCAATATAAAGATGACCCGCTTCGATCAGCTCGGGCATATGACGATAGAAGAAGGTCAACAAAAGCGTGCGAATATGCGCGCCATCGACGTCAGCATCGGTCATGATAACGATCTTATGATAGCGCAGTTTTTCGATGTTAAACTCTTCACGACCAATCCCCGTGCCCAACGCCATGACCAAATTGCCGATTTCCTGACTGGCTAAGATACGGTCAAATCGTGCACGCTCAACGTTTAGGATTTTACCCTTAAGGGGCAAGATCGCCTGCGTGCCGCGATCCCGGCCCGTTTGTGCCGATCCACCGGCAGAGTCGCCCTCCACGAGGAAGACTTCGGTTTTTGACGGATCTTTTTCCGAGCAATCCTTAAGCTTGCCCGCCAAGAAGTTCACATCAAGCGCTGTCTTACGCCGCGTGAGTTCGCGCGCTTTGCGGGCCGCCTCGCGGGCCACAGCGGCCTCAATGATTTTGCCGACGATAATTTTGGCTTCATTTGGGTTCTCTTCGAACCACTCCGCCAACTTTTCGTTCACAAGACCCTCAACAGCGGGGCGCACTTCGGAGCTGACCAATTTATCCTTAGTCTGCGATGAGAATTTCGGATCAGGCACTTTTACGGATAAAACGCAGGTCAACCCTTCGCGCGCATCATCGCCGGTAAAGCTGATTTTTTCTTTCTTGGCGATGCCGCTGGATTGGGCATAGGCATTGATCGTGCGCGTGAGCGCGCCGCGAAAGCCCGCCATATGCGTGCCGCCATCGCGCTGCGGAATGTTATTGGTGAACGGCAGGACATTTTCATGATAACTGTCGTTCCACCACATTGCGATTTCAACGCCGATCTCATCCCGCTCGCCGATGATGGAAATAGGCTCGCTCATGATCGAGGATTTTGACCGGTCGAGGTATTTTACAAATTCGTTCACGCCACCTTCGTAAAACAGCTCTGTTTTCAAAGGCTCGGCAGGGCGCTCATCCTCGAGGATAATCCGAACGCCAGAATTCAAAAAGGCCAACTCGCGCAAGCGTTTTTCAAGCGTATCAAAAGAGTAATCCAGATTTGAGAATGTCTCAGTTGACGCAAGAAAGCGCACTTCGGTCCCTTGCTCACCATTGGCATCCCCGACAACGCGCAAATGCTCGGTCGTCTCACCATGTCCAAACTTGGCAAAATGCTCTTTGCCGTTACGCCAGACCCGCAGCTCGAGCCACACAGACAAGGCATTGACCACGGACACACCCACACCGTGCAAACCGCCCGAAACTTTGTAGGAATTGCTGTCGAATTTACCGCCCGCGTGCAGCTGGGTCATGATCACTTCGGCGGCGGACACGCCCTCTTCGGCATGCAGGTCAACAGGAATACCGCGCCCATTATCGCGCACTGAGACAGAGCTATCCGAATGAATTTTCACATGCACATAATCGGCATGTTTGGCCAACGCCTCGTCAATGCCGTTGTCCACCACTTCATAGACCATATGATGCAGACCCGAGCCATCATCGGTATCCCCAATATACATGCCTGGGCGTTTGCGAACCGCCTCTAGGCCTCGCAAAACCTTGATCGAATCTGCGCCATATTCTGGGGTATTTTCGGGTACTTCTGACATCCAGTTCGCCTGTCTTGTTTATTTTTGTCTTTATACGACATATAGCGACGCTTGTCACGCTAAACCGCTAGATTTGCTATAAAAAGGCGATCACACATCCCACTAAAATCAACAAAATTCCGGCAGTCATATTTGTCCGACGGATAGCCTTGGGCGAGGATAAAAATGCGCGGATTTGCATCACCATCGCCGCAAGCAGCAAGTTGCCCACAAATGGCACAATGGTTGAGATGCTGATGATCACGGCAATGTCTGTCGGTGTCACTTTGGAGAGATCAAAAAAACCAGGCAGAACGCCCATGTAAAACAAAATCGCCTTGGGATTGCCTAGGATGACGGCGACGCCGGCGATAAACCCCGCCCACGCCCCCTTGCGGGTCAGGCGGCTATCTTGGCCCAATGAGACGTCTGCTTTGCGGATGAGCATGTAGCCCATGGCGAAAAACACAGCGGCGGCAACAAATTGCATCGCGCCCATCGCCCAGTCAAATTGCTGCACCACCCAGCCCATCCCCAAAATCGCCAAAAGCGGCCACAGCACATCGCCCACGACAACACCCAGCGCCAACGGCCACGCCGCCGAAAATCCACCCGACAGCGTGCGCGCCAGTAGGGCCACCCAAACGGGGCCAGGTGTCATGAAGAGGGCGAAAATCGCCGCCGCATAAAGCGCGGCGTCACTGAGTGGAATTGTCATAAAACATCTCTAATTTTTGACTATCTGGTCGAAAACTGCACGCGGCGTCAAGCACGGTACGCCGCGATCTGTGATATATTATTCTCTTCGCGCATTTCCAAATATTGCGCGCGCGGGCCTAACGCCTCGAACAGCTCTGGCCCTGTGCCGGTGAGCCACGCCTGCGCGCCCGTCGCGCTCACTTCATCATAAAGCGCAGCGCGGCGTCCTGCATCCAAATGGGCCGCCACTTCATCAAATAGCATGATTGGCGCGCGCCCATCGCGCCGCTGCAATGCGCGGGCATTGGCCAACACCATGGACAGCAGCAGCGCCTTTTGCTCGCCCGTTGAGCATTCTGCCGCCGGCATCTCTTTGGCGCGGTAGATCGCCGTAACATCTGCGCGGTGCGGGCCAATCAATGTGCGCCCCGCACGCAGATCCATCGCCCGCGACTGCGCCAACCCCTGGATCAGCCCGTCTTGGGTTTCCTCATAGGGCGTATCCCCTTGAAAGAGGTCGAAATCCCCTTGCGGGAAATGGCCCGTCACTTGGGATTGTGCCGTGCTGATTTGATCCAAGGCGGCACGGCGGTGGGCCTGAATCTGTGCCCCAGCCTGCGCCATTTGACGCTCGAGCGCGCGATACCAATGGGCATCGTGCATCCCCTCTTTGAGGAGGCGATTGCGCTCGCGCATGGCTTTTTCATAGGTGAGACTCTGCTCTGCATGCTCAGGATATAGGCTGAGCGTGATACGATCTAGGAACCGCCGGCGCCCGTCCGCCCCTTCGATCCAGAGCCGATCCATCGCGGGCGTGAGCCATATGAAGCCCGCCAGCTGCGCCAAAGCGGAGGAGCTGGCCGCCTTGCTATCAATCTGAATGCTCCGCGATTGTCTGGGCTCGGTGCGCAGGTTAATCTCGCGAGGCCGCTGCCCGTCCCACAGGCGCGCCTGCACTTTCCACCCAATCGACGTGGGCCGCCGCGCGATATCCGCACTGCTGGCACGGCGCAACCCCCGCCCCGGAGACAAGAGTGACAGCGCCTCTAATATATTGGTTTTTCCAGATCCATTCGCCCCGTAAATCGCAACGGGGCGGGCATCAAACTCTTGATCAAAACTGACATAAGACCGCATATGCGAGAGCGTCAAACGCTCAACATAACAGGCCTGCGTCATGATGCGTTAGCCGCGCATCGGCATGACAACATAAACGGCAGAGGTGTCATTGCCTTCGCGCATCAGCGCAGGATCGGCCGAGGTGTTAAAGAAAAACACCGCATTCTCGCGATCCACTTGGCTGGCAATCTCCAAGAGGTATTTCGCGTTGAACCCCACTTCAAGCGCCTCGTCGCCATAGGCGACGGCCAACTCTTCTTCGGCATTGCCGCTATCGGGCGCATTAACGCGCAATACAAGGCGATCTTCGTCCAGCGAGAGTTTCACAGCGCGCGACCGCTCGGAACTGACAGTGGCCACGCGGTCGACCGCCTTGGCGAATTCGGCCGCGTCCACTTCGAGGCGCTTTGTATTGTCTTGGGGGATAACCCGCGTGTAATCGGGGAATGTGCCGTCAATCACCTTAGAGGTCAACGTGATGGCATCCGTGGCAAAGCGTACTTTAGTCTCGCTCACGGAAACGGAGATTTCAACATCGTCTGATTCCAGGAGCTTGCGCAATTCACCAACAGTTTTGCGCGGCACGATCACACCCGCCATGCCCGAGGCTCCGGCCGGCAGATCGGCATCAATACGCGCCAAGCGGTGGCCATCTGTTGCAACACATCGCAGGACCTGACCGCCATCACTATCGGATACGTGCATATACACGCCGTTGAGATAATACCGCGTCTCTTCGTTCGAAATGGCGAATTTCGACTTATCAAACAGGCGGCGCAAAACCACGGCCTGTGTGGTGAACTCTGTCTCATATTCCGAGCTGGCCATGATCGGAAAATCCTCGCGCGGCAATGTGGCCAACGCAAAATGCGAGCGGCCCGCGGCAATGCTCAGCCGGCCGCTATCTTTGTCCTCGCTCAATGTGACCTGCGCGCCGTCTGGTAATTTGCGCACAATGTCGTGCAACATGACGGCATTCACTGTTGTCGAGCCGGCCTGCTCCACCATCGCGGCGACTTTATCCACTACTTCGATATCAAGATCCGTGGCGCGAAATTCGACATTCGCACCCTCTGCTTCGATCAAAACATTGGCGAGGATAGGGATCGTATTCCGACGTTCCACAACCGACTGGGCTTGGGCCACAGCCTTCAACAAAGAGTTGCGTTCAATGCTGATTTTCATAAGTCTCGCTCCATGACATGGTGTGCCGCACTGCCATCTTGTGATGGGCAAAGGGTAAAGGTGCCCATACTATGACCATCTTCAAGAGCACAGTGCAAGCAGGAATAGCATGTTTCTCTTACCCGCCGCCTGCTCATAGTGGGGCAATGGGCGCCTAGCCCTCTAATGCGCGGGTCAAGAGTTGGATATCCTCGCGCATATCCTCATCCATCTCTTTTAACTTTAAGATCTGCTTAATACCGTGCATCACTGTTGTGTGATCGCGGCCGCCAAAGCTACGGCCAATTTCAGGGTAGGATTTATTCGTCAATTCCTTGCTCAAATACATCGCGATTTGACGAGGCCGCGCAATCGAGCGGTGCCGCCGTGGGCCGACCATTTCAGACATGCGAATGTTGAAATGTTCCGAGACTTTGCGCTGAATTTCGTCCAAAGTGATGCGCTTTTCGCTACTGCGGATCAAATCTGATAGACAATCGCGCACCATTTCGATCGTAATAGGCTTGCGGACCAATGAATATTGCACTTCTAGTCGGCACAATGCCCCCTCAAGCGCGCGCACGTTGGCCGAGATTTTATGCGCGAGCAGCTCAAGCACAGATTGCGACAAATCAAATTCCGGTGTGTTGCGCTGAATCAACTCAAGCTTGCATTGCAAAATCCCAAGGCGCAGCTCGTAATCCGTTGGGTGCACATCCGCCACAAGCCCGCTTTGCAAACGGCTGACAATGCGATCTTCTAAACGCTCAATCTCACCTGGGGATTTATCCGAGCTCAAGATGATTTGCTTGCCTTGATCCACAAGCGCGTTGAACGTGTGAAAGAATTCTTCTTGGGTCGACTCTTTGCCGGCTAGAAATTGCATATCATCCACGACCAATACATCGACAGACCGGAACAACTGCTTAAAGCCAAGCGTGTTTTTCTCGCGAATGGATTGCACAAAGCGAAGCATATATTCCTGCGCATCGAGGAACATGACATTCAAATGAGGGTGGTTGATCTCAAGCTCGCGCACAATCGCCTTCATCAAATGCGTTTTGCCCAAGCCCGACCCTCCATAGAGGAATAGAGGGTTGAACGGCACAGGTCCGCCCTCTGCCACACGGCGCGCGGCGGCGTAGGCCAATTGATTGGATTTACCCACGACGAAGTTCTCAAAGGTAAATTTATCTCGCCAAGCGTCGGATTGCCGCTTCATAGTCTCCTTGGGCGCACGCGGCGCGCTGGCCGCCTGCGGTGCGAGCTCTGCAGCAGAGCGTGTTTGAAACACAATGCGCGTGCAAGTCATGCCTTGAGCGTTGAGATGGCGCACGACGGCGTCGGAAAACGTCCGTTGCACATATGAGCCCACAAAATCAGACGGCGCCGCGAACGTACCGACCCCTTCGTTGACGCTCATCAATGATAACGGCTCGATCCAACTGTGATAATTCCCGTCGCCCACAGTTTTGCTGATGCGGTCTTTGGTTTGCACCCAAATCGCCTGCGCATCAGTGTCGACAGCGTGCCGCGCTTCACTATGACCTTGTGGCAATGTCATCAACAATACTCTCCGTTGGCCTTCAAAAATGTGAAGGCAATAGCTTTCAAATCCACACAAATGTCTGCGCAGCTTATCCGTTTTTATTTTCATATGGTCGCCGACCTAAGCCGACAAAAAAAGGGACAATCGCTGCGTGATGGTACTAACATCACATTGAGACACTGATCATTTGATCAGCCACTCAGCAGCACCATTGTCCCCCCGAACGCGACGGTGAATCGCCTTAAGACGTTGTAGCAAGCTGTACCCACAAGGGGCAACAGATCTTCGCGCTTGACTCAGAAGTTTCACCTCCGAATCTAACAAAGCATTGAAACTCTGTATGAAAAAAATATTGGTATTTTTTCGAAGCGCGCAACGCGCTTAGCTGCGCTGCATCAGGCATTATATCTTAAGTAGTATTAATATCTTAAAGATACAAATCGGGCCTTAATAATGAAGACGTTTTACAACCTACGGCACTACATCCCGCACACCAGCGGGATATTCACGCCGTCAGATTCGCAGGACGGAGGGCCATCCCAAAGGCTATGCACAAACGACAAAAGGCACCCGAAGGTGCCTTTGACATTCCATCACACACATGCGTGTGTGGATTTAACCGAGTGCTTTGACGCGGCTTGACAGGCGTGACATTTTGCGTGCTGCCGTGTTCTTGTGCATGATGCCTTTGGTGACACCGCGCATAATCTCTGGCTGAGCTGAGCGAAGCGCGTCTGAAGCAGCGGATTTATCACCCGATGTGATCGCTTCTTCCACCTTGCGCAAGAACGTGCGGATACGTGAACGACGCGCTTTGTTAACAGCGTAACGACGTTCGTTTTGACGCGCGCGTTTTTTCGACTGAGGCGTGTTGGCCATGATTAAAACCCAATATCTGTATTTCGTGTTGAGCCGCGACCATTAAAGCCGACTCGGCTATGAGTCAATGGGCTATTTGCCTATTTGTCGCGAAAACGTGCTTCGCGCTTTTCAGAAAAAGCATCCATACCTTCTTTTTGATCTTCTGTGGCAAACATCGCTTGAAACAAACGGCGCTCATGCAAGAGCCCTTCGCGCAATGTCGTCTCATAGGCGCGGTTCACCAACTCCTTGGTCGCCATCACCGATGGCATCGATTTCTCAGTGATTTTCTCGGCAATCGCCATCACTTCGACCATCAGATTTTTCGCTGGTACCACCCGAGACACAAGACCAGAGCGCTCAGCTTCATCGGCATCCATCATCCGCCCAGTGAGCATCATATCCATCGCCTTGGACTTGCCCACCAGCCGCGTTAAGCGCTGCGTGCCGCCAATGCCAGGCGGGATACCAAGGTTGATCTCGGGCTGACCGAATTTGGCAGTATCCGCCGCAATGATGAAATCGCACATCATCGCCAATTCGCATCCGCCGCCCAGAGCATAGCCCGCCACGGCGGCAATGATCGGTTTGCGTACAGATAGAAAATCACGCTCTTCATCGGTAAAGAGATCCTCGCAAAATACATCGGAAAAGGTTTTATCCGCCATGTATTTCACGTCCGCGCCTGCGGCAAAGGCCTTGCTTGATCCGGTGATCACAATGCAGCGCACTTTTTTGTTGCCCTGCGCCTCTTTGACGGCCTGCGCCAATTCGGCAAACATCACGTCATTGATCGCGTTCATCGCGTCAGGTCTGTTCAGTTTTATTGTGGAAATATGATTTTCAACCTCAACGAGGATTGTCTCAAAAGCCATGCAAACCCTCCAGCGCATACCTGAAGACCCGCTTGTATCATGTCCATGAAGTGGATCAAGTCACGATTGGCACGCCGGGCAATAAAAGCTGGATCGACCCGATTGAACGACCCGCACAATAACCGCCTCCGAACCGCACCGACGGCAAGGGGCCCCTTCACGGCCATAGGTTTGAAAATCATGCTGAAAATAGCCCATTTGCCCATCGACCTGCTGATGATCGCGCAGCGAAGATCCCCCTGCGACAATTGCACGCTCGAGCACATCAATTATTGCGCGGTACAGACGCTCAATTTCATGTTGCGCCAGGTCACAGGCGCGGCGAATCGGTGAAACCTGTGCATCAAATAGCGCCTCGCACACATAGATATTCCCCAAGCCGACGACCAAATGTTGATCCAGCAGGACATTTTTAATCGGCCCTTTGCGAGTGGCCAGTCGCGCCGCCAAATAGGCGGGGCTGAACCCATTGCTCAAGGGCTCTGGCCCCAAATCCTTGATCCATGCGTGCGCCTCAAGCTTAGGCGCGCTGCATAAATCCATCGCCCCAAAGCGCCTCGGATCAATATAGCGCAGCTGCGTGCCGGCATCGGTTTCGATCACGACGTGCGAGTGTTTTTCTTCCATCGCCGTGGGGTGATAAAAATGGCCCAGCGCCTCATCGGCGATTTGAAATCGTCCCGACATGCCCAAGTGGATCATCCAAACCATATCGTCATCGAGCTGGGCCAACACATATTTGGCCCGCCGCCGCAGCGCCACGACACGCCGCCCCGTCAGCCGCGCCGCCATATGATCAGGGAACGGCCATCTTAGATCAGGGCGCCGCACATCCACATGACGCAGCACGTGGTTGAGCAGCACAGGCTCTAATCCACGACGAACGGTTTCGACCTCAGGTAATTCAGGCATAGCTAGAAAATTCCGCTTCTTAGATTGTACCGCACGCAGATGCAGCTATAACACTAGATAAACCCGCAAAAGGACATTCCAATGGCTTCAGATCAAAACGACACAACGCATTTTGGCTATCGCGATGTGAAGAAAGATCAAAAAGCCTCTCTTGTACAGGGGGTCTTTAATAGCGTTGCGTCAAAATATGATGTCATGAATGACGCGATGTCCTTTGGGATTCACCGCCTGTGGAAAGATGCGATGATGGATTGGATCGCCCCGCGCGCCGGCCAACATTTGCTCGATGTCGCAGGAGGCACAGGTGATATTGCGTTTCGGTTTCTCAAACGCGCCAAAGGCAATGCCAAGGCAACCGTTCTGGATCTGACGACAGCCATGCTCGAAGAGGGTCGGCTGCGCGCAGATGCTGACAACATGGCCGATCAATTGGATTGGCTCACAGGTGACGCCATGGCCCTGCCATTTGCCGACAATAGCTTTGACGTCTACACAATCTCATTTGGATTGCGCAATGTGACCGTGCCGCAAACGGCCCTCAACGAGGCCTATCGCGTCCTAAAGCCCGGCGGGCGGCTGATGGTGCTGGAATTTTCGCATATTCCTGTGCCCATGGCGCAAAAACTCTATGACCTTTATTCCTTTAACGTCATTCCACAGATGGGCAAAATGATTGCCGACGATCGCGACAGCTATCAATACCTTGTTGAATCCATTCGTAAGTTTCCAAAACAAGACGCCCTATTGCACATGGTTAAGCAGGCCGGCTTTGCGAATGCAAAATACCGCAATATGACCATGGGTGTCGCGGCGCTGCATTCAGGGTGGAAATTGGGATGAGTGTCCTTTCCAACATCTGGCGCCTCATCCGTACGGGCGCGACGCTTGAGCGGACAGGCGCGATGGGCGTCACTCTCGAGGCGATGGGCGCCCCGCGCGCCTTTCGTATTTTTGCACGGGTCATCATGTGGCCCGTCAAATGGGTTGGCCTGAAGGGGGATCCAAACCTCACCCCAATTGTACGCGCGCTCAGCGTGCTGGGCCCAGCCTATGTCAAATTTGGGCAAATCCTATCCACACGGCCCGATGTGGTTGGCGACCGCGCGGCGCAGGACCTTCGGTTTTTACAAGATAAGCTGCCTCCCTTTGACACGCTCATCGCCAAACGCATGATCGAGCGTGAGTTCGGCGTCAGCTGTGACATGCTCTTTGATCAATTCGATGACGCCATCGCCGCGGCCTCGATTGCTCAAGTGCACCCCGCCGTCCTGCGGGGCACGGGAAAAAAAGTTGCCGTTAAAATTCTTCGCCCCGGCATTGAAAAGGCGTTTGCCACCGATGTCGCGGCGTTTTACTTCATCGCCCGCACGCTTGAGATTTTGCTCCCCAAGAAAATGCGCCGTCTCAAGCCCACTGATGTTATCAGCCATTTCGAGGCCACCGTCAAAGCCGAGCTGGATCTGCGCCTTGAGGCCGCTGCCGCCTCTGAATTTGCCGCAAACACGAGTAAAGACGACGGCTTTTGGATCCCCACCATCCATTGGAACGCCTCTGGCAAACGCATCATGACCATGGACTGGGCCGATGGCGTTGCGATGGGCGACAATGCGGTCCTCGATGCCGCAGGCCATGACCGCACTGATTTGGCGACGCGCGTGCTCCAACTGTTTTTGCGCCATGCCCTACGCGATGGCCTGTTCCATGCGGATATGCATCAAGGTAACCTCAAGGTCGCGCCAAATGGCGATGTGATCGCCTTGGATTTCGGCATCATGGGCCAGATCGACATCTATACGCGGCGGGTCTATGCGCAAATTCTACATGGGTTCATTCGGCGCGATTACATGCGCGTGGCCAAAGTGCACTTTGAGGCCGGCTATGTCCCCGCGCACCAAGATGTCGCCGAATTTGCGCGCGCCTTACGCGCCGTCGGCGAGCCGATTTTTGGGATGGATGCCTCTGGGATTTCAATGGGCCGGCTGCTCTATTACCTCTTTGAAGTGACCGAGCGATTTGGCATGGAAACCCGCACAGAATTGATCCTCTTGCAACGGACAATGGTTGTGGTCGAAGGGGTCGCCCGCTCCCTTGATCCCAATGTCAACATGTGGAACGTCGCGGAGCCTGTGGTCAAGGATTATGTCGCCAGCTCTATTGGACCCCGCGCTGTGGTGCAAGATTTGACAAGCACGGCGCAGGTTCTCTTGCGGTTTGGCCCGCGCCTACCAGATCTCGTGGAAAAGGCCCTTGTGCGCGCAGAGCAGGCCGATGATACGCCCCCCCGACCATCCGCGCGGCGTCCGGGTCTATGGTTAGGGGTGGGGTTTCTTGGAGGTCTCAGCGCTGCGGCCCTCACGCTGTATATGCTCTAACGCGGCCGCCTCGATTTGAAAATCGGCCGCGGCCGCCGTGTCTTCCCAAACCTTTGCCCGCCACAGGGCATAAATTGACAAGAGCCAATGAAACCACGCCTGCAAATCCAAATAATGCTGCACCGTCGTGCCGTCAGTGATATGACTTAAAAACTCAGCTGCATTCACGCTTTGCATGCCGTAGCGATGCTGCATCGAAGGTGACAAATACATCGCAATGTCCCAAGCCGCGCTTGCACGATATGGCGTTTGCCAGTCAATGGCGAGCGCAGCCGCGTCTGTGCGATCGGACGGCCTGCCTGAAACGGATAACACATTCGAACCGACAAAATCGCCATGACACACATTTTGCCCAGTATGCGCAAGGACGGCCTCACGCGGACGGTTCTGGGCCACCCAACTCCGTTCACCGGAATTCAAATGACGAGCCATTTCATCGCCGCGCAGCTCTAGGGTCGCGCTGCCAAGATCCCATTGAGGCAACTCAGCCCACTCATGTGCAGCAAGTCGATTTAACAAATCTGCAGCGGCGTACGGATTGACTGATTTTGAGCACGTCTCCACAAAGGAATAGATCAAGATCGGCTGATCCTGATGCCGACCATAATACACGGGCGTTGGGGCCAAATGGGCCGCATGTAAATTTTGCAAAGCACTCCATTCCGCATCGGGATCATTGCGAAAAATCGGAGATGACCGAACCAAAAGATAGGTTTTTACAACCACGTCACGACAAGCGCATTGACGCCGCATCGCAATATTGGTCTGCCCCCCATCAAGCGTCGACCAATGCACATGAGTGCACGTGCAATCTAGAGCTTGCGCCACAAATGTTTGTAATGATACTTGAGGCGCTGACATCAATTTCTATTTACCTACCTACTCAGGCGCGGATCGCGCCGCCGTAATCTGAGTTGATGGGATAGACAGCTCACCATCAAAGATCAACTCTGTCTGACCTCCTGCCCAAACTGCCTCTTTAACACGCGCACGCAACGATGGCTGGAATGTCTCAATCACCTCGCCGTTTTCAACGCGTTGAACTTCGGCTCGATACTGCCCCTCTCGTCCAGTTTCAGGTGCCCATTGCACCGTAGTTTTATTGGGCGGCACCCATTCTTGGGAAACACGCTGACCATTTTGATCATAAACATTTAAAATTAAATCAGAGTGCTGTGCCGCCTCGCCAACTTCAACCGTCACAGGAGTTCCACTATAAAAGATCGGCATTTTTGCTGAAACATCGAGACCCACCCAATCCTGCAATGCACCAATGGGCGTTGCCTCACTACCTTGCTGAAACGACTGTAGGATTTCATTGGTAAGTGCTTGCTGCTCTAGTGTGGAAAATGTTGTCAGTTGCACCGAAAAGTCGGTGGATTCCACTGGGTTCAACGGGTCTTGATGCTGCATTTGAACGGTAAGCATCTGCAAAAATGTCTCAAAATCGGTTGAGATATCATTAGATTTCGCCCCAGTCTGCGTGGATGTTGAGGGGGCATTAAAAACGGACTGAATTTCCATGTTAAATCCTTACTATAACTGTGTTTCCATCGGATCGCTCAGAGTTAGAGAGAGATGCGTCATCCCGACCGACCGCGGCGTCGGTCGCCTCAGGACGGCTTGGGTCCACAAAATCAGCCTCTTCATGTGAAGAGCTAGAATTTTGAGACGAAAAGGTAAATTCAACGCCATCGTAGCCCATTGCCTTGACCTCTTGACCCAGAATATCGGCGGCGCGGCGCATCGCGTTCAGATAATCTGCACGCTCTGAGACGACCGCAATTTGAGCCACATCGCGCGTCAAATCAAAGGCGACACGCAGCTTGCCAACATCAGGCGGATTAACTTCCACGATAACTTGACCTCTGGGTATATCTTGAAGTTTATCGCGCACTTGTGCCCAAATTCTCTGTGCTTGATCTGAGGTCAGACTATCAGATCGGCTTAATCCTGAAAAATGTGCCTGCACACTCATCATGACCGGTTGTCCAAGTTCGCGCACCATGGCCGTCAAACTTTGGCCACCCTCAGAGCCCCCCGCCGCGACGACCTGCAACTTTGGAGAGACTGAAAGCTGCACATCTCCGATGCTCGGCGCAACCGATGAAATAAAAGCACTAGCCCCCGTATCACGGGACGGCTGCGTCACAGTTGGGGCGGCGTTAGCCTGTTGTTTTAGGATATATTCGATAAGCCCCTCACGTGTGTTGCCACGCGCATTGCTTTGCGCCACATCACCACCAGATCGGTCTTTTGTGTATTGGGTTTGCTCGGATGGATTAACGACCTTGGGCTCTATGATATTATTATGAAGCCCTGTCTCACCGGCCCCAAGCGTACCCGCCACCTCAACAATGCCGAGAACCGGTGCTACACCGGCTTGGTCACCGCTTTGCTCAAGGGTATCAGCGGTATCCGACGGGACCACATCTTCTGGCAGCAGCACTGGCACGGACATTTGAATATCTAGAGGAATTTGTGCACTATCTTCGAGGGTTCGAACAGCCTCGAAGATAGTGCCCTCTGCCAATTGATCATTGAGAGCCACCTCCTCCAAAATATCAAACTGAGATAATTTCGGCACGCAGATCGACGCAAGAGGTTGGACGAAGAAATTCATTTAAGTTCCTAGTTTATTTTCTCCGTTAAAACTCAAAAACATTAGAAAAGTATTAAGGTTTATGAGGCAAAACAAACAAAAAGAAGGAAAATTATATGGAAATTTCTCATCTTCAACAAAATACATTTCAACAAAAGGACCGCCTCTATCGCGCAGCAAAATCTTTGGAAGCGGAATTTATTAAAACAATGTTAAAGGAATCTGGATTTGGCGAAATAAAAGATGCCTTTAGTTCCTCTGATCAAAATCGATGGCTCTCTTTTTTACACGAGGCCGTTGCGCAACAAATCGTAGAGAAAAACTCAATCGGTCTATCTGAATCATTGGCCAAAGAGCTGGGAGATAAGTAAATGAATGATTTCGTGGCGTTATCCTGAGCTGCCAACAGACGCCACAATGGACGACATTGTCGGGCTATCAGGCAGCTCCAACCATACTGGCAACGGCTCAGTGAGGCGTAACGAAAAACTCACACTTCGCATCGCGGGCACTGTGACGAATGTCATGGCAACCGGCGTCATGTATGTTCGTGGCACTCAAGAAATTCGCGTCAATAACGAACTTCGTCAACTCACGTTACAAGGCTTCGTACGTCCCTCAGACATAAACCGTCGCAATGAAATCACGTATGACAAAATCGCATCGGCGCGCATTTCTTACGGCGGGCGCGGCCAAATTACAGACGTGCAACAACCGCGATACGGGCAACAAGCGCTTGATCGTATTCTACCGTTTTAGGAGCCTCACATGCTGCGAATTTCAAACATATTAATAATCATCGTCGGGCTGTTTCTGGGGGCGTCTGTATTTCCAATTAAAGATGCGTATTCTTTGGTCACATCCCTAGAGGATAACGCCGAATACAATGGGCCCACTGAGGTTTTCGTATTCGATGAACCATTCCATATCCCAGTCGTTATAAACGGCGTTCAAAAAGAAATTGTTCAAATTCAACTAGCGCTAGAGATAAAAGACGGCGCGCAAAATCGAATGCCGCACATCGCACCGCGGCTGCGTCACGAGATTTTATCAACCCTATTCAAGCACTATCACAAAGGGCATTTCTCATCCTCGTACATGCAAAAGGAAACTGTAGAGAACTTGATGCAAGATTTAAACGTCGTCACCGCACTGGGCAGCAACCACATTGTTCAATCCGTTTTACTACAGTCCATGCGCAAACAAGCATTGTAAGAAGATTTCAGATTGCTGCACATTACTGCGCCGCAATCTGAGGTACGATTTTATCCACACGCACAGCGCTAAATTTAAATTCAGGAATTTTGCCATATGGGTCTAAAGCCGAGTTGGTCAATATATTCGCGGCCGCCTCGACATATGCAAAGGGCAAAAACACCATATCCGGCGCAACCGCACGATCAGAGCGCACCATAACCTGAACAGAGCCACGTTTTGTGCTCAGCTGGATCATGTCCCCTGGCTCAATTTCCATTTGGCGCAATGTGCTAGGATGCATCGAGCAATTTGCCTCTGGCTCAACCGCGTCCAGCACATGCGACCGCCGCGTCATGGACCCTGTGTGCCAATGCTCCAACTGCCGCCCTGTGGTGAGCACCATCGGGTATTCCGCGTCGGGCGTATCATCCGGTGCAATCACAGCCGCGGGCGTGAATTTCGCACGGCCATCTTGGCGCGGGAAGCCATCCCCAAACACAATGGCCTGACCAGGATCCTCGGGGGATAGCGACGGATAGGTCACGGCGCCCTCTTGCTCTAGTCGGTCCCATGTAATGTTGCTGAGTGATTTCATGTTCAGCTTCATCTCCGCGAACACATCGGCAGGGCTATCATAAACCCAGTTCAGGCCAAGCCGTTTGGCCAACTCAACTTCAATCCACCAATCCTCTTTGGCGCCGCCTGGCGGGGTGACCGCGGGACGGCCCATTTGAACTTGGCGATTGGTGTTGGTGACCGTGCCCGATTTTTCAGCAAAGGCCGAGGCCGGTAAAATCACATCGGCATAGTTCGCCGTTTCCGTCAAAAAGATATCCTGCACCACCAAATGTTCCAGATTGGCCAATGCGTCGCGCGCATGTTCAACATCTGGATCAGACATCGCTGGGTTTTCACCCAAAATATACATGCCCGTGATATCGCCAGCATGCACAGCATCCATAATTTCCGTAACGGTCAGGCCCTTTTCACTCGAGAAATCCTCTGATTTCCAAACATCGGTAAAGGCCGCACGCACACCATGATCCACAACGGTTTGATAATCGGGCAGGAACATCGGGATCAAACCCGCATCTGACGCACCTTGGACGTTATTTTGCCCTCGCAACGGATGAAGACCCGCCCCAGGTTTGCCAACATTACCCGTCATCAAGGCCAAAGAGATCAAGCAGCGCGCATTATCCGTGCCGTGGATGTGCTGAGAGATCCCCATCCCCCAAAAGATCATGCCCGCCTGACCACCCGCGAAATCGCGGGCAGCGGCACGGATCGTTTCGGCGGGAATACCGCAGAGGTCTTGCATGGCCTCTGGGCTAAATCCTTTGAGGTGCTCTTTCTCCGCCTCCCAATTTTCAGTATATTTTTCAATATATTGGGTGTCGTATAATTCTTCTTCCACAATCACATGCATCATCGCATTGAGCAGCGATACATCTGCACCCGGGCGGAATTGCAACATATGCGTGGCAAAACGCTGCATCGCGGTGCCGCGCGGATCCATAATGATTAATTTGCCGCCGCGCTTTGTGAACTGTTTGAAATAAGTCGCCGCCACCGGATGGTTTTCAGTTGGGTTTGACCCAATCACAATGGCGACATCTGCGTTTTCAATCTCATTGAACGTCGCCGTCACCGCGCCAGAGCCGACATTTTCCAACAAGGCCGCCACAGAGGACGCATGACACAGCCGCGTACAGTGATCGACGTTATTATGGCCAAAGCCCTGACGGATCATTTTTTGGAATAGATACGCCTCTTCATTGGTGCATTTTGCAGAGCCAAATCCGGCCACGGCCCGCCCACCATGGGCATCCTTGAGATCGCGCAGGCCATGCGCGGCAAAATCAAGCGCCTCATCCCATGTCGCCTCGCGGAAGACCTCTTGCCAATTGGCCGGATCAACATTGAGACCCTTGGCCGGTGCATCGGCGCGGCGAATGAGGGGTTTGGTTAAACGGTGGTCATGGTGGATGTAGTCAAAGCCAAACCGGCCCTTAACGCACAAACGCCCTTCATTTGCGGGGCCATTGATCCCCTCAACGTATTTCACTTTGTTATCTTTGACTTTGAGGCTAACTTGACAGCCGACACCGCAAAACGGGCAAACGGATTTCACCTCTTTATCGTAATCGGCGCTATCTCCGGTTTGATCGGCGCCCAATACCGTGGCCGGCATCAACGCACCGGTTGGACAGGCCTGCACGCATTCACCGCACGCCACACACGAGGAGGCGCCCATGTCATCGCCAAAATCAAACGTGGGATAGGCGTCATGCCCACGGCCCGACATGCCGATCACATCATTGACCTGCACTTCGCGGCAGGCCCGCACACACAAACCGCATTGAATACACGCGTCTAAATTCACGCGCATCGCCACATGGCTATCGTCCAAAAGGGGGATGCGATCCGCCTCGATGGTTGGGTAGCGACTTTCGGATAGACCGTTTTGCGCGGCCATATCCCACAGATGGCTGGATTTATCATGGGCGACAGGCTGCTCTGGTTGATCGGCGAGCAAGAGTTCCATCACCCCTTTGCGCGCGCGCACCGCGCGGTCGGATTCGGTATGGACCACCATGCCATCGGCAGGCTCGCGCACACAGGATGCGGCCAACACCCGCTCGCCTTCGATTTCCACCATACATGCACGGCAATTGCCATCGGGACGATAGCCTGGGGCAGGCTTGTGACACAGATGCGGGATCTTGAGGCCGCGACCATGCGCTGCCTCCCAAATTGTCATGCCGCGCTCAACTTCAACCGTTTGGCCATTTAGTGTGAATCGCACTGTATCTGTCATGATGTATCCTCCGCTACGCGATCCATACACCACACGATGAGGGACGCAGACGTCCCCGCAGCGACATCAAGCTTGTGATTTACGGCAGCGCCCCCTACCAAGGCCTACGATAGGAAACTTTTAAAGAGGCTTCAGATGGCTTTGCGTGAATTCACCATTATCCGTCACGGTCAGGCGAATATCGAGGCGAAAACCCACGATGACTATGACCACCTCAGTACAAAGGGCGAGGCACAAGCAGAGCTATTGGGCCGCTATCTCAATCAGTCCAAGCGTTATGGCGCGGTTGTCTCGGGTGATTTACGGCGTCAACGCAACACCGCCAAAATTTCCAATACCCGCGCCCTGGATCATCACATTGATCCCCGCTTGAACGAGTTGGATTATTATGGCTTGGGTCACAGCCTTGAAAAGCGCCGCGGCATCGCCATGCCCCAGTCCGAAGGCGCCTTTGCCCCCTTCATGCGCAATGTTCTGCACGATTGGGAAATGGATGAGATGTGCCCAGATCTCGAAACCTATACGCAGTTTCGAACCAGAGTGCGCGATGCCGTCACGACCCTTGCGACGCAGTATGATCGGCCGCTGCTCTTTTCATCCGGCGGGGTGATCAGCACCTT
>JBDNBY010000062.1:0-2774 GCA_039767595.1 Paracoccaceae bacterium | reverse complement strand
CGTGAGGCATGGAACGCACGGCCAAGGGCCGCAGGTGCATTGAGTGCAGCTTTGTTGCGATGCGCAGACATCACAACCAACACAATGATGGTTATCAGATAGGGTGACATCGACAAATACTCAACTGGAATTGACACACCCGCGGCCTGCAGATTTAGCTGCAAAACGGCAACTCCGCCGAAAAGATAGGCACCCAGAAGCACGCGCGCTGGTTTCCAGCTCGCAAAAACAACAATAGCCAAGGCAATCCATCCAGCTCCCGCCGTCATACCTTCGGTCCATTGGGGTACGCGCACCAAAGAGAGCGCCGCCCCCCCCAGACCCGCGCAGGCCCCTCCAAACATAATGGCCATAATGCGAACCCTAACGACCTTATAGCCCAGAGCGTGGGCGGCATCATGGCTTTCGCCAACAGCTCGCAGGATCAATCCACCGCGGGTATATTTCAAGAACCACCAAACCCCAGCAACCAAGGCCAAGGCGACATAGACTGTGATGTCGTGAGAAAATAACACCGGACCGAGAATGGGGATGTCGCTGATGACAGGCAGATCCAGCTTCGCACTCGCTGGGGGCTTAATCCCAATATAGCTTTGCCCCATAAGCGCCGAAAGTCCGAGGCCGAAGAGAGTCAGCGCCAAGCCCGTGGCAACTTGGTTTGACAGAAAAAATTGCGTCAAAAGAGCAAAGACCAAGGAGAGGGCCGCCCCGCCAAGCGCGGCACAGAGAAAGCCGATGATCGGCGATCCCGTCCCCACGGCCGCGGCAAAGCCGGCAATGGCCCCGATGATCATCATACCTTCAACCCCAAGGTTCAAAACCCCAGATTTCTCGACCACCAATTCCCCAATCGAGGCCAATAAAATAGGTGTTGCGGCCACCATGAGCGAGGCGACTAAGAGCGTTGGGCTAATTGAGCTTAAATCCATGACAGATATGTCCTGTTTGCAATCAAGTCTGGGTGGCCTGTGCAGATTTTCATGGGTGGCTCCCCGCACTTGCTAATTTAAGTTTGAAGTTCGTCAGCATGTCGAGGGCAAGTAGAAAAAACAGCAACATGCCCTGAAAGGCCTGGATCGCCGCAGAGGGCAGGCCGAGGCTGGATTGCGCAATCTCGCCACCAATGTAGGTCAGTGCCATGAGCAGTCCGGCCAACAGGATACCAATAGGATGGAGCCGGCCCAAAAATGCCACAATGATGGCCGTGAACCCGTAGCCGACATTGAAATCAATACTGATTTGTCCGCTGGGTCCGGAGACTTCAAACATGCCGGCCAGCCCCGCCAAAGCGCCACTAAATCCAAGGCAATAAACCACAAGCCGCTTTGGATTGACCCCGGCAAATTTAGCCGCCTTGGGGCTTTCCCCGGTCAAACGAATGTGAAAGCCCATTTGATGCCGCGCCAGTAAGACATAGGCAAAAATCACGGCGATGAAGGCAAACATAACGCCCATGTGAATGCCGGTGCCTGTCCAAAGCTCTGCATTGTGCGCGCTGGCGTATTGCTGCAAATTGCGAGATCCGGGAAAGCCAAATCCTTCAGGGTTTTTCAACAAACCCAGCGACATAGACGCCAGTAGCTGTTCTGCGACATAGACCAGCATGAGGCTCACTAAGATTTCGTTAGTACCAAACCTTGTTTTCAAAATAGCAGGAATCATCGCCCAGACAAAGCCGCCCAATGCGCCAAAAAAGATCATGGTGGGAAAAATGAACGCGCTTTGCGCCGGGTAGAGAGCCAGCGCCACGCCTGCGCCACAAATCGCACCGATGATATATTGTCCCTCGGCGCCAATGTTCCAAATGCCAGCGCGGAACCCCATCGACAAACCGATGGCGATCATAATCAAAGGCGCGCCTTTGACCAAAAGCTGCGGGCGATAATACCATGCAAATTCGGAGAACAGTGGATCATAGAAAATTGTGCGGATGGCTTCAAAGGGATCCTTTCCCAAAACGGCAAACATGATGCCGCCGCCGATCATCGTGGCAAAAACGGCCAGAACCGGAGCCATATAAGCCCAAGTCTTTGAGGGGTTCGGGCGTTTTTCAAGCCGCAGCATCGGCGCCTCCCAGCAAGAGGCCAATTTCATCCAAACTTAGACCCGACATTGGGCGGGCGGCTGACAGGCGGCCGGCATTGAGTGCGGCGAAATTGGTGGAAATTTCCATAAGCTCATCCAAATCCTGGCTGATGATGATGACCCCTGCGCCTTGGCTTGCCAGGTCTAGCAAGGCTTGGCGAATGGCCGCCGCCGCGGCTGCATCGACGCCCCAAGTGGGTTGATTGACGATCAAGACTGAAGGATTTTGCAGAACCTCGCGTCCGATGACGAATTTCTGCAAATTGCCGCCGGACAGGGACCGCGCGGCAGACTGTGCAGAGGGCGTGCGCACATCGAAGGTTTCGATCACCTCCTGCGCAAAAGCGCGGGCGCGCGGCCAGTCCAGAAAGCCTGAACGGCTCAGTTCTTTGCGCACCATCCCCGTGAGCATGGCATTTTCCGTCAGGCTCATATCGGGCGCGGCCGCATGGCCCAAACGCTCCTCCGGGGCGGCCAAAAGTCCCAAGGCGCGCCGTGCATTTGGGGCCAAATGCCCAATGCCCATCGTGTTGAGTTTGATCCGGTCTTGCGGGCGGAGCACTTCACCAGACAGGCAAGCAACAAGCTCGTCTTGCCCATTGCCCGCAACGCCGCCGATCCCTAAGACTTCACCCTTGCGAAGGGAAAAGGATATATTTTTCAGACTTGTGCCAAAGGTTGTTTGCGGT
>JBDNBY010000061.1:0-13495 GCA_039767595.1 Paracoccaceae bacterium | reverse complement strand
GCCAAAAGCACCGATATGATCACAGGGTTCGACATTAGTAGCACGGCTCCAGTCGTGTCACTGCGGGCACGTTGTGGCGTTTGGCTGGAATGGTGAACAGTTGCACAAACGCTGTGATTGCCCGCGCGCTAGCCCCCCATTTGCGTAGCACGGCGCCCTCTTTTTTAGCCTGAGCCAAATCGACATTCGCCTTGTGCAACCGGCGCAAGGCAGGCATCCAACGGGGATGATCAATATCCAACGTGATGGGGAAGATCTGCTTGGTTAATTCAGAGGTTTTGGTAAACACCTCTTGGCCGTACCACTCTACATCAACGCCCAAAGCGTCGTGAAACGCAGGCCGCTGATGGTCGCGGATAAACATGGTGGAGTAGACCGCTGTCAAAAAGAATTTGATCCACAACACGTTGATCCCACGCGTTAATTTGGGATCAGTCTTCATCAAAAGGGCAAAGGCCTCGCCATGGGAAAACTCATCATTGCACCACTCTTCAAACCATTTAAAGATCGGATGAAACCGATATTCTGGATGCTCTTGAAGGTGACGAAAAATGGTAATGTAGCGCGCATAGCCAATTTTCTCCGACAGGTACGTCGCGTAATAGATGAACTTGGGGCGGAAATAGGTGTATTTCTTTTGCTGCGTGAGAAAGCCTAAATTCACGGCAACACCGGCCTCGCGCAGGGCATCGTTGATGAAACCTGCATGACGGGCCTCATCGCGAGCCATCAGTTGAAACAGCTCTGTAATGTCTTTGTTAGAGCCGCGGCGCTTCATCTCTTTGTACAAAACGCAGCCCGAGAATTCGGCGGTGCACGAGCTGATGAGAAAATCGATGAATTCCTTCTTTAGCTCTGGCTCCATCCCGTCCCAATCGACGGTATCCCAATCGGCATTTTTCTTGAAATGTCCCTTGTTGGGATCAGATCGCATTTGATCGAGAAGTTGATCCCATTCCTCGCGGATCGGCTCGACATTGACGGCGTCAAGTTCGTCAAAATCGGTGGTGTAAAAGCGTGGGGTTAACAGCGTGTCTTGCATGGCCACTTGTGTGGCGCTTGCGCTATCAAACGCGGCTTGCGCCAGCTCTTGCGAGGCGATGGCCTCTTCGGCGGTGTTGGCATCTGCGGAATGGGCGTTCATAGCGTGACCTCCTCAGAGAATGAAAATTCGCACAGTTCCATCACCTCAAGATCACCTGTGAGACGGGTCCACAGGCGTTCAATGGCACTTGCGCGCGTGATCACCGCTTGGCGGTCTTCGCGGACCAACTCGCCAAAGGGTGCCATGATTTCGGGGCCTTGCACTTTGACACTATCGCCAGGATAGACAGTGGTCCCGTTGTTAAAGCGCACATGAGCGTGCAGACTTTCGAATTTGTGACTGATCTCGACCGTACAAGGGGCCAGTTCAGTGCGCCGTGTGAAAATACCCATAGTTTCCTCACTTTCTGGGTGCGACAAGCTGGGCAAAGGCACGTGCGTTATCTTGGCCAAAGCCCATAAGATCTGCGGTCCATAGTGTGCTCGGATCGTAGATCGATAGACGGCCATTTTCGCGCCAAATTACTGTAACAAGGCCGTCTTGTGATACAGTGCGCATGCGGCGTTCGCGTTCAATCACACGCGCAACGCCAGAAATAAAACCGCCCTCTTCGGCAGAGAGCTCGGCGATCACGGTGCCAAATTCATCCATAACAGTGACTTGGCCGCTCATTTGAGCCGAGAGATAGATCGACCGTTGCGCCACGATGGGCGCCTCTTCGGGCATGGCCGTCGGGGGCATTTCGAAATATCGGGCCAAGCCGACCATAACAAAGACCGCAAACACCAAACCAAACAATCCGCGCAATGCGGCTTTGGGGATCAGTTCGACATGTTGTTTTTCTGTGTGGTCCATCATTATGCCTCGAGGGATGCGTGTTCAAAATTGGGGGCGCGGTCGGTCTGTTTTTGGGCGAGCGCTGCGGTTGGGCGGGCGCCAACATAAGGCGCGGCGGCTTGGCCGAGGATGCCCGAAACAGTCTCTACATCTGGAATACAGCGCAATGTTGGCTCTGTGTGCTTAAACCGCCACGCACGGGCATGAGGCCAGAGCATCAAAAACGAGATCCGCGTTTCGCCGGACGTCTTGAGCGCGATGTTGCCAGTGCCGTTTTTCCACCGTGCGACGGCGGCGTTCTCGACTTGGGCAAAGGGGATGTTCAATGTCAGCGTCAGCGCCGCACCCACGCGCATGGCAACGCGCTTATTGGTGATCGTATAGACTGTTGTGCGCGCTTGAACATAGGCGACGATATACAAAAGGGCCATGCACAGCGCGCCTAAAACCAAAAATGGAACGGAGATGGCAAGGGCCTGATCCATGGCCATTAAATCAAGCGCGGCGATAAATCGCCACACGCCAAGAAGGGCGAAATACCCCATGACCCACCAAATGTTGAGCGCATCTTTGGCCAAGGCCCACGCCTGCGGCCGTCCTTGCCACAAGATCTCTTCTTGGTCAGGAAGAGCCTCTGGCAGGCCTAAAATGGGTTCAAACTCAAAATCATCATGTGGCACGGGGTATTTCCTTTGCTTAGATCAGGGGGCCGAAGCGTTTGTCGGACGCATATAAAATGCCGCCGGCGTAGTAGGCCGAGATTTTCTCTTCTTCGAGCATGGTGATCTGTGTCTTGGCTTTGGTTTGCGGTACAGCGTTGAAATGCTGGGAAAAAATGGTTTTGATGGCCACACGATCTTTGCGAATACGCGCCAGTGGGACGGGCACAAGGCGGCGCCCTTCGCCAAACTCTGGATGCAGTTCGTATTCGTAATAGCGCGCCAGCTGCTCTGGCTCATCGAACCAAATATCGACGATCTTGCCGACCACTTCGCCATCACCGGCCATCACAGGCAGGCCGCGCGGATCACGTCCGGCGCCGACGTAAAAGCTGTCTACGGCACTCAGCGGTACGATCTTTGGATGGCCTTTGCTGTCCAGCTCAGGCAGATCGCGGCGCGCGGCCCATGCACCAGGGCCAACGCCCGAGGTCATGGGATCGCCTGTTGGCTCTAGTGGATAGCCATTGGCCGCATTGGTTTGACGCAACGCAATCTCGCGATTTTCGCCATTTGAATTGGGCACAGTGACCTCACCGCGGCCATGGGGCAGCTTGAAGGTCTTGGGCTCTGGCATGGGAAAGGGGCTTTGAAACGATGATTTTGAACCATCATCATTTTCAAATTCATACCCTTCGCGCATGTTTTCACGTTGGATGTAGAAAATTAGACCTGCGAAGAAGATCCAAAAGAGCCAAAGCGAAAGGCTCGCTAAATCAAAATTGCCGATAAATGTCCCTGTCATGGTGTTATCCTTTCCAAGTTGGAAGCCGTCAAGTTGGGAAATCCACGAGGGAAAGCCCCGTGCGATTATGGTCCGTGGGTTGCGAGGATGGCGCATGTTTGATCATTGGACCAATCAGCACCAAGGTGATGAAGATAAATAGAATTTCGATGTGGTAGACGACGGAGTATCCTGTCGATGCACTTTGCAGCGCCGTGCCGAAATCACCGGCAAGCGCGTGGGTGTTGACCCAGTCCCGAACGGTACCGCCAAAGGCAACGGCAAGGCCGGCGGCCGTGGCCTGTGCCGCGCCCCATGCCCCAATCACAAGGCCGCGCCCCGCAGTGCCCTCAGTGGGCAGTTGCATCGCGTGGTGTAATGTGGCCACGGCAAAGAGCCCTGCGCCCAGACCAATGAGGCCCGTGCCCGCGAAAAAGAGACCGGCGGATTGCAGCGGTCCGGCAAAAATCACAATTGGAAAGGCGATCAGCCCAACAAGCAGCCCGCGCACAGCCACCGAGAGGCTATTGTGCGCGCTGCGCATTTGGCGGGCCGACATATAAAGGCCCGTTAATGCGCCAAGCACCCACATCGCAGTCAAAGTCGTGGTCGCCGAGACACTCAAGCCCAACACTTCGCCGCCATA
The DNA here is from genome assembly GCA_039767595.1 of Paracoccaceae bacterium. Taxonomy (GTDB): domain Bacteria; phylum Pseudomonadota; class Alphaproteobacteria; order Rhodobacterales; family Rhodobacteraceae; genus JBDNBY01. The sequence continues at coordinate 9,524 of JBDNBY010000061.1, read as the reverse complement.
AGGCTCAAGCAAAACATCTTGCATATTAAACGCCAGCGTTCCGAAAAACACGACGCCGAGTAGACGCCCTGCGGCGCCACCGGCGGTAAAGCTCTGCCAAGCTTCTTTGAATTTGGGGCGCGGGGCCAAGCGAGCCTCTTTGCTCATGGGGCGCATCGGCTCTTGTTTCCAAAGAGCGATCAGATTGAGGATCAGGCCCGTCAGCGCGGCGCCTTGGACAACACGGATCAAAAGTAGGTTGCTAAAATCGCGCAAGAGCCAGCCAATGATCAATGACGCGGCGCCCATGCCTAATAAAAACATCACATAGAGCAAGGCGACCACACGGGGGCGCGTCTCGTCTGAGGCGCGGTCGCTGGCCAATGATAGACCCGCTGTTTGTGTCATATGAATGCCAAAGCCAGTCATCAAAAATGCAAGGGCCGCTAAAACTTCGCCCGCCCAAGAGGGGCCAATGGTTTGATCCCCCGAGAGGACGATCAAGGCAAAGGGCATCACTGCGAGGCCGCCCATTTGCCACAGCGATCCAAACCACAAATATGGCACACGTTTCCACCCAATGGCCGAGCGATAGGTATCCGATTTAAAGCCAAGGCTGGCCCGCAATGGGGCGATCAACACGGGCAAGGCAATCATGATGGCGACGATCATCGCAGGCACGGATAGCTCGACAATCATGACGCGGTTGAGCGTGCCCAATAGCATGACAGAGGCCATACCGACAGAGACTTGGAACAATGACATCCGCAACAACTGCGCCAAAGGCAGGTCTGCGCTTGCGGCATCCGCAAAGGGCAGCGCCTTGAGCGACAGGGATTTGAGTGCGGATGTGTGGGCTTGGCTCATCTACGAACCTCAAGCGCTTGGGAAATGTAGAAACCTTTGAGCACGCGGCCATGATCCAAAAGCGTAATGCTCTCGCCCAAGGCACGGCCCAAGGCGCGCGGCGCATGTGGGTGCATCACAGGCGAGCGATCTGATTTTGGCATCAACTTGCCCGCATACCACATCGCCATCAGCAGAGGTGTGCGCGGGGCCACGGTAAAGACGACCGATTGATGCACGCGCGCGCTAAGTGTTTGAAGAACGTGGCACAGATCGGCAGGGCGATAATAGATCAAGCTATCCATCGCCACGACATAATCAAATTGCCCCAATGCGGGATCATTCAGATCGCAGGCGCGGAATGAAATTTGATCATGCAAGGCCTGCGGAATGCGTTTTTTCGCGATGTCGATCAAAGAGGGGCTGATATCAGCGGCTACAACGTGCGCGCCTTTTTCAGCCAAAATTTGCGATAGTCCCCCAACACCGCAGCCCGCATCTAAAATGCGCGCCCCGCGCAGATCATTTGGAAGGCGCGACAACAGTAAGTCGCGCATTTGATCGCGCCCCTCGCGCACAGTTTGACGAATGCGCGACACGGGCGCGTCAGAGGTCAGTTTTTCCCATGTTTTTGTGGCCGTTTGGTCAAAATAAGTCTCAACTCGGGCCAATGTATCGTCATATGCCATTAGTCAAACCCGAGTAATTCAAAAATGTCACGATCTTCGAGTGGCGCCGGCGCCATAGGCTCGGTTCCGTTCCAAAGTGTCTGGGCCAAGCGAAGATATTCGGCCTGTACGGCGGCGATGTCATCGTCGAGCTCCATTTCAAAGAGGGTCTTTTTCTTTAGACGCGAGCGGCGGATCGCATCCAGATCTGGCATATGCGCAATGCGGTTAAAGCCGACGGTGTCGCAATACCGATCCACCTCGTTCGTTTCGCGCGACCGGTTGGCCACGCATCCGGCAAGGCGCACTTTGTAGTTGGATGATTTTGCTTGGACGGCGGCGATGATCCGGTTCATGGCATAGATGCTGTCAAAGTCATTGGCGGTCACGATCAAGGCGCGATCGGCATGTTGCAATGGCGCGGCAAATCCGCCGCAGACCACATCGCCCAGAACGTCAAAGATCACGACATCTGTGTCTTCGAGCATGTGATGTTGCTTGAGCAGTTTGACCGTTTGGCCCACGACATAGCCGCCACAGCCCGTGCCCGCAGGGGGGCCGCCCGCCTCAACGCATTTGACGCCATTGAACCCTTCGAAGACAAAATCTTCTGGGCGCAGCTCTTCTGGATGAAAGTCGACTTCTTTCAAGATATCGATCACCGTTGGAACCAGCGTTCCTGTGAGGGTAAAGGTGCTGTCATGTTTGGGATCACAGCCGATTTGCAGCACGCGTTTTCCCAATTTTGAAAACGCCGCAGACAAGTTTGAACTGGTCGTTGATTTCCCAATGCCCCCCTTGCCATAGACGGCAAAGACTTTGGCGCCGTCGATGCGCATGTCGGGATCGGCATGATATTGGACGGACCCTTCGCCATCGCGCCCCGCTAAATCGGGGATTTTTTTATCCAATGGGCTCATGGTGTTTCCTTTCTGGCGCAAGATGCGCAGTGAGAGATGTTCAAGGGGCGTGTCATTGTGCAGCAACCCCTTCGACGGTATCTTCGAGGTCATCGGCCGCCCGTTGGAGCGCATCGAGCGTCGCGGCGTCAGGTGTCCAATAGGCGCGATCCGTAGCTTCGATCAGGCGATTGGCCATACGCGCAGAGGCAACTGGGTTCAGATCTGCCAACCGTTTGCGCATGGCATCATCCAAAACAAAAGTTTCGCTGATTTGTTGATAGACCCATGGTTCGACTTGTTTTGTCGTGGCCGACCATCCCATCGTGTTGGTGACATGCGCCTCAAGTTGGCGCACGCCTTCGGCGCCATGATCGAGGAGGGCCTCGTAGAATTTTGGATTAAGCGAGCGCGTGCGCGTCTCAAGCTCGAGCTGTTCAGATAGGCTGCGCACTTTGCCAGTGCCGCGGGTGTGATCGCTGATGTAAATCGCGGCATCCTCGCCGCCTTTGGCGCGCTTGACGGCCCGGGCAATCCCGCCCAACGTATCGAAATAGTGGTCCACCGTGGTCACGCCGAGTTCGACACTCTCGAGGTTTTGATACATCAACTCCACATCGCCGAGGGCCTTGGCCAACAGCTCTGAGTTTTGCTGCGCTTTGCCGTCCACACCATAGGCAAAGCTTTTGCGCGCCTGATAGGCATCGGCGAGTTCATCATCATCGCCAAAGGCAGAGCTATCGACCAATTGATTGACGTTTGACCCATAGGCGCCCTCGGCATTGGAAAAGACGCGCAGCGCGGCTTGCTCCAGCGAGACGTTCATCGTGGCGGCATAGTCCAGCGCATGGGCGCGGATGTAGTTTTGATCCAAAGGCTCATCAGCGCAGGCCGCCTTCAGGGCCGCTTCGGCGAGCATCTTAGTCTGGAGTGGCAGGAGGTCGCGGAAAATGCCCGAAAGGGTCATGATCACGTCAATGCGCGGGCGGCCCAATTCGGCCAAATCAATCAGATCTGCGCCGCTTAGGCGGCCAAAGCTATCAAACCGTGGCCGTGCGCCCATCAGGGCCAGCGCTTGGGCAATGGGGCTGCCGTCGGATTTGATATTATCAGATCCCCACAGCACAAGGGCAATGGTTTTGGGAATGGCGTTATGAGTGCTTAGCAAAAGGTTGGCTTGTTCCTGACCCAGTCGGCAGGCAAAAGCCGATGGCATACGGAAGGGATCAAAGGCGTGAATATTGCGTCCAGCGGGCAAAATATCAGTGCTGCGCGTGAGATCACCGCCCACGACTGGCCGGATAAACCGACCATCGAGCGCGTCCAGCAGGCCGTTGATTTCATGTGCTGCGCTCAGTGAGGTGCGAATATGCTCTTGGCCTTCGGGCGTTTGGTCGGCGCTGGCCTCTTGATACGAGCGGATTTGCTGTTCGGATTTGTCTTGTCCAATGATATGTAGCCCGTCTGGGATCAACGTCTGCTCGAGGTCCATCAATTTGGGCCACAGCTGCGTGATGTCATCCGCGCTCAGGTCAATCAGATTGGCCTGATCCCAAATCAACGCTTCAAGATCGGCACGGCGCGTGTCGTCTTGGGGCATTTGGCGCCACTGTGTAAGGCTGTCTTTGAGCTCTGCTAGCCCCTTATAGAGACCTGCGGCCACGAGGGGCGGGGTGACATGCGTGATGATCGTCGCGCCGCTGCGCCGCTTGGCCAAGGAGGCCTCTGAAGGGTTATTGCCTGCATAGAGGTAAATATTCGGCAGATCCCCAATTAGGCGATCTGGCCAATCCTGCCCAGAGAGGCCCGCTTGTTTGCCGGGCATGAATTCGAGAGCGCCGTGCATTCCAAAATGCAAAAGGGCATCGGCCTTATACTCATGTTTGAGCCATTCATAAAAATTGACAAAGGCATGAGTGGGGCAAAATCCACCTTCAAACAAGAGGCGCATCGGATCGCCCTCATAGCCAAAGGCAGGCTGAATGCCGACAAAGACATTGCCAAACTGCCGGCCGAGAACAAAGACCTCTTTGCCATTGCTTTGGTGGCGTCCGGGGGCGGGGCCCCATTGCGCTTCGATGTCGTTCAGCCAAGGGCATGTGTTCACAATTGTTTCGGCCGAGATGCTGGCCGCGACATTAGCCTCTTGGCCATACTGCGCGCTATTGCCAACGAGAACCGCCTCTCTGAGCGCCTCGGGCGTTTCGGGCAGATCGACGTGATAGCCTTGATCCTTAAGTGCGCTCAATGTGTTCCACAGCGAGGCGAATACATTAAGATAGGCCGCCGTGCCCGTCGCCCCAGCATTCGGCGGGAAGCCAAAGAGGACAACGCCCACGCGCCGCTGAGCACGGGCGGCGCGGCGCAATATCGCCAATTTCGCAGTGCGGGCCACCAGCGTTTCGATCCGCTCATAGCAGGGGGCCATGGCTTGGCTTTGTCCGCCATGGCACTGGCGTGCGCAGCCCTGACACGTCTCGTGCCCGTGCCGCCCTGCAAACACGGTTGGCAACGTTGCGCCATCCAGTTCAGGCAGCGCCACGAGCATTGTATTTTCAATTGGCCCCAATCCTTGGGTTGAGGCGGCCCATTGGCTGAGTGTTTGAAACTCAAGAGGTAAGGCCGTCGCATAGGGCACATCGAGGGATTTAAGGGTCTCAACCGCCGCTGCGGCGTCGTTATAGGCCGGCCCGCCCACTAAAGAAAACCCTGTGAGCGAGACAAGCGCATCAATCTGTGCGCCCTCTTCGGATTTGAAAAACGTCTCAATCGCGGGGCGGTTATCAAGCCCGCTGGCGAAGGCAGGGATCACTTGAATATTGCGCGCGGTGTAGGCAGCGATGACCGCATCATAATGCGCGGTATCCCCGCTCAGAACATAAGAGCGCATGAGCAATAGCCCGACGGTGGCAACAGGTTGGCTCAGCCGCGGCAGATCGCCCAGATCTTCGGTGATCCGGTCGGGCACATCAGGATGATAGAGCCCCAGCTCCGGATACATCTTTGGCTCAGGCGCGGCACGGTTTTGCCATTGCGGCATGCGGCAATAGCGCGAGAGTAAAAAGCGCAGCATCGCCGCGATATTTTCGTCCGTCCCGCCCATCCAATATTGCATGACCAAGAACCACGCCCGAAGATCTTGGGCCTTGCCTGGAATAAACTTTAGGATTTTGGGCAAACGGCGCAGCATGCGCATTTTCTTGGCACCGCTTTCGACGCCCGGCTTGGACGATCCGCGCAGCCGCTTGAGCAAGCTCATTGTGCTGCTTTGTGGGCTGCCCATATCGAGGGCGCCCATTTTCGTCAATTTGACCAGTGAGGCATCACAAATCACACCGATCATCGCATCGCAGCTGTCGCGCCGCGCTTGCAAGAGGGGCACGAGCGGGCGCACATGATCCTCGAGAAAGAGCAAATTTGTGATAATGATATCACCTGTGGCGATGGCGGCCTTGGTCCGCTCAAAACTCTGCGGATCGCTGCCCCACTGGGCGGCAGCATGGATGTCGATACACAGGCCGGGGTAATCCCCCACAAGCGCCTCGGCGGCCTGTTGGGCGGGACCCATCGAATGCGCGTCCAATGTGATAATCACCACATTATATGTCACCGGCGTGCCGGTCATATGAGGATCATTTCGCATAATACGCTTTGGCCTCGTATAACGTTTCCAAAGAGATCGTCGGCAGGCCGTGATCAAGGGCGAATTGCTCTGTGTTGCGGCGGGCTTTGCCGCGGACAAAAAACGGTATTTTCTTAAGCTCGCGCTCGGCCTCACTCAGCCACTCTATCGCACCATGCTCTTGGGTAGCCGGACGGGGCAGTTCGATTTGGGCGACAGGCTGCTGCGTCGGCGCGTCATGGGGGGTGCTGCCGTGATGATGGCTGGGGCCGGCTTGATCGTTGAATTCAAAATCATCGCGGAACATGTGCAAGAGATGCTCTTCGAGACCCATCACCAGCGGATGCACCCATGTATCAAAGAGGACATTGGCCCCCTCAACACCCATTTGCGGGGAATAGCGGGCAGGGAAATCCTGAACGTGAACGGGCGCGGAAATAACGGCGCAGGGAATGCCAAGCCGTTTGGCGATATGACGCTCCATCTGCGTGCCGAGGATAAGCTCTGGGGCCAGTTCGCTGATATGCTCTTCGACGTCTAAATAGTCATCTGTGATCAGGGCCGTGACGCCGTAGTCTTTGGCCGCTTGGCGCACAGCGCGGGCCTGCTCGCGATTGTAACACCCCATGCCAACCACCTCAAAGCCCATCTCATCACGCGCCACGCGCGCGGCGGCGATCACATGCGTCCCATCGCCAAAGATAAAGACCCGCTTGTGCGTTAAATACGTGCTATCGACCGAGGCGCTATACCATGGCGCATGAGCATGAGGTGTCTCTTGGGCCCGCAAAACAGGCAGGCCGGTAAGAGTGCCAACTTCCTCAAGGAAATCTTGTGTTGCCCCCATGCCAATGGGCACTGTTTTTGTGTAGGGCAGGTCAAGGTTGTCTTGCATCCAGCGGCAGGCGGCCTCGCCTGTTTCGGGGTACATCAAGACGTTGAAATGCGCGGCGCCGAGCGTGGCAATTTCCTGCGGTCCCGCGCCCATCGGCGCGGTGACATTCACAGCGATCCCGCAGCTGTTCAGCAATGCGGTCAGCTCGCGAATATCATCGCGGTGCCGGAACCCAAGGCCGGTCGGCCCGATCAAATTACAGCTGATCTGAGCGCTGCGTGCGCATGGTTTGGCCAAATGGCGCACGATTTGGAAAAATGTCTCATCTGCGCCAAAGTTTTCTTTGCGCTGATAGCTGGGTAATTCAAGAGCCACCACAGGTACCGGCAGACCCAACGCCTCGGCCAATCCGCCCGGGTCATCTTGGATCAACTCGGCCGTACAAGACGCCCCGACAAGTAACAGATCAGGGCGAAACCGGTCATAGGCATCGTGGCACGCGGATTTAAAAAGCTTGGCAGTGTCCGAGCCCAAATCACGCCCTTGAAAGGTGGTGAATGTCACAGGCGGGCGATGATTGCGGCGCTCGATCATCGTAAAGAGCAGATCGGCATAGGTGTCGCCTTGGGGCGCGTGCAGCACAAGGTGCGTGTTTTCCATGCCAGTGGCGACGCGCATCGCGCCAACATGAGGCGGGCCTTCGTATGTCCAGACGGTCAGTTTCATGCGGCGCCTCGTCCGGATAAAATAGCCTTGCGCGTGATCGGGCGAGCGAAGAGGGCGGCGAGATCGGCGGCCTGTTCGTAAAAATGAATGGGGCTAAAGACCAATTCAATCGCCCATTTGGTTGTCAGCCCTTCCGCCTCGAGCGGATTGGCCAGCCCGAGGCCGCAAACTGTAAGATCTGGCCGTGCCGCCCGTAGGCGCGTGAGCTGTTTGTCAACATCTTGGCCTTCGCTGATTTGCGCGCTTTGTGGCAGGGCGCTGATCTCGTCGGCCATCATAGATTTATGGATATAGGGTGCGCCGATCTCAACGGGGATCATGCCGCATTCTTGGGTCAAAAACCGCGCGATGGGCAATTCGAGTTGGCTGTCGGGCAGCATAGACAGGCGTTTGCCGGTCAGTGTCTTGGCCACTTTCGCGACGGCACGCTCAGCGCGATCGCGTGCAGGGGCAACGACACGTTCAACCACATCAGGGGAAATGCCCGAGGCCTGCGCGATCGCATGGAGCCATTGGGTCGTGCCTTGTGCCCCGATGGGGAACGGCGCTTGGATATAGGTGGCACCGCGTTTGACCATTTCATCATGGGCCGCACCTAAAAACGGCTGTGCACAGGCAAAGAGCGTATTGGGGCCAATCGCGACGGGCTGATCGGAGTGCGCTTGGGGCAGCAGTTTGACATTCTCAATCCCCATAGCGGCCAAAAGGCGTAGCATTTGGCCCTCGACCGCATCAGGCAAAGCGCCGAGGATGACCAATTGCGCAGTCTGCGTCGTGGGTAGCGTGCGGATGATCGCCTCGAGGCAGGCATCTTCGCCTTGGGTAAAGGTCGTCTCGATGCCAGAGCCGGAAAAGTTCACGACATTTGTTTGCCCCTCGTAGTGCCGTGAGAGCCGCTGCGCCGCGACGTCGAGGTCGATTTTGATCACTTCGGACGGGCAAGAGCCCACAAGAAAGAGCCGCTTAATGTCAGGCCGGCGTGACAAAAGGCGGGCAACTTCGCGATCCAGCTCTTGATGCACATCGGCAAGACCGGCCAGATCGCTCTCTTCTAAGATCACAGTGCCAAAGCGTGGCTGTGCAAAAATCATCACGCCCGCGGCGCTTTGTAATAAATGCGCGCAGGTGCGCGAGCCGACAACAAGGAAAAACGCGTCTTGCATTTTGCGGTGCAGCCAAATGATCGAGGTGAGCCCGCAAAACACTTCGTGTTGGCCGCGTTCCTTGAGGATGGGCCGCGTGTCACAGGCAAGAGGATCAGTGTGAACCGTATCAGGCAAGGTGCGCTCCTTCGGTCGAGAGGGCCGCGTCAAGGCGCGCCGCCCGGAGTTTGAGAACGAACTGAACCGCGTTGATAATGTAAACCGCATAGGCGACGAGGGCTAACATCATCAGGGATTGATCAGAGAGATAGCCCCCCCACAGGCCGATAAGATAGGCTGTGTGTAATGCAATCACCGCAAAGCTCACGACATCTTCCCAGAAAAATGCAGGGGCAAAGAGGTATTGCCCAAAGACAACTTTTTCCCAAATCGCCCCAGTGATCATGATCGTATAAAGAAGCGCCGTTTTGAGCAAAATGGAGGCCGTGGCGAGTGGATAGCCCGTCTGCGTCGTCAATGTGCGAATGACCAAAATTGCCGAAATAATGCAGACAATGAATTGAATAGGAGCCAGCACCCCTTGCACCGTAGTCCAAATGGTTGCGTCACGCTTGCGGCGCTCTTCAGGGGTGTAAAGCCCCTTTCTATCAGCTCTCTGCGATGCTGGGTGGGTCATGCGAGTCCCTCTTTTTCACGATCGAGTGTAGGGGAGGGTTCGATTAATTGTCAATTAAAACTTACATTGCAATGGGGTTGATGTAATTTTAAAATTACACTACCGTATGGCTTAAGACTCCACTTGGGAGTAATTAAGCTGGTTGAAGTTGACATTGTTTGACGAAAGTC
>JBDNBY010000060.1:0-29369 GCA_039767595.1 Paracoccaceae bacterium | reverse complement strand
CCGGGCGGCACATATACCGATGCGTCAAAGAATGAGGGCCTGTATTGGAAGGACACGCATTTGCGCACGGGGGATTTGGGCCGTGTGGATGCAGATGGCTATCTCTTTATCACGGGCCGTGCCAAGGATTTGATCATCCGCGGGGGCCATAATATCGATCCTGCACAAATCGAGGACGCCCTCTTGGAGCATCCCGCCGTGGCCTTTGCTGGGGCCATTGGACAGCCGGACATGAAAGCGGGTGAATTGCCCTGCGCCTATGTGGAATTGATCGAAGGCGGCGAAGTGACCTCGGATGAGTTGATGAAAATCTGCGAGAGCGGCGTTCATGAACGCGCCGCGCGGCCCAAACATATCGAAGTGATGCCCGAGCTGCCTAAGACAGCGGTTGGTAAAATCTTTAAGCCAGATCTGCGCAAAATGGCCATCAAGCGGGTCTATACCCAAGCGCTCTGTGATGCGGGGCTGTTGTCCGAAGTTGTTGATGTCATCGACGATAAACAGCGCGGTTTGACAGCCAAGATCGCCGTCAAAGATGGTGAAGATGTCGGCGCTGTTCTCGGCCAGTTTTCTCAGCCTTGGGATGCTGCATAAGAGGGATGCCGCGCCCCAAGGATATTGTGCCAGCAAAGCACCATTTAAATTGAACGAGTAGGGGCGCAAATATGCGCCCCCTTTTTATATGGCGTGCCGTCTTAGGTTTTGATTGGGGCGCCGCCGGCGAAACTATTGCCGTTTTGATAATCACACGGCGCATGTTGCATATCCAAATGCAGGCCTGTGCCCGTGAACGGATGCGCGCGCGCCAGATCCTCGTCAATATCAATGCCCAATCCGGGTTCCGTGGGCGCCGGAATATAGCCGTTTTCGACGCGAATGGCGCCTCGGATCAATTGATCATGGAACGGCGTTTCAATCGTTTCGGCGATCAAGAGGTTCGGGATCGACACGCTCAGATGCACATTTGCGGCCCATTCAATGGGGCCAGCATAGAGATGCGGTGCCATTTGCGCATTGAACACTTCGGCAATGGCCGCGATCTTTTTGCATTCCCAAATTCCGCCTGCGCGGCCCAACGCAGGTTGCAAAATTTCGGCCCCGCCTGTTTTCAAAAGCGTGGCAAACTCTGCCTTGGTTGTCATCCGCTCGCCCGTCGCAATGGGGATCCGGACGGCCTGCGCGACCTGTTGGAATTCGAGTAAGTTATCTGGTGGGATCGGCTCTTCGTACCAAAGGGGGCTATAGGGTTCGATCGCTTGGCCCAATCGAATGGCCCCTGCGGTATTGAATTGCCCATGGGTGCCAAAAAGCAGATCGGCCTTATCGCCCACGGCGGCGCGGATCTCTTTGCAAAAGGCTACAGACATGGAAATATCCGACATCGCCGGCATATGCCCCCCGCGGTAGGTATAGGGCCCTGCAGGATCAAATTTGACGGCTGTGTAGCCTAGGCTCACGTAATGCGCGGCGGCCTCGCCTGCGGCGATGGGGTCGGTCCAAAATGTTGTGAGATCGTGGTTCGCTTGCGGATAGAGGTATGTATAGGCGCGCACGCGCTCGTTCATCATACCGCCCAAGAGGGCCCACACAGGGCGGCCGCGCGCCTTACCTAAGATGTCCCAACAGGCGATCTCGAGGCCCGAATAGGCGCCCATCACTGTCAAATCTGGGCGCTGCGTGAAACCCGATGAATAAACGGCACGAAAGAAATGCTCGATATTCTCGGGGTTTTTGTCTTGAAAATGACGCTCAAACACATCGCCTATGACGGATTTCATCGCATCGGGGCCAATGGTCGAGGCATAGCATTCCCCCCAGCCCACGATGCCGCAGGCCGTCGTGAGTTTGACCAAGATCCAATACTGCCCGCCCCATCCCGGGGCAGGGGGCGCGGTGACGATGATATCTAAGTCTTGAAGCTTCATGAGACCCCCTCGAATACGATGACATTGCGGCGGGCTTTGCCGGTCTTTGTATCTTCGATTGCATCGTTGATTTCGTCAAACCGCCATCGGCGCGAAATCAAAGCGTCTAAATTCAGCCGCCCTTGTAAATAGAGATCCATGATCCACGGGATATCGCGGGCGGGCACGACATTGCCCATCTTAGTGCCGATAAATTTCTGACTATAGGCCGCAACGCTTGACGCATCATATTCCGATGTATCGCCGGTGTGCGGCATGCCGAGCATGACCAGACGGCCGCGGGGGCCAATGAAATTGGTCGCGTGGGAATAGACTTTGCCAAGCCCGACCGAAACCATCACAACGTCGGCTGGGCGGCTGAGTAGATCGGCCACCTGCGCGGCGGCATCGGGGCCGGCCAGCACGCCGTCAGTTGCGCCAAATTCCTTGGCATCGGCAAGCTTTTCGGCATGCATGTCCACGGCGACGATCCGGCGGGCACCGGCCAGACGCGCCCCTTGGATAGCGTTGAGGCCAACGCCGCCGGCGCCAATCACAACAACATCCTCGCCAGGGCGAATGTTGGCGGCATTCACCGCCGCCCCAATCCCCGTGATCACACCGCAGGCCACCAATGAGGCAACATCGTAAGGCATGGTTTGCGGGATTTTGACGATTTGCGACCGGTGCACGACAACTTTTTCAGCAAAGGCACCGCAATTCATGGCCGTTGTGACAACATTGCCTTGGGCATCTGTCATAACGGATGGATTGCCGCTGGGCCGCTCGCATTGGGTGGGGCTGGCGTCGGCGCAACTCGGACAGGTGCCACAAGCGCGGATCAACGTCACAACAACGCGGTCGCCATGGTCAAACCCATCTGTGTCTGGCCCAAGGGCGGTAATCTTACCGGCCGCTTCATGGCCCAAAACAAGGGGGAGTGTTCCCCCCCATCCGCCATCGGCATAAGAAATGTCGGAATGACAAATCGCCACGGCGCCCAGCGTCACTTCGACAAATTGCGCCTCAGGCGCACTGAGAGTCACGGGTTCAATGGATAAGGGCGCTTTGAATGAACGGCAGATTGCCGCAGAAAATTGTGATGACATCGAGTGAGATCCCTTGGAACTATGGGCGTTTACCCCGCGAGCATGGCGCAGAGATATCGCAGTTTCAGGTCAAAAAACGAAATTAATGCCGTTTCTGACCCCTGTGGTGAAAATGACCTATGTTGCGAGAATTAATTTTTTTGTGTTGATTGATCAGAGGGGATCGGCAATTTTTCGCCGATAGAGCAAACATAAAAATGAGGACCACACTATGTCAGCAACAACCGGCGGCTACCGCCTATTTTCAAAAGGGGACATGAGCGCGTTTTGGGCTTTGTTCACCGATAACCTCGTGAATTTGATGATCTTAAGCGGCGTATGCCAATTCGTTTTCGGCATGGACCCCTCGATTGTCTACGGCAGAATCGTTCCAGGTGCCGCCATCGCCATTTTGGCCGGTGTCATTGCCTATACACTTTTGGCAAAACGTCTGGCCGCTAAAGAAGGGCGCGATGTCACGGCATTGCCCTATGGTATTTCGACACCAGTGATGTTCGTCTATCTCTTTGGTGTGATTGGTCCGATTTACTGGTCTACGGGCGATTCAATGCTTGCGTGGCAAGTGGGTATTGGCGCTGGCTTTGTTGGCGGGATTGTCGCGGCTTTGGGCGCGTTGATTGGCCCTTGGATCAAGCGGATCACGCCGCGTGCGGGCATGCTGGGCACTTTGGTTGGGATCGCGCTTGTGTATATCGCGGCGGTGCCAATGGCCGAAATCTTTGAGCATCCCATCGTCGGGTTTACATCGCTGGCGATTGTGATGTGGGGTCTTGTTGGTGGATTTAAAATGCCATTTGGCTTGCCTGCGGGTCTTGTGGCCCTTGTCGTCGGGATCATCTTGGCCTTGGTTTTGGGCGAAGCCAAGATCGAAGCGTCCGGCATGGGCCTTTACCTGCCTGTACCGTATATCGGTGATTTGTTGGCCGGTGTGTCGCATATTCTGGCCAACCCAGAGCTATTGCTCGTTTTGGTACCTGTGCAGATCTATAACTTTATCGAAACAATGAACAACGTTGAGAGTGCCGAGGCCGCAGGTGATGGATATCCTGTCGCCACAGCCCAAGTCACAGACGGCATTGGCACAATGATCGGCGCTGTCTTTGGCTCGCCGTTCCCGACGACGGTCTACATCGGTCACCCCGCGTACAAAGCGCTTGGCGCCAACGCAGGCTATATCATTGCGGTCGGGATCGCCGTGGCCTTGGCGGCCTTTGTTGGGTTCTTGTCCTTCCTCAATGGATTGTTGCCCATCGCAGCGGCGGCACCGATTTTGGTCTTTGTTGCGATCAGCTTGTTCGCCAGCACAGCCAAAGCCGTGCCACAGGCGCATATGGCGGCGGTCCTTGTGGCGATGCTGCCGCATGTGTCCAACTTCCTCGTGACGAAATGGGGCTCTATGCTCAATGCATTGCGCAGCACGGGCGTTGAAAACCTACCCAACATGAATGATGACGCCTTTGTTGGCGCGATGTTGATGGAAGGCGCCCATGTGATCGGCCACCAAACGTTGGCCCAAGGCTCGATCATCATCGGTTTGATGTGGGGGGCGATTGTTGCCAATATCATCGATGCCAAACATCAAGCGGCGGCGTATTTCTGCTTTGTTGCGGCGGCGATGACCTCGGTTGGCATCATCCATGCGCCTCAGTTGCAAACGCCAGTGCTGTCAGATGTGACGATTGGATATGTTATTATGGCCGTGATCTTGATCCTCTTGGATCGCACAAAGGATCAGACTGCATAATAGATCGCATTTTATGCACAATATTGTGGCGCTTCGTTCATCGAGGCGCCATTTTTTATGGAGTTTTGCGTGACATGACCCCACGCTTAGATTGACAAGGGCGCTTGCGGTGTAATCTGGGCTGTGGCATGTATAGCGGGAATAAGAAAGGTCTTTGATATGACAGATTTTGCGAATCTACGCACGATGATGGTCGACACTCAAATTCGTCCCTCGGATGTCACAAAATATCCTATCATCTCTGCATTCCTCGAAGTGCCGCGCGAGGCGTTTGTGCCCGCTGCCCTTCAAGATATCGCCTATAGTGAACACGAGCTGCGTTTAAATGCCACCTCTCATGTGTTGGAGGCGCGGGCGTTTGCAAAACTCCTTGATGCGCTGCATATCGAAACCCAAGATGCCGTTCTCGATTTGGGCGCGGCACAGGGCTATTCCACGGCAGTGTTGTCACGCATGGCGGCCTTTGTGGTTGGGATCACCCAAGAGGATCTCGCCCATGAGGGGCAGGCGAAATTGACTGAACTGGGGTATGATAATGCCGTTTTGCAAGCCGGTGAGGCCGTGCAAGGGGCGGCGGCACATGGGCCATTTGACGTGATTATCGTCCAAGGCGCAGTGCAAGCATTCCCGCAGAACTTGATGGATCAACTCAATGAATCAGGCCGCATCGGCGCGTTTTTTGATGTGGGCGGTGTGACCGTCGCACGCATTGGGCGTAAGATTAACGGTCAGGTGCATTGGGATGATATTTTCGAATCGCACGCCAGCCCCGTTCAAGGGTTTGAGCAGCGCGCCGAATTCGCACTATAGCATCCGAAAGGGAACCGCATGAAACGCAGCTTTACATGGATGGCACTGGCGATTGGGGCCGCATTCTTGCCGGCAACGGCATCGGCCCAGACGCTCAATCAAGCGTTGGCCAGTGCGTATAAAAATTCAGGGCTGCTTCAGCAAAACCAAGCGTTGTTGAGCAGTGTGGATGAAAACGTTGCCCAAGCGACGGCGGCACTGCGCCCCATCCTCAATTGGTCCGCCACGGTACAGCGTCAATGGTCATCTAGCACCGCCGCCTCGGCGTCACTGTCGTCATATAGCGCGTCAGACAGCAAGAATATTGGAATTTCGGCCAGTTTGCTGCTCTATGATTTTGGCGCATCGCAGCTGGCCAAGCAAGCGGCCGAACAAGCGGTCAAAGCGGCGCAGATGTCCTTGATTTCGGCCGAGCAAGCGGTCTTGCAGCGGGCCGTTACGGCCTATTTGAATGCCTATCAAGCTGAGCAGACTTTGGCCTTGCGCCAAAGCAATGTGCGCCTCATTCAAGAAGAGCTACGTGCGGCCCAAGATCGATTTGAAGTCGGGGAAGTAACCCGCACTGATGTTGCTTTGGCACAGGCGCGCCTTGCCGCCGCTGTGTCCCTCTTGGCCGTGGCCAAAGGGGATTTGGATATCGCCGGCGAGGAATACGCCGCGGCGATCGGCCAAAAACCAAGCGCGCTGGCCTTGCCTGGATCCATTCCGAAAACTGCAACAACTGTAGCGCAAGCGCGCGCTGAGGCTGTTAAATATCACCCTCGATTGAAAGAGGTGCAAATCAACGTCGCTGTTGCGGATCTCAACTATGAACGCGCACGGGTCGCGATGAAGCCCACGCTTAATATGTCGGCTCAGGCGCAGTTGCAAAATGCACCTACCCCAGGCGGGTCGTCGAATATTGATAGCCGCTCTGGTTCAGTCTCTTTGGGCCTCTCTGGACCTATTTACCAAGGGGGCCGTTTGAAATCCCTCCAACGCCAAGCGGGCGCGACGCGCGATGCGGAGCGTGCGGCCCTTCACGTGGCCCGTACCGAAGTCGAGCAGACAATCGGCAGCGCCTTGGCCTATCTAGAGATTGCGCGCGCCTCCTATCAGGCCAGCGATCAGCAGGTCAAAGCCTCGCAATTGGCATTCGAAGGGGTCCGCGAAGAGGCCAAGCTTGGCTCGCGCACCACGTTGGATGTGTTGAATGCCGAGCAAGAGCTTTTGGATGCGCGCACGGGCCGGATCGGCGCACGGATTGATGAATATTCGGCCGCCTACGGCATGCTCGCCGCGACGGGGCGCTTGACCGCGCGCAGCTTGGGCCTCAATGTGCCGCTGTATGATCCAAATGTGAATTTTAACGCGGTGAAAAACGCACCTGTCCTGTCCCCTGAGAGCAAACGGCTCAAATCAGTCTTGCAGGCGATTGGTATAGAATAAGGACCACAGCGCATCTGTGGAGTGACCCCCATGGCCAAGCCAGAGCCGTCAAATGTTGTCTCACTGATCAAAACACTGATCACCGACGAAGCCCCGTCAGAGCAGCGCTCTGATCAAGGCCGTGACCCATCGGCGGCGGCTTTGATTGAGGATCTCGTCTCTCAGATCAAAGGCTCGTTTGAAGAAGAGGCGACACACGCCGACCTTCTGCGCGAAGATGATCAACCGGATCTGCCCTTTGACCGTGCGGCACAGCCTGTCGCGCGTCCCGTCCTGCGTGCGATCGAGCCGAGTGTCACCGCTGAGCCCGATCCTAGTGTTGATGCAACGGATGCTGTGCGCGATATTATCCGCCAAGAGCTGCGTGATCGATTGGCACCCATGATCAAAGATGAAGTTGATCGCATTTTATCCAAGCGAACCCCATCATAAGAGGGGCTTAAACCTCTGAGGTGGACCGTTTCACGTCGCGCGCCATGGCGAGGATGTGATCCAAATCCCATTCCGCAGCAACTTGCGCCGCCACGGCATCCAATGCGGCATCGACCTCAGCATCAAAGCTAATCTCACTGCGCACGCCCAGCTGCGCGAGGAAGTCGGCGCGAAAGCGATCTTCACTGAACATCCCATGGATATAGCTACCAAGGATGCGGCCGTCGGCGCTCATGGCGCTGACCTGTCGATTGGCCTCGATGCTCAGCCACGCGCGCGCGCAATCAGGCCCGTCTGTGACGCCCATATGAATTTCATACCCGGTCACTTTGTGGCCTGTGTCGGCGTGACGGGCCTCAGTGGGGGTGACGGTCTTGTCTTTGGCCATCCTCGTGCGCACATTCAACAGGCTCAGGCCGGCGATCTCATCCGCGGTACCATCACTGCCATGGGGATCATCGATATGCGTGCCAAGCATTTGATAGCCGCCGCAAATGCCCAGAACCTTGCCGCCGCGGCGTACATGCGCTTGAATATCGACATCCCAGCCTTGGGCGCGCAGGTACTTCAAATCAGCAATCGTTGATTTTGTCCCCGGCACGATGATGAGATCGGCGTCGGCGGGGATCGCTTGGCCCGCTTGGATGATCGTCAGATTGACATTCGGTTCGGCCGCCAGAGGGTCGAGATCATCGAAATTGGCAATGCGCGAGAGTTTGGGCACATATATATTCAGCGCGGCATCCCCGCGCGGGGCGCCATGGGCCAGATCTTGGGCATCTTCGGCAGGCAGTTTCCACGCCTGATCCAGCCATGTGAGCACGCCAAGGCTGGGCCATGAGGTATGCTCTTGGATCACAGTGAGCCCATCGTCAAATAGCGTGGGGTCGCCGCGAAATTTATTGATGCCAAACGCGCAAATCATGCCGCGATCTTGGGCGGATAGGACATGATGCATGCCGACCACTTGGGCGATCACCCCGCCGCGATCGATATCACCGATCAGCACCACCGGCACATCGGCGGCACAGGCAAAGCCCATATTGGCAATATCCCCTGCGCGCAGGTTCACTTCGGCGGGGCTGCCGGCCCCTTCGATCAAAATGAGGTCATGCGCGTCCGCGAGGCGATGAAAACTCTCAAGGACTTTGGGCAAGAGCGTAGATTTTAAGCTGCCATAGGCGCGGGCCTTGTATTGGCCGATGGAGTGGCCCTGAACGACCACTTGGCTGCCCGTTTCGCTTTCTGGTTTGAGCAAAATCGGGTTCATGTGAACGCTCAACGGCACACGTGCGGCCCGCGCTTGGAGCGCCTGAGCCCGTCCAATTTCGCCGCCATCTGACGTGACGGCCGCATTGTTTGACATGTTTTGCGGTTTAAACGGGGCGACGTTCAGTCCCCGATTGGCAAAAGCGCGGCACAAGGCCGCGACAATTACCGATTTTCCAACATTGGATCCCGTGCCTTGGAACATGATCGCCTTGGGCATCGGAAAAAACGCGCCTTACGCGGCTTCTGCTGACATGGCAGCGTTGCGGCGTTCGCTTTCTTCACGGGAGAGGGCGACAGATGTGCGCACACCGCGGCCGACAAAGTCCATCAATCCCGTGACAACGCGTTCGTTTGGATCGATGCCAGCGCAAGAGAGAACTTCGCGCCCATCGCGTGAGCGCGCCCAACGTGCGATTTGCTCGGGGCCATTTCCATATTTCTTGTCATCAGCGATTGCATCATCTAATGCGGCAAGTACCACTGCAGCGAAAAGTTTGCGGGCACGGCTACCTTGTTCGGTGTTGAATGCTGTGCCATCTACAAAATCTTTCATGCGACATCCCTTGTGTTTTTATTATTTTTAGGCGTGGGCTTGCTTATGACTGTTTTTTTATGATTCGGATAGCCTTTATATGCATGTCTGCCATGCTTGTACCGCATGGCTCTGAGGGTGTGCTCTCTACAGTTTGGATATTGCGTGATGGGGTACGACTATATATAGGGTAATGCACATAAGCTTATCTAAAATGCGAGATTTAAAATGGCAAAGATCAACGGCAACGAAATTCGTCCTGGCAATGTACTGGAACATGACGGTGGTCTGTGGGCCGCTGTAAAAGTTGATCACGTCAAGCCTGGCAAAGGCGGGGCATTTGCCCAAGTTGAGATGCGCAACCTTCGCAATGGCAGCAAACTCAACGAACGTTTTCGCAGCGCCGACAAAGTAGAGCGCGTGCGCCTTGAGCAAAAAGACCAACAGTTTTTGTACGAAAGCGATGGCATGCTCGTCTTTATGGACTCTCAAACCTATGAACAAATCGAGCTGCCTGCCGAGCTGCTCGGAGAGCGTCGCCCCTTTTTGCAAGATGGGATGACCATTGTAGTTGAGTTCTACGATGAAGAGGCGCTCAATGCCACGGTGCCGCAAAAAGTGACCTGCCAAGTCGTGGAAACCGAGCCTGTCGTCAAAGGTCAAACCGCGGCGAATTCCTTTAAGCCTGCGATCTTGGACAATGGTGTCAAAGTGATGGTGCCACCGTTTATTGCCCAAGATGAGATGATCGTTGTGAACACAGAGTCGATGGAATATTCCGAGCGCGCCTGATCTGTTACAACTTTTTGTCGATCAAGCACTCAATTGTATGAGAGAACGCCTGCTGACTGGTGGGATTTACGGCAGGACGATAACAGACGCCCAATGTGCCGGCGTGTTCGATTTCGAAATCAACATCTGATTGATGCCGAAGCATTTGAACATTGCTTGGCGTTGGGATCGTAAATCGGTCCACCTGCGTTAAAACGTAATCATTTGCATCGGTGACGGGCTGTCCATTTGGACCGCTCAGTGTGAATATCGCCAATTCGACCCCGTTGAGGGCGGGCGTTGTCACACGGCCTTGGACGTTAAAGCGTTTGATCCGGTCGCCCTTTTCTACGTTCCAGCCGATTAAAGACCATGAGGGGCGCGGCGTGTCATCCGTCCCTGCCGACAGGTAGATATGCTCATATTGTGGATAGTCGTAATGCGCATGGACCTAGCGGCCATCGGGCTCTAAATAGGCGCGGCCGCTGCTGAAGGCCTGCACAAGACCGCGGCTCGGGGTGTTCGATCTAGGAATTCGTTTCATGATGATCCTCTATGTCATGTCTCGGTTTCGAGATCACCAAAGGCGGCAGGGCGCGTATCCCAGTGTATGGGTGTGTGTGACATATGCACATTCGGGCTGAGGTGCGCCCTGCACCTGTGATCTGAGCTGATCATAGGAAAGAGGTGCTAATAAACCTTGAGGGCACCGTACGTTGCGCCGCGCAACGCACTCGCCCAATGGATTAGAGCAAAGAGGTGATGGTGTGGATCTCTATGGCGCCGGTATCTGCCACCGCTGTGACAGCATGATCGCCCAGCCGCTTGAAATTGACATAGGCCAGCGCCTGCGATCCATGGGCTGTTGTGATCTGCCCGATCTCTTTGCCATTGGCCATCAGCTGCGCGCCATTGGGCAACGGGGCATCGCCCGTGATCTGCGCCAAACCTTTTTGCAAGGTGGTTTTATGGTGCATTCGTGCGGTCACTTCTTGGCCGACATAGCAGCCCTTGGTAAAACTCACACCGCCAAGACGATCAAATGCCATTTCCAAAATGTAGCTTTCGCCGTCTAACTCATGGCCAAAGGCCGGCACCCCATGCGCAATGCGCAGCGCGTCCCAATCTTGGCCTTCATCGCCGGCTCTATCGCCATCATACAGCCGCCACCCCAGCGCCGGATCCCGCGGATCCATATAGGCATCCGCAGGGCGATCCGACTGGCCACAAAAGAGCGCGATCGACAGCTCATTGAGCGTCACATCGGCCCGTAGCTTATACATTGTCAGGCGCTGCATGACTGAGTCAAAGGTCGCGGCGGGTAAATCAAGTGCATAGCCGCCCTCAGCGGGGCGGATAAAGAAATCGGTGATCAGCTTGCCTTGCGGCGTCAGTAACGCGCCATAGGCAAGGCCCGCCTCGGGCACATCTTGGGTGATCAGATTTTGCAAAAAATCACGGCTATCGGCGCCTGTGATCGAGAGGTGTCTGCGATCGAGATATCCGGTCATAGGGCGTCATCCGTGCCTTGAAATTGCATTTTAACTAAACTGGCGTAAACACCGCCTTTTTCAAGAAGCTCGGCATGTGTGCCCGTCTCGATCACGCGGCCTTGGTCCATGACAACGATCAAATCGGCATGCTGAATGGTCGACAGGCGGTGGGCAATCACAAGGCTCGTGCGCCCTTGGGACAGGTCTTGCAGGGCCTGTTGCACGACATGTTCGGATTGCGCATCCAACGCCGAGGTCGCTTCATCCAACAGTAAGATCGGCGTATCGCGCAGCAATGCGCGGGCAATCGCCACGCGTTGGCGTTGGCCGCCGGACAAGGCGCTGCCCCGCGGGCCAAGCCGTGTGGCCAGCCCATCGGGTAGGCGATCTGTAAATTCGCTGACATGCGCATTTTTAAGAGCCGCCTTAAGATTTTCGGGATCTGCATCGCCGCCAAGCGTAATGTTATCTTTCAAACTCTCGTCAAACAAAAGGGCGTCTTGGCCAACCACAGACAGAAGGCCGCGCAAATCAACGAGTTTTAGATCCTTAATATCCGTGTCATCAATGGTGATTTGCCCCGCGCTGACATCACTGAGCCGCGAGAGCGCATTAAAGAGCGTGGTTTTTCCCGCCCCCGAGGGGCCAACAATCGCCGTCACTTTGCCCGCAGGGGCGCGGAAACTGACGTTGCGCAAAACATCTTGCGTGCCATAGGCGAGGCTCACATTCGAAAAGGTGACATGCGGCACGCCCGTTGGCGCGGGTTTGGGATCGCTTGGATCTGTGATGCTCGAGACATGGGCGAAAATCTCTTGAATGCGCTCAATCGCGGCGGCGGCGGCCTGCCATTGGCCTGAAATCGCACCCAAGCGGCGCAGCGGTTCAAAGGCCAGCCCCAGCGCCGTGAAAAACGCCATGAAATCACCAATGCTTTTTTCCCCAGCGATAATCGCATGGCCGCCATAGATCAGCACGCCCATAAATCCAATGCCCGACATAATGTCGATGAGCGCGGGAATGGCCGCTTGGCCCGTCACGGAGCGTGTCTCAACATGCACGTTTTGCGCATTGAGTGCGCGGTAGCGATCAGTTTGATATTCTTCGATCGTGTTGAGTTTGACGTCCGAAATCCCAGTGAGCACTTCGTTCAGGTGGTTCGACAAGCGCCCCGCCATTTCGCGCGCGGCGCGGGCATTTTTGCGAATGAATTTTTGCACGATGGCCGTTGGCGCGACCAAGACCGGAATACCGATACAGGCGATCAGCGTCCATTGCCAATCAATGCTGAGCGCCACAGCCCCCAGTGCCAACAGCGCAATCACATCGCGGCCATAGCCAGTGATGATGCCGATCCATGTTGTCTTGAGCGCGGCGACATCGCCTTCGATGCGCTGCATCAGATAGCCGGGAGAAAAGGATTGAAAAAACGTCCCATCCAGCCCCAGAACATGGCGCAATAGATCCACGCGGATCATCGCGCAGGCGCGCTCGGACAGGCGGGCTAGCAAGACTTTTTGTGTCATAGAGGCGATCGCGCGCGCAATGAAAATCCCTAAAAAGATCAAGCCGACGACAGTGACGGCGTCGCTCTCGCCCGCGACAAACACGCGGTCAAACATCGGCTTCATCATATAGGACATCAGCCCAAGCATCGATCCCTCAACCGCCATAAACGCCACGGCAACGAGGAAAATCCCCCATGAGCGGCGCAAATAGTTTTGCCAAATCCAGCGAAGAGGATGAGAGGGCGTCTTCATGCAGCGCCCCGCTTGCGGTGGGCAAAGGCGTGGCTCAGGGCATCGCGGTCATACTGCGTGCGCAGCCATGTTTCAAAATCCACACCCGAGTGGGCCTGTGCTGTGCGAAACGCCTCGACAAACGCATCTAAAATGCCCGTTTTGGTCGAGGATAGATGATAGTATTTCCAACTAAGCATGCGCCGCGCCGCCGAGATCGGCTCGCCTTTGATCACATGTAGATAGAGCACGGCCGCCAGCCCCGCACGATCCGCGCCAGATTTGCAATGAAATAAAAACGGCGTCTCCACCGTGCGAAACAGATGCAACAGCCGCTCAATTTGATCCACATGCGGGGCAGAGCGGGCGGCCAGTTTGACTGTATAAAACCCAAGGCCCAAGCGCGTGCAGGTCTCTTCCTCAAACAGGTGATGCGCATGACTTTCCGCGCCGCGCAATGTAATGATCGTGCGCACCCCTTGGCGTTTGAGCCGCCGCAGCCGCCAATCGACAGGTTGATTAGAGCGATAGATATGCGGCGCAATCTCGTATTGATTGGTCCACACCATCCGCAAAAACGCATGATCAAATAGATTGTAATGCACCAAAGAGCCCAGCCGCGCCATGGGCGTGTCGATGCGTTGGCCAAAGGTGCCGCGCAAGCTGCGTTCCAAACGCTTGAGCCATGTTCCTTGATTTTGCACGCAGCACCCCGTTTGCGTTATTCTCGCCTTCTGTCTAGCGGTGTTTCAACGCCCCTGCAAGCAAAGCAAATTGACCCGCGCCTGACAATAGCCTAGCTGTTGAAAAAACAGCTTGAGGGGGAACGGCATGTCATTATCATTTGGACCACATTACTTGGCTATTCCTGGCCCTTCGGTGATGCCTGATGCTGTGTTGCGCGCGATGCACCGCGGATCAGAAAACATCTATGAGGGCCCATTGATCGACATGGCGGAAACCGTGATCCCCGATCTATGCAAAGTGGCAGGTACGGCGGGCAACGTGGCGATGTATATCTCAAATGGTCACGGCATGTGGGAGGCGGCCTTGGTCAATGTTAGTAACATTGGCGATCGTGTTTTAAACTTGAGCGTTGGCAGTTTTGGCCGGATGTGGGGCCAAACGGCGCGCGATTTGGGCCGCGCGGTCGTGGATCTTGATTTTGGCAATGATGCAGATCCAGATCCGCAACAGATCAAAGATGCGCTGCGCGCCGATCCACAGATCACAGCCGTGTTGATGACCCATGTCGATACATCAAGCGGCCGGCGCTGTGATGTGACGCAGGTCAGCGCGATTATTCGCGAGCTGGGGCATCAGGCGATTTTGATGGTGGATTGCATTGCGTCCATGGGCTGTGACCGATTTGAAATGGATGCGATGGGCGCCGATGTGGCGATCACCGGCTCTCAAAAGGGGTTGATGACCCCAGCGGGGATGGGATTTGTGTTTTTCAATCAACGGGCCGAGGCGGCGCATGCGCGGGTCGCGCCCATCAGCCCCTATTGGAATTGGGCGCCGCGCTCAGACGCAACGCGTATTTCCCAACGGTTTTGTGGCACTAATCCGGCGCAGCATTTGCATGGATTGCGCACAGCGCTTGATATGATCCTCGCCGAGGGGATGGACAGCGTGTGGGCCCGTCACGAAATCTTGGCCAAGGCGATTTGGGCCGCTGTGGATCATTGGGGCCAAGAGGGCACGCTGGCCGCTGTTGTGCGCGAGCCGGCCCATCGCAGCCATGCAGTGACAGCCTTGACGATGACGGCGCCCGATGGCGAGCGTCTGCGCAGGTGGTGCGAAGAGCAGGCGGGCATGACATTGGGCATTGGCCTCGGGCTGGTGCCGCTGGGATCATTCGAGGCGCAGGGTCATTTTCGACTGGGGCATATGGGCTATGTCACGGCGCAGATGATTTTAGGCATGCTGGCGACGATTGAAACGGGTCTTACAGCCTTGGACATTGCCCATCAGCGCGGCGGCGTGTTGGCCGCGAGCCAAGTGATCGCCGATCACACGGCGGCGTGATTAGGCCCTGATCCTTGGCAGCTCGTCTTTGATGATTTCAAAGAGCTGTTCTAACTCGGGATCGGGGGCGACGCTCATGCGCAAAGTTCGGCCCAAAACTGGGACCATCGGTTTGCGAATAAACACATCTCGGGCGGTGAGGCGCGCCAAGAGGGCATTGGCGCCATCTAACCCGATGTTAAAATCAACAGCCACGAAATTGGTCGCCGATGGGATCGCATCACCGCCCAGCTCTTGGGTCAGGCGCGTGATCGTTGTGCGCGCATGGGCAATCTTTTGGGCCGTTGTCTCGACAAAGCGTTGATCGCCAAGGGCGGCGAGGGCGGCGCGCTGCGCAATATCCGCCACGCCAAAGTGATTGCGCACTTTGTCAAAGGCGCTGATCAACCCCACTGGCCCAATGCCATAGCCGACGCGCAGCCCTGCAAGCCCGTAGATTTTTGAAAATGTGCGCAGGCGCAGGCAGTTTTCATCCCTAGGGACCAGCGGCGGCGCAGTGCCCTCGGGGGCGCATTCGATATAGGCCTCGTCCAATATAAATAGCGTTTCTTCGGGCAAGCTGGCGGCAAAGGCCGAGATCGCCTCGGCGCTGTGCCATGTGCCCATCGGGTTGTCGGGATTGGCCAGATAGAGCAGCTTGGGGTGGTGTTTTTGTGCGGCGGCGGCGAGCGCCTCGAGATCCTCGTGATCATCTTTGTACGGCACAGTGATCACCTGCGCGCCGGTTGTGACCACATGATAATTGAATGTCGGATAGGCGCCCAGCGAGGTGACGACTGTGTCCGTTGGATCAAGGGTGAGGCGCACAAGATCGCATAAAATCCCATCAATCCCGCCGCCAACGGTGATATGCTCCATCCCGACGCCCAAATGCGTGCCCAACGCGGCGCGCAGGTCATGTAGCTCGCCATCAGGATAGCGCCATGATCTATGGGTGGAGTGTGCGATCGCGTCGCTCACTTTGGGGGAGAAGCCAAATCGATTTTCATTCGCGCCCACAATAATCGACAAAGGGCGCCCTTGGACCCGCTCAATGTGATCGGCGGGAATAAAGGGGCGGCCATCTGGAATGGCTTGGATCGCGGGGCGGAGATGTTTCTTGCTCATAGGGCACAGTAGAAAAAGATTTTCTGGCAATGTGCAATGGTTTTTGCGAAGAGATAGCCAGCTAAGGTCAAAAATAAGAGCATATATAAAATGACAGCATCACCCTCCCAAACAGATCTGAGCGCGCAGGCGCGACGCGGACGCACAACAGCGCCGTTTGCACAGCACGAGCGGCTGATTGCGTGGCGCTATTTGCGGGCCAAACGATCAGAGGGGGGGGTGTCGGTGATGACGTGGATTTCCCTCATTGGGATCACCTTGGCGGTGTTTGCCTTGATCGCGACTTTGGCTGTGCGCTCTGGGTTTCGAGCGGAATTTGTGGATACTATCCTTGGGGCCAATGCGCATGTGACGGTGTATTACGCGGGGCAGGCGGATGAATTTGGCTATGTCTCGCGCACGATTGATGACTTTGATGCAATCACCGCACAGATTGCGATGCTGCCGTCGGTGACGCGCGCTGCGCCTTTGGTGAAATCGCAGGTTATGGTGACAGCCAATGGTGACAATGCCGGCGTTGAAATTTATGGAATGCGCCACAGCGATATTGAAGGCGTGCCGCGTGTGGCCCAGCCCGAGAGAGCCTCGGGCAGTTTGGACGACTACCCAAAGGGGATCGCCCTTGGCTCTGGTGTGGCGCGTAATTTGGGTGTTAGCGTCGGGGATATGGTCAAGATGATCTCGCCCGAAGGGGCGGTGACCCCGATGGGCCGTGTGCCGCGCGTCAAAAGCTATCCGGTCGTTTATATTTTTACCGCGGGGCGGTATGATATTGATAACACCCGCGCCTATTTGCCCCTGCCTGAGGCGCAAAGCTTTTTCAACCGCGAGGGGGTGGTTGATGAAATCGAAGTGATGGTCATAGATCCCGACCGTGTGGATATCCAAGCGGTGCCCGAGATTTTGGCGGCATCGCCCCAGCGCGCGCTGACATGGACATGGCGCGATGCATCGGGGAGTTTTTTGCGCGCCCTTGAAGTCGAAGATAACGTGATGTTTGTCATCATGGCGATTTTAGTGATGATCGCCTCGATGAATATTATTTCGGGCCTTGTGATGCTGGTCAAAAATAAACAGCGCGACATTGCCATTTTGCGCACCATCGGCCTAAGCCAAGGCGCGATTTTGCGGATATTTATGATGTGTGGCGCCTTTACGGGCATCATCGGCACGGTGATGGGCACGATCTTGGGCTGTTTGTTCGCGCTTTATATTGATCCGATTTTTTCATTGGTGAACTATGTCGCAGGGGGCGGTGTGTGGGATCCATCGATCCGCGGGCTGTATAATATTCCCGCGCTGCTGCGGCTGGAGGATGTAATCAAGGCGATATCGCTTTCGCTCATTTTATCGTGCACCGTGACGTATTTTCCAGCGCGGCGTGCGGCGAAAATCAATCCAGTTGAGGGGCTACGCTATGAGTGATCTTGTTCTCGAATTACGCGATGTCAGCAAGGCGTATAACACTGGTAAACCCAATGAAGTGCGCGTGCTTGAGCGGTATAACCTCAGCTTGGCCCAAGGCGAAGTGGTCGCGCTCGTTGCCCCTTCGGGTGCGGGAAAATCGACGCTGTTGCATATCGCAGGCCTGCTTGACACGGCCCAAAGCGGCGATGTGGTGTTTTGCGGCCGCGCGATGAGTACCGCCTCAGATAGCCTGCGCACCAAGACGCGCCGCCAAGGGATTGGGTTTGTGTACCAATTTCACCATTTGTTGCCCGAGTTTTCTGCGCTGGAAAACTGCGTGTTGCCGCAGCTAGCCAATGGCATTTCGCCCAAAGAGGCCCGTTCTTATGCACAAGGGTTGTTGGACAAAGTGGGCCTGTCGCATCGTTTGAACCACAGGCCGGCTGAGATGTCCGGCGGCGAGCAACAGCGCGCTGCGTTTTGCCGCGCGATGGCGAACCGGCCTAAGTTACTCTTGGCGGATGAGCCAACGGGCAACTTGGATCCAGCCACATCCGAGACTGTGTTTGACATGCTCAAAGACCTTGTCGCGACCACGGGCCTCACGGCGCTGGTCGCCACGCATAATCATGCCTTGGCGCAGAAAATGGATCGGGTGATCGGAATGGGCGGCAAAGCGTAGAGCGCGGCGGATCAGGGCCGCGCAGTTTTCTATGCGTTTGGTTTATACATCAATCTCTTCGACAAAACGGGCGTTTTGTTGGATGTAGTTAAAGCGGTGCTCGGGCTTTTTGCCCATGAGTTGCTCCACAAGGATCCCTGTTTCGCCCGGTTCATCTTCGTCGATATTGACGCGGATCAATTGGCGGGTTTCGGGGTTCATTGTCGTGTCTTTGAGGTCTTTGGCATCCATTTCGCCCAATCCCTTAAATCGGCTCACGTCGATTTTTCCCTTGCCGCCCAAACCTTTGGTCATCCATTCGTCGCGCTCGATTTCATCGAGGCAATAGACCCGCTTGGCCCCTTGGGTCAGTCGGTAGAGGGGCGGGCAGGCCAGATAGAGATGCCCTGCGTCAATCATCGGGCGCATTTGCGTAAAGAAAAACGTCATCAACAACGAGGCGATATGCGCGCCATCCACATCCGCATCGGTCATGATGATGATTTTATCGTAGCGCAGATCTTCTGTATTGAATTTCGATCCTAGCCCGACACCCAAGGCTTGGGTCAGATCGTTGATCTCTTGGTTCGTTGTGATTTTCGAGCTGGCCGCGCCTAAGACATTGAGGATCTTGCCTCGCAAGGGCAAGAGCGCTTGGGTCTTGCGGTCACGCGCCATTTTGGCCGATCCGCCCGCTGAGTCGCCCTCAACGATAAACAGCTCGGTGCCGGCACGGTTCGTAGCGGAGCAATCCACCAATTTACCAGGAAGGCGGAGTTTTTTGGTGGCGGATTTGCGCGCCGTCTCTTTTTCTTGGCGGCGGCGCAGGCGTTCTTCGGCGCGTAGCACAAGGAAATCAAGGATTGCGCCTGCGGCCTTGGTATCGTGGGCCAACCAATTGTCAAAGTGATCGCGCACAGCGTTTTCGACCAATCTTTGCGCCTCGACTGTGGCGAGGCGGTCTTTGGTTTGACCGACGAATTCAGGCTCGCTGATAAAACAGCTGACGAGGGCGCAGCCGCCTGTGATCAAATCTTCGCGGGTGATCTGTGCGGCTTTTTTGTTGCTTGCCAGTTCCCCATAGGCGCGGATGCCTTTGAGAATGGCGGCCCAAAATCCCGCCTCATGCGTGCCGCCTTCGGGGGTGGGGACGGTGTTACAATAGGATTGGATGAACCCATCGCGCGAGGGCGTCCAATTGATGGCCCATTCGACTTTGCCAGGCACGCCGAATTTTTCCTTGAAATCGACGACACCGGCAAAGGGCGCATCGGCATAGGTTGACGATTTGCCAAGTGTTTCATTGAGATAATCGGCCAAACCGCCAGGGAAATGGAAAGTGGCCTCGGTCGGCGTTTCGCCGTCGTCAATTTCTGATTTCCACCGAATTTCCACGCCCGAGAAGAGATACGCCTTGGAGCGCACCATTTTTAACAGGCGGGCTGGCTTGAACCGATGGGCGCCAAAGATCTGCTCATCCGCGTGGAAGGTAAATGTCGTGCCGCGCCGATTGGGGGCTGCGCCGATCTTTTCGACCCCGCCTTGGGGGATGCCGCGCGAGAAGCGCTGTTCAAAAAGCTCTTTGTTGCGGGCCACTTGCACGACAACTAAATCCGAGAGGGCATTGACCACTGAGGCGCCCACACCGTGCAAACCGCCCGAAGTTTCATAGGCCTTGCCAGAGAATTTCCCGCCCGCATGCAGCGTGCATAAAATCACCTCGAGGGCGGATTTGTCTGGAAACTTGGGATGCGGGTCAATGGGGATGCCGCGCCCGTTGTCGCGGATTGTGACCGAGTGATCGGCGAGCAGTTCAACTTCGATACGATTGGCGTGACCGGCGACGGCCTCATCCATTGAGTTGTCGAGAACTTCGGCCACCATGTGATGCAGCGCACGCTCATCCGTGCCGCCAATATACATGCCGGGGCGTTTGCGCACAGGCTCGAGCCCCTCAAGCACTTCGATCGAGGAGGCGTCATAGTCACTGGTTTGAGATGAGTTTAGTAGATCGTCGGTCATGCGCTGCTCTTTTTTGCTCTTTATGCCAAAGCAATCAGTGCTTGGCAAAGAGAATTCGCGCAATGCTATGGATTAGGCGAAATGTTTACTCAGCGTGTCGAGCAATTGATCCATATTCAGGGGCTTGGCCATGACCAAATCTGCACCTGCCGTGTCAAACCGTTTGGCGTCGTCGCCCACAACGGCGGCGGTGAGGCCGATGTTGGGGATCGTTGCGCCAGCGCCGCGCGGTGATCAATTCATCCCCGTCCATTTCAGGCATGAACAGATCCGTCACAACGATATCCGTTGGCGCGCTGTCAAAGGCCTCTAGAGCGATTTTACCATTTTCTGCCAATGTGACAGATTTGAAGATTTTCGCCAAACGCGCTTTGGTCACTTGAGCGACTAAGGCGTTGTCTTCAGCCAAGAGCACAGTTTTTGAGGCAAGAGTTTCGTCTAACATGGCGGCCTCTTTGGGTTGGCTTTTGGTGAATTGTTCAAGTGGCTCAGAGCGCTTGGGCACGCTCAGCGCATAGCCCGCGCCCCCATGATCTGGTTCAAAATGTTGGACTTGACCGCCTAAAAGCTCGATTGAGCTTTTGACAATGAAGAGGCCCAGGCCGCTGCCATCGGGCTTGGCCCGAGGATCACTGCCGAGCTT
Source organism: Paracoccaceae bacterium (assembly GCA_039767595.1). GTDB lineage: Bacteria > Pseudomonadota > Alphaproteobacteria > Rhodobacterales > Rhodobacteraceae > JBDNBY01. The sequence continues at coordinate 8,264 of JBDNBY010000060.1, read as the reverse complement.
TGTATCGTCTACGCCACGCTCAAAGGGTTCAAAGAGCCGGTCGACCGCATCATGGGGAATGCCAACACCGTCATCAACGATTTTCCACATCTCTTGTGGCCCGTTGGGGCCTTTGGTCTCTTTGAAGACAATCCAGATATTCTGACCCTGAGAGTGGATGATTGAATTGCGTACCAAATTCCCAAGGATTTGTTTCAACCGAACGCTATCGCCCACGCGCTGATCATTCGCGGCGGCCCCCATCTCAAGACGTAGGCTGATGGAGGCTGCTGAGGCCTGCATGCGGTAGGTATTGGCGACGGTCTCGGCCAGCTCGTTCGCGCGGTAAACGCCTAAGTTCACAGGTAGGTTTTGCTCTGGATTCACGGCTTGGCGCATATCGGCGAGCACAGACAACAGTTGATGCGAGGCTTCGGACAATTGCTTGCGTTTTTCCTCAACATCGCTGGCGCTGCGCAGATCCTCCACAAGCATAGAGATCACCGATGCCGGTGTCCGCAGCTCGTGCGAGATGATCGAGAACATCTGCTTTTGCTTGTCTTGGCGCACGGATAATTCATTGAGCGCCTCTTGCAACGCCGTTTCGCGGGCATATTCGTCGGTCACTTCAACGACCATCCCGTAGACGACAGACCCTATGAATTTGTTCGTTTCAAACCAAAGATAAAGGCGCAATACGCGATCTGGAATATCAGGGTCGTGGTCAAGAATACGAAAGAGCATCGAGGCCGAGCCGTGCCGCGCCCGTAGGATATTCAAAAACAGACGCTCTTCTTGTTCGGGCAAGAGATTTGCCAGATCCTCAACCGAGCATTCCGAGGGCAAATTGAAAACGCGCTTTGAGGCGCGGTCAAAACGCACAATACGATTGGCCATGGAGATGGAAAACACACCAATATTGGCAAAATCACGCACTGTATTTAGGCGCCGAATGGACCCTTCGCGCAGTGACAGCCCATTCATATTGAACATGCGCAGCGCCACCACGACAAACAAAAGCATTAATCCCCCTTGCGTGAAGATCAAATTCTCCATTTCAGCATTGGTTGTTGGCGGCTCCATGACAATAAAATTACCAGAGATTGCCACATACAGCGGGATGCCGATGATCATAGCGGACATGCTTAAGCGAACGGGCATAACGAGAGTCAATAATGACGCAGCGATCAGTGCCTCAAGCAGCTCATGAGAGGTGAGGTCTAGATTATGGACAATGCCTGCTCCAGCAAATAGAAGCGCGTAGAGGCAAGACAATAAAAAATCTTTTCGTTCAAGACCTTCTAACATGGCAATCATGACGCCGGCGACGATGACACCGCCTTGGAAGGCTCGGAAGTGTGTCATCAAGAACGCTTCCGAAGAGTATCCTAGAAATTCCTGTACATGTTCGGGCTGAGCCAGCATGACCGCGTTCATACTGTTGACACCGCCCAAACTGGCCAATGTTGAAATGGTGATCAAGCATAGGTTCAGGATCAAATCAGTTTCAAACGGGCGCATATAGTTGCGCATAAAAGTGTACAGCAGTCGCATCAAAACCGCGATGACCATGCTCATTATGATATTTGCCACATTCATCCAAATGAGAATGGGCACGGCCTCTGATGGTGCCCCGTACCAAGGAGTGTCAGAAAAGCCTGAAACCGCGTAGATCAGCGCATTGCTCATAAGTTGCACCATGAGAATGACTGGCCACATGCGATAGGGATATACAATAAACCCCACAGCAACGATATAAGCCGTGAAATGCGGAAAATGATGGAAATATGGGGTCATGTCCCCTGCGCGGATGGCACCCGCCGCTAAACACAGCCCGAATAAAATGGCAAAGGTGCTATGAATGGCACAATGTCGCCACGGCGCCTCGCTGATCGTGTTGCGCACGCGATCCACGCTGGAAACTTCATGCTCGCGAAATAGAAAATTTTGTACTTCGGCATTTCGGACGGGCTTTTTGACAAGCTGCGCCCACTGTAAAATAGCCTTAAGTTTTTGCACAATTTTATGTCTCAATGATGTAGAACTTTGCAATTGAGTGGGATTGATATACGTATAGTTGTAGCATGCTCCCTAGATACGACCAATATGAATTACATGTTATGTCTTACCGCTTTCGACTGTATGTTTTTGGCGAATCTATCAAAAGTATGTAATCTATACTATCGGCTTAAAATTTCAATGAAATGGCAGAGTTGCGGAATTGGGGGAATCAATGAGCGCTTGGTTACAATCGCTTCGGCGTGAAATTGGCGTGTGTTTGACGCTTGGGGTGCCGTTGATTGGTAGCCAGATCGCGCAGTTGATGCTGGGCGTCACCGATACAATTGTATTGGGGTGGTACTCTGTAGAAGATTTGGCTGCGCTTGTTCTAGCCTCTGGGTTTCAATTTACCTTTTTGATTTTTGGGGCAGGGTTCGCCTTTGCCGTCGCGCCCTTGGTCTCGGCGGCACAAGACGATGTGCAAACGATGCGGCGCGTCACACGGATGAGCAATTGGCTCGTCGTGTTGTACAGCATTGCGATTTACCCTGTGATGTTCTTTTCCGAGCAGGTCTTTTTGGTTTTGGGCCAAGACCCCGAAATTTCGGCCCGAGCGCAAGAGTATTTGCGCATCACGGGCGCCGCGATGGGTGTCATGTTGATTTTCTACGTGCTGCGCAGCTATCTGTCGGCCCGAGAGCGCGTGCGCGAAATTTTGATCCTGTCGCTCGTGGGCGTGGTGCTCAACGCTATATTTGATGTGGTGTTTGTCTTTGGCTTGGGCCCGATCCCCGCGATGGGGGTGCAAGGGGCGGCGATCACCACGGCGGTCATTAGCATCCTTGGCATGGGCCTCTTGGCGATCATTGCGGCGAAAATTTTTCCCGAAGATCAGCTCTTTGTGCGCATGTGGCGCCCTGATTTTGAGATTATGCGCAAGCTCGTGCGATTGGGCGTGCCGATTGGATTTACGGCCCTCTTCGAAGTGGGATTGTTTTCGGCCGCCTCTATCTTTGTCGGGTGGTTCGGGGTCCAAGCCTTGGCCGCGCATGGCATTGTGATGCAATTGGCCTCGATTGCGTTCATGTTGCATTTGGGGTTAAGCCAAGCTGTCACCATTCGAATTGGCAAGGCATACGGTCGCCAAGATCGTGAGATGATCGCCCTTTCAACATGGGCCGCCGTCGTGTTGTCTATTTGTTTTGCAATCCTCACGGTGGCGGTTTTTGTAACAGTGCCCGAGGCGCTGTGCCGTATCTTCTTGGATCAAACGGACCCTGCGGCTGGCGCTATTTTGACGATGTCGGTGAGCCTATTGATGATCGCCGCGGCCTTTCAATTTGCCGATGGGTTACAGGCGATTTTGCTCGGCGTGTTGCGCGGGGCACAAGATACGTTTTGGCCGATGGTCTGCGCATTTAGCTCGTATTGGGGCATGGGGCTGGGCGTCGCCTATTATCTGGGCGCCGTGCTTGATTGGCAGGCCCAAGGCGTCTGGATTGGATTGACCGTCGGTCTTGCCGCCGCGGCCGTGACATTGGGCGTGCGGTTTATCTATGTGGTGCGATCAATGAAGCCTGCTGCCTAAGAGGGCGTTTTGGCCGCGGGGGCATCCAGCCGCTCTTGGGTTTGTGCCCGCCGGCGGATCAGCGTGTTGCGCAGATCAATCACTGAGAGCAAGAGATCCTCGCTATACCGCAGGGTATCCTAGTCGGTGGCGTGATCCAAAAACCATTGTGTTGTCAGGTTCATATGATCATTGAGCTTGCGCAGATCGACGTCGCGATCTGCGCGATCTTGGCCGATGCGCTGTTCGACCCATGCGGTGATCTCTATATGCTCATCAGGGGTGATATGCGCGCCGGCCACTGTTTTAACCTCGTGGGTTTTGAGATGCACGAGACCGATGCGATCCATCGCTTGGCGTTGATTGCGCTGATCAAAAGAACAGCGATAAATCACGCCTGCGTTGCCGCGATACCGAATGAAAAGGCGATTGGTGATCTGCATCATCTACTCCGTCAAGCTTGCACAGAACTGAGCCAGACGGGTGCAGGCGGTGTCAAGCTGTGATTCACTGGCCGCATAGGAAATACGTAAATTCGGCGAGAGGCCAAAGGCCGATCCAAACACTAAGGCGACATGCTGTTCCTCTAAAAAGGCCATAGCAAACTCTTGATCCGTGTTCAGGCGCTTGCCGCTAGGGGTGCATTTACCGATCAGCCCGCTGATGTCGGGATAGAGGTAGAACGCTCCTTGCGCCTTGGGGCAGGAGATACCGTCAATTTGGGCAAGGTGGCGCATGACGCGATTGCGGCGCGCCTCAAAGAGCGCTTTGTTCTGGCCCATTGCATCTTGGGGGCCATCAAGGGCGGCAATGGCGGCATATTGCGAGATGGTACAGGGGTTTGACGTGCTTTGCATTTGCACTTTGCGCATGGCGGCGATCAACGCGCTGGGCCCACCGGCATAGCCAATGCGCCAGCCGGTCATGGCATAGGATTTGGACACGCCGTTCATTGTCAATACGCGGTCCGCCAGATCGGGCGCCACTTGGGCCAATGTGGCAAATTCAGTGCCCTCATAGGTGAGATGCTCATAGATATCATCGCATAAGACCCAGACCTGTGGGTGCCTGCGCAGAACATCGGCCAAAGCCTCAAGATCGGCGTGGGTCAAGACGGCGCCGCTTGGGTTGGACGGGGAGTTGAGAACGAGCCATTTACTGCGCGCGGTGATTGCGGCCTCAAGATCGGCGGCCATCAGGCGATACCCCTCGGCGGCACGCGTTGGAATGACGATGGGCGTGCCGCCGCACAGGCGCACCATATCGGGATAGCTGACCCAATAGGGCGCGGCAAACAGCACTTCATCGCCTGTGTTCACACTGGCCATAAAGGCATTGAACAAAACATGCTTGCCGCCGGCACAGATGATCAGATTTTCATGCCCATAGCTGAGCCCGTTTTCGCGCGCGAACTTGGCGCTGACCGCCTCTTTGAGGGCGGGCAGGCCGTCGGGCTGCGTATAGCGGGTGTGCCCTTGTTCAATGGCGCTAATGCCCGCTTGGGCAATATGAGCGGGCGTGTCAAAATCAGGTTCCCCCGCGCTGAGCGTCACGACATCCGCGCCCGTCGCCTTGAGCGTGGCAGCGCGCGCACTCATTTCAATTGTGGCAGAGGGGGCAATCTTGGCGAGGCGATGGGATAAGACACTCATTTAGGGAACACTCATTGATGTTTGGACCATTGTTTGCTTAGTATCGGATAGCATGAAATGCAAATGAAACAGAGGGCATGATGGAAACCAATTGGTACAGCGAAGATGCAGCAACACTCGGCGATCGCGTCACCGCCGCCCGCGAGCGCATGAATATGACACAAACGCAATTGGCCAAACGTATGGGGATCCAAGTCTCGACATTGCGCGGATGGGAGAATGATAATTCCGAACCACGGGCCAATCGTCTGTCGATGATGGCCGGCATTTTAAACGTCTCGATCATGTGGCTGTTGAATGGCGAAGGCGAAGGCGTGGACGAGGCTGGTGTCGATGGTTCGGAAACGCTTGGCATTTTGGATCAAATGCGCGATATCCGCGTTGAGATGGTCCAGCTGACCAAACGGTTGGCTCTTTTGGAAAAACGATTGCGCGAAGCACAAACAGATGAATGAACCCATTGAGACATGGCGCAAGCGCCTTTACATGCGATCCATTCGCCGCGGGATCAAAGAGATGGACGTCGTCCTTGGCGGCTTTGCACAAAGCGCGCTCGAGCAGATGCCACCGGCCGATTTAGAGGTCTATGACGCGCTCTTGAAGGAAAACGATCACGACCTTTATGCCTGGGTCAGTGGGCGCAGCGACGTGCCTGCGCAGTACGCCGATATGATGTCGAAAATCGCTGCCTCATTGGGAAATAGTTAGAAATTTAAATATCGCTGCGTTGTTAACTGGATATTTGCTCTTATCGGGCAAATTGGCTTCACAAATTTTGGAGACCAGTTAATGAGCAAAGAGTTTACATTCGAGCTGCCTGAAAACCCGCTCAAGACATCAGCCCATGCCGTGGCGCATATGGCATATCTTGATTTGCTATCGTCTGTTGAGCGGTTGCATCGACTGTTGCTTGATGTGATCAAAGATGAGTTTGAGCGTGTTGGCGTTGTCGAAATCAATTCGGTGCAAGGGTTGCTGTTGTTTAATATCGGCGACAAAGAGCTGAGCGCGGGCGAGTTAAAATCGCGCGGCTATTACCAAGGCAGTAATGTCAGTTACAACTTACGAAAATTGGTGGATATGGACTATATGCACCACGAGCGATGCGAAATTGATCGTCGATCTGTGCGCGTGAAACTCACAGAAAAAGGGCAGAAAATCTGCGCTTTGATCGAATGTCTCTTCAAGGGGCACGCGGCAGATATCATCGATAAATCTGTCTGCCGCGAGCATGAGTTTGACCAAACGTCACATATCCTCAAGCGTCTTGAACGATATTGGACCAGCCAAATTCGGTATATTTGCTGATCGGTAACGAGTAGCCTTTTACCAATGACCGGTATTGGGCATGCTGGCCCAAGGCTCTGCAGGGGGGAGGTGCTCTCCGTCCTGTAGCAGCTCAATCGAGATATTATCAGGTGAGCGGACAAAGGCCATGTGCCCATCGCGCGGCGGCCGGTTAATCACCACGCCATTGTCCATCAAATGTTGACACAGATCGTAGATATTCGCGACGCGGTAGGCGAGGTGCCCAAAGTGGCGGCTGTCACTTGGGAGCCCGTCGTCGCCGTCCCAGTTGTAAGTCAATTCGACGGGGCAGTCCTCTTGTCCCTCAGGCGCCATAAACACCAACGTAAACCGCCCTTTTTCGCTCTCCGTGCGCCGCGTCTCTTTGAGGCCTAGGAGTTCATAAAATGCGATCGAGGCCTCTAAATCCTTAACGCGCACCATTGTGTGTAAATATCTCATAACCATCCCTCTCACTCTTGGCTGAAGTTGGCCGCCCTTGACTGGTCTGGCTGCCTTATGGATGTGAAAATGACCGATTGCTCTGAAATGTCCAGCGATCTTCGTCCTGTCTCAAAACAAAGTCCAGTTCGCACTGCGGGGGCGTGATATATACTATCGTGGGAGGATGAGTGTTCCGGCATACTTCGGAGAGCGTCTCTTCGTGCAAAAACCCGCGCTCATTCCTCATTATATGGTGGTTTTCGACCCACAGTTCTACTAAGATTAGGGCGTAAACGATATTTTGGACGGCTTTCATGACTGTGACCCCTGAACAACGCGCTGAAATTGCTCAGCTGCGCTCCGAGACTTCTGCAACATTACGCCCCGTGTCCGACGGAGTTGAGGCGATGCTCTATGAGCCGATGCCCGTTTTGGATCATGGCTTTGTGCGCGTCATTGACTATATGGGCGATGACGCGGCGATTTGTCAGGCCGCGCGCGTTAGTTACGGCAAGGGCACCAAATCTGTTCAAAACGACGAGGGTCTCATTCGCTATCTTATGCGGCATTGGCATTCGACCCCATTTGAAATGTGCGAGATTAAGCTGCATGTGAAATTGCCTGTCTTCGTGGCGCGCCAATGGATTCGGCACCGCACGGCGAATGTGAATGAATATTCCGCGCGGTATTCGATTTTGGACCGCGAGTTTTATATCCCAGCACGCGATCATTTAGCGGCGCAATCGACCGTGAATAACCAAGGGCGCGGCGATGTTTTGGCCGATCAAGAGGCGGCACAAGTGCTTGAAATCCTCAAGGCTGATAGCACACGGGCCTATGATAATTATGAGCGGATGATCTCGGACGACGGGCAAGATGGCCTCGCCCGCGAGTTGGCGCGGATGAATTTGCCGGCCAATATCTATACGCAATGGTATTGGAAGATTGACCTGCACAACTTGCTGCATTTCCTACGGTTGCGGGCCGATCCGCATGCGCAATATGAAATCCGCGTTTATGCCGATATCATGTGTGAGATTGTCAAAGCATGGGTGCCTGCAACCTACCGCGCCTTTGAGGATTACAGGCTGGGCGGTGCCAATCTGTCGGGCCGCGCGGTAGAGTGCCTGCGCCGCATGCTCAAGGGCGAAGAGGTCACGCAAGAAAGCTCGGGCATGTCCGCTGGGGAATGGCGCGAATTTCAGGCCGTTTTGGACGGATAATCGTGCCGCCCTGTCCCATGCCCCTTGGCAAAAGGACGCGGAGGGTGTAAGGGCGCAGCTTACCATCTGACCAAAAGGACAAACCATGCAAGGTTCTGCCAATCTCAATAT
>JBDNBY010000059.1:0-4591 GCA_039767595.1 Paracoccaceae bacterium | reverse complement strand
CAAGAGCATGTCGTGCGCCAAACCACAGAAACCGTTGCCGCGCAGGCTGCCGCGCATAAATCTGTCCAAGACCGGCTGACCGATTTGGAGCGGAACCGCACCCAAATGGATGCCCAAACACACGATGCGCAAGAGACGCAGTCGCAGTCCCAAACCGCTGTAGAGGCGGCCCGTCGCGCGGGTGAGGTGGCTGCCGCTCAGGAGAATGCTGCCAAAACTGACGTCAGCCAGCGCGAGGCGCAGCGGCGCGGGGCGGAAGAGGCCGCTGATCACGCCGTGACACAATCGGCGCAATTGGGTCGAGAAGCCTCAGAGGCGAACTCACGGGTGGGCGCGCTTCGGGCCGAAGTGCAAACTCTCGAAAAGCTTTTGATGCAGGCGAAATCCGGCGGGCCTTCTGTGTTGGATAAGGTCACTGTTCAGCCTGGCTATGAAAAGGCGCTCAGCGCGGCATTGGGTGATGATCTCAAATTTGATCATTCCGAAGATCACAGTCAATCTGGATGGCATGGCGCGCCAACCCCTGCGTCCGCTGCGCTGGGGGATGCGCGGCCCCTGTCTGATTTTGTCAACGCGCCAGAGGCCCTGAATGCGCGCTTGGCGGCCACATTTGTGGTGTCCACGCGTCCCGATCATTTGCCAATGGGCACCCGCGCGGTAACGCAGGCTGGGGATCTGTGGCGCTGGGATGGGTTTGCGTTGTGGGCTAAGGATGCGAGCACGGATACCGCGCGGCGCCTTGAGTTGGAAAATCGGTTAAAAACGATTGGCGCGGATTTGCGCGTTGAAGAGCAGCGCCGCGATACTGCCGCCGCCGCCGCGTCCCAAGCGCAGGCTCAGGTCACTTTAACGCGCGAGGCATTGAGTGCCAGTAAGGACGCCCTACGGATCGCAGAGCAAAGTTTGGCAGAAGCCACGCGCGAACGTGCCCGCGCCGCCACCCAAGAAGAGGCCGCCCAAAGCCGATTGGAGACCGCGCGCGCCGCATTGGATCGCCTGACCCAAGAGGCGGCGATCTGGCAAACACGCTATGACGCGGTGGTGGCTGAGCAAGAGCAGCTCTCTGATTTAGAGGCGTTGCGCGCACAAGCCCAGACCGAACAGGCCACGTTAGAAACATTGCGCGCCGCCATGATGGAAAAGAACGCGGCATATGAACAGATCAAGCGCGAGGGCGCGGCGCGGCAATCACGTTTGGAGCGGGTGGAACGGGATATCGCCTCGTGGTCAGAGCGGCTGGCCTCTACTGAACTGCGCTCGGACGATCTGAAGGAACGGATCGCCCTCACACAATCGCGCCTTGCGGCGGCCGAAGAGGTGCCGGCGACCATCGCCGCAGATCTCGAAAAGCTCGGGCATAAAATCCAAGAGGCCGAACAGCGCCGCGCCGCCGCCGCCGATCAACTTAGTTTCGCCGAAGGCGCGTTGCGCGAACTGGTTCAAGCCGAGCGGGAGGCTACAACGGCAGCCTCTGGCACGCGCGAGGCCTTGGCCAGATTTGATGCGCGCTTTGAGGCGGCCCGCGATGGCGTGGCCGAAGCCCATCGCCGCATTCAAGAAGCCTATGACCAAACGCCGCAAGCATTGGCGCAGACCCATGATATTGATGCACACAACCTGCCTGAAGCGACCGAAATTGACACCCAAGTGCAAAAATTTCGCCGGCAACGCGATGCGCTGGGTGCCGTGAATTTGCGCGCCGAAGAGGATGCCAAAGAGGTGCAGATTGAGCATGACACGCTGCTCCTCGAAAAGACGGAGCTCGAAGAGGCGATTGCGACACTGCGTTCGGGTATTGCGAATTTGAACAAAGAGGGCCGCGAGCGGTTGCTCACTGCCTTTGAGCAAGTGAATGACAATTTCGGCATGCTCTTTACGCACTTGTTTGGGGGCGGCGAGGCGCGTCTGGTGATGGTAGAGAGTGATGATCCGCTTGAGGCGGGTCTGGAAATTATGTGCCAACCTCCGGGCAAGAAATTATCGACGCTGTCCCTTTTGTCTGGGGGCGAGCAAACTTTGACGGCGATGGCCCTGATTTTTGCCGTGTTCCTCGCCAATCCTGCGCCGATCTGTGTGCTCGATGAGGTGGATGCGCCTTTGGATGATGCCAATGTGACGCGGTTTTGTGATATGCTCGATGAGATGTGCCGCCGGACAGAAACGCGGTTTTTGATCATCACGCACCATGCCGTGACCATGGCGCGCATGGATCGGCTGTTTGGCGTGACGATGCATGAAAAAGGGGTGTCGCAGCTGGTCTCAGTCGATCTGAGAAAAGCTGAGGAATTGGTCGCCTAGATCTATAATCCCAACTTACGCAGTAGCGCGGCATCTGGCCATCCCTCGGCGGGCAGGCCGACGGATTGTTGGGTTTGGCGGATCGCTTGGCGGGTGTTGCGGCCAATCACACCATCTACGCCGCCGGCATCAATCCCGCGGTTTTCGAAATACGCTTGCAAGGCTTTGATCTGTGGTGTGTCCAATGCAGCCGAGGGCGCGCCCGTGTCCATTGCCGGTGCGCCATTTATAAGTGTGCTAAAATAGGCCGCGGTCAGGACATAGTTAAAGCTCTGGTTCCATTCGAAAAATACGTCAAAATTCGGGTAGGCAATGAAGGCCGGCCCATTGCGGCCATGCGGCAAGAGGATCGATGCCTCGGCCCGCGGCATTTCAAATTCGCCAGAGCGGGGCCGCACCCCCATTTTGTGCCATGTGCTGACAGGGCGTTTTGTATAAAGGCCAGTTTGCGCCCAATCCATGTGATCGGGCACGCGCACCTCTTGCAGCCACGGCTCATTAGGGCGCCATCCTTCGTGGCGCAGCATTTTGGCTGCCGACCAGAGCGCATCGGCGCGGCTGGTTTGCAATGAAATACGGCCGTCGCCGTCGCCATCTGTCGCATTCTCAATGATATCACGGGGCAGCATTTGCACCATGCCAATTTCACCGGCCCAAGCGCCTTGGGTGGTGAGGGGATCAAAATCGCCTCGGCTATAGAGCTCAATCGCGGCAAAGAGTTGCGGGCCAAATAGCTCGGGACGCCGGCAATCATGGGCCAAGGTGGTCAACGCATCGCGCGTGTTGTGATCTCCTTGATAGCCGCCAAAATCGGTCTCGAACGCCCAAAACGCCAATAATAATGCGCGCGGCACGCCGTAAGTTTTCTCGATTTGTGAAAAGAGGGGATCGAGAGAGGCATAATACCCTTTGGCGCGCTGCATGCGATTGTCGCTGATCAAAAGGCTAGAAAAGTCAATAAATGGGCGATGCAGAACGGATTGCGAACGGTCGGATTTCAGGACGCGCGCGCTTTGTTGAACGTTTTCGAAAAAGCCTTCGGTGACGGCCTTGGAATATCCCATGGCGCGGGCCTCTTGTTTTACAGTGGTGACGAAAGCCTCAAAACTTCTACCGCATGGCGCAGCGCTCGCGACAGGAGCGGCGCAGATCAGCGAAATCATGACCAACAGGCGGTTTAACATAGGGGCACCTCGTTATCCGAAAAAGATATATCCAACAAATGTTAGGATAGTGAAAACACCCCAGACGCGCCACAACCAAGAGGTGGCCGCTTCGATATCCTGTGGCACGAGGGCCTTTTTGCCACTCTCGTGGACATATGGAAACTCTGTGCGCACCCCGTGATACGAGCGCGGCCCAGACAGGGCGATGTTGAGCGCATAGGCCATGGCCGCCTCGGGCCAGCCGGCATTGGGCGAGCGGTGCTTGCCTGCCTCGGCGGCCATGACGTGCCGCTTGTCCCAATGCCCCGACAGCGCCAACAGGGCATAGGCCGTTAGGCGCGCGGGGATCCAATTGAGCACATCATCAAGCCGTGCCGCCGCCCAACCAAAGGCACGATGGCGCGGGGTTTTATAGCCAATCATCGAGTCTGCCGTATTGATGATTTTGTAAAATATCAGCCCCGGCAGCCCGCCGATGACAAACCAAAACGCAGGGGCGATCACCCCATCCGAGAAGTTTTCGGCAGCGCTTTCGATCGCGGCGCGGGCGACATCGCTGCCCTCCATATCCTGAGTGTCGCGGCCGACGATCATTGCGACGGCGCGCTTGCCCTCGGCCACCGAGGCGCGCAGACCTGTGGCCACGGCCTGCACATGATCCACCAAAGAGCGCTGCGCCAAAAGGATCGCGGCGATCACCACTTCGACCAGCATCCCCAGCTGTGACAAGAGCGCCCCCAGCGTCCATGCGATGACGCTTAAGGCGATCACTGTGGCGATGCCTTTGGCCTTGCGCCGTGGCCCATGGTTAAAGCGCCGATCACACCAGCCAATTAAACCGCCCATCAACACCGCAGGATGCCGCAGGCGCGACCAGAGCCAGTTGGGCTCGCCAAATATGGCGTCGAGGATCAAGGCAAGGGTTAATGTCATGTCAACGGATCCTATGCCAACGCGGCGCTGAGGCGGTCAAATTGATCGGGATGCGGCAATCCCAGGCGTATAAGTGTTTGCGAATATGGGAAAATCCGGCTCCAGATATGATGCTTGGCCAGGCGCGCTTGAAAAGCTGCGGCATCTTTAACGTCGTATAACCGAAAGAGGGATGTCCCTTGGACCGACGGGCT
>JBDNBY010000058.1:0-18436 GCA_039767595.1 Paracoccaceae bacterium | reverse complement strand
GACTGCCCGCAGCGGCATAGAATATACTCTTTTTCACTGGCGCGCGCACCGTTGAACTCGGCATCAATGGGGACATTTTTGACTTTGACAGGGCCATTTTCCACCAATTGAATTTCGCTGATCTCGCCATCAATATGGTGCAGCTCTTCATCGTCTACGGCAACACTGAGGGCGCCCGATGGGCAGGCCCGGATGACGGATAAGATCCCCTCAAGCGAGCCGTTCTCAGGTTGAATCCATGGCCGTTTCGACGGATCAAAGACCGCCTTTTGCAAGCGCTGACACTCGGCAACATGCCCGCACAACACCGGCGTGTAGGATACCGTGACCGATTTCCCCTCAACGGTGCCTTTGTACTCAATGGGCGTATTGCGCAGTTTGGCGTCACCATTGTCTGATGAAAACTCTCCAACATGCGAGCCATCGCAAAAGGGTTTGTTTTTCGACAACCCGCAGCGGCACAGGCCGTATGTGCTTTTGTCTGTGTCGATGATGGTGCCGTCGCTATCTTTGAGAATAGGCGCGTCTTGGACCAGATTTGGCCCATTTGGTGTGGGTGTGATTTTCATATAACTCTCCTAGGTTCCCCGATTGATCCCTGTGTGACCAAGTGGCAAGAGATGTCCATATGTCAAGTAGCGCGCCGCCCTATTTCGGGTAAGGCGCTGTTATGAGGCGTCGTTTTTCTGATGATATTCCTCAATCAACGTCACTTCATCGCGGGACCCAAGGATCACAGGCACACGTTGATGTGGCTCGGTGGGCGGAATGTCTAAAATACGCGCGTGGCCTGTGCTGGCTTTGCCGCCCGCCGCTTCGATCAAAAAGGCCATGGGATTGGCCTCGTACATCAAGCGCAATTTACCGCCGGCTTTGGCGTTATTGCTGTCTTTGGGATATAAGAACACGCCGCCGCGGACCAAAATCCGATGCACTTCGGCCACCATCGAAGCGATCCAGCGCATGTTCATGAAACGCGCGCGCGGGCCATTCACGCCCAGCATGCAATCATCGATATATTCACGCACGGGCGCCTCCCAATAATCGCGGCGCGCGGCGTTGATCGCGTATTCGCTAGTTGTTGCTGGAACGGTCATTTTGGGATGCGTGAGATAATAGGTGCCGGTCCCCGATTTGCATGTGAAGCCATTGACGTCCTGCCCAAAGCTAAGGACAAAAATCGTTGACGGCCCATAGAGCGCATAGCCCGCGCAGATTTGTTCAGTCCCTTGTTTTAAAACGTCTTTGCTTTGTGCGTCGCGGACTTGCATGACCGAAAAAATTGTACCCACGGACACATCCACATCAAGGTTTGACGATCCATCGAGTGGATCAAAATAGAGCAAATAATCCCCCACTTCTGGGGTTTTGAGCCACGTGACTTCTTCGATTTCTTCGGACACGAGGGCGGCCAATTTGCTATTTTGTCCGCAGCTTTGCTCAACAATATCATTGGCAATAAGGTCCAGTGGCTTTTGCGCCTCGCCTTGGATATTCACGCTTCCGGCGCTGCCCAATTCGCCGGCAAACGCGGCGTTGCGCACGCGGTAGGAAATGTCGCGACACGCGGCCGCGATATCCTCGATCAAAAACACCAAAGCGGGGTCGTTTTTCAACGTGGATGAAAGATATTGGCGTAAACTGTCTTGTGTCACGAGAAAATCCTATGCGTAAGTGAGGCGGTCCGCGCCGCTATCATGCGGTATATGCCATGTTGCGCACCATGGTGCAATCAGCGCCGCGCCCTAGGGACTTGTTTCCGCGGGATGCGGCGCCTAGGCTGAACATAACGATTTAAAAGGTGCTCGTCATGAAATCTGAAATGCCCGACCACAGTCCGCCCAAGGATGCAGATGCGCGCCGCGCCATTGCCCCAGTGATCTGTTATCCGCCCGAGACATTGCCCAAGGTAGACGTCGCAGATCTACGATCTTTGCGCACGGGCGCCGTCAAACGTGGGCAGACGATTGTTGCCCCGCGCGATGGCGCCTGTATGGACATCCCCGCCGGTGATGTGTTTCGCATTGTGGCCCCAGAGGGCGGGCAAGTCGGGGATATGAACCTATGGGCCCAGACCGATGTGTCCGAGCGGTTTTATTCCGGCAAAACCCGCGCGCTGCATGGGACGCATCTGTCGACCGGGGATCGACTTTGGTCGAGCTTTCCGCATCTGCGGCCGATGGCGACGATTATTGATGACAGTTTGGATTGGTACGGGTTCGATGAATATGGCGGCTCTGTGCATGATGTGATCGGCACGCGCTGTGATCCATATACCGGCCGTTTGTTGTCGGGTACGGATTATCATTCGTGCTGTCACTCCAATTTAACGCGTGCCTTGGCCGCGCATTTGGGCCGATCCCTGCAAGAGGCAGAGCCGCTCGTGCATGATGTTCTCAATGTCTTTATGTGTACGGGATTTACCCGCGATACGGGGCAATATTTTATGAAGGCCAGCCCTGTGCGTGCAGGGGATTACCTTGAATTTTATGCCCAGATTGATCTGATCGTGGGTCTGTCGGCCTGTCCTGGTGGGGATTGTTCGGCCGAGCATTCCTCGGACAGTGCGGTGTGCCATCCGTTGATCATTGAGCATTGGGATATGGGTGCGGCGGCGCGCGCGGCCCATCGCGTCCCGCCGCGCAACGCCTATGATGGTTCGCATGGTGTCGAGGGAGGAAAGCGCACATGAATATTGGTATACTCGGACTAGGGACGATTGCCTCGGCCGTGGTGCACGGCATTGCACAAGACGGTCATGTGATCCGCACATCACAGCGCAGCGCGGCGCAGGCTGAACTCCTGAGCGCGCAATATGCCAATGTCACACCGATGGGAAACCAAGAGGTCATTGATCAGAGCGATGTGATTTTCCTTGGGCTGATGCCAGAGCGCGCCCAAGAGATTTTGCCGCAGCTGCGCTTTCGGTCTAGGCAGCAGGTGATTTCCTTCATGGCCAGCCTGTCCCTCGAGGATGTGCAAGCGTGCGTTGCCCCCGCGACGGCCAGTTGCATTATGATCCCCTTTCCTGCGATCGCGCAGGGGGGATCGGTGATCCCTGTTTTTGGCCAAGATGAGATTGTGCACTCTTTGTTTGGGGCGCGCAATCACGTGACTGTGTTGCACAACGCACAAGAAATGGATGCACTTTTATGCGCACAGGCCGTGCTGTCGCCAGTGACCCAGATGGTGGCGTCGGCGGCGCAGTGGCTTGAGGAAAATGGCCTAGAGGCGCAGCGCGGCGAGCCGTTTTTACGGATGCTCATTGCGTCGGGGTTGATGCAATCTGAGGCAAAGGCCCTGCTGACGTCATTGGCCACACCAGGCGGCTTTAACGAAAGTTTGCGCGACCATATGAATGATTCTGGTATGAGAGAGGATCTGCGCGCAGGTCTCGACCATCTATTGGCATGGCATAAAGGTCAGGGGTGAGTGTCTTGTTTGCGACGCGATCTGCCGCGGCGCTGGCTTGACTTGCCATCGCAAAATCGATTGGCTTGCCGCATGAGAAAAAGGAATATCGAATGGACGTGCTGAGAAACCCATATCGCGGCGGCGGTAAATTTGTTGCGGATATGCCGTTTCCCTCGGTGGCGGCGCAGCGCGTTGCCGATCTTTTGGTGCACTGTCCGGCGGCGGCTGAGACGCCTTTGGTGGACGTGACGGGCCTTAGCCCCATCGCGGCGCTATGGATCAAGGATGAACGGCAGCGCATGAACCTCGGCTCCTTCAAGGCGCTTGGGGCGGCTTATGTGATTGCGCGCCATGCCCAAGACATTGCCCAACAGACCGGGGCGTCGTTAGAGGATCAGCCTTTGGCGGTGCGCACATACGTGACCGCCAGTGCCGGCAATCACGGGCTCAGTGTCGCCGCAGGTGCGCGCGTCTTTGGCGCCCGCGCTGTGGTCTATATCGGGGCAGGGGTGCCCGAAAGCTTTGCGCAGCGGTTGCGCGCCCAAGGGGCCGATGTGGTACGCGAGGGCGCCGATTACGCCGCCTCGATGTCGGCCGCGGCACAAGCAGCACAGGACAACGGCTGGACGCTTTTGTCGGATAGCTCTTGGGCCGGATATAGCGAATTGCCCTATATTTTAATGGAGGGCTATGTGCATATGGCGGCCGAGGCTGTGGCCCAATGCCCCGATGTGCCAACCCATATCTTTTTACAAGCGGGCGTTGGCGGTTTGGCAGGGGCCGTGGCGGCCTATGCGCGCCATGCGTGGGGCGATGCGCCCCAGATCATCGTGGTCGAGCCAGAGGCCGCCCCCGCGATTTTTCAAAGCATTGCGCAGGGCGCCGTCGTTTTTGCCGATGGGCCACAGAGCATTATGGGCCGCCTTGATTGCAAAGAGCCGTCCTTGATTGCGCTCAATGGTTTGGCGCGCGATGCGGATATCTGCGTGACGCTGAGCGATGAGACAGTTGCGGGCCACCTGCCCGCAATGGCCGCCCATGGCATCGCGACCAGTGCCTCGGGCGGGGCAGGTGTGGCCGCCGTTTTAGACGATGAGCTGCGTGCGCAGTTGTGCATTGATGCCGATGCGCGCGTGCTGTGCATTGTGTCAGAAGGGCCGGACACTGAGGCCGCTGCATGAGAGGCTTTGATCAAAACGAGTACGAGAGCCGCACCGCCAAGGCCCAAGCGCTGATGGCGCAGCATGACCTTGGGGCGATGCTGTTGACGTCAGAGCCTGAGATCCGCTATTTCACAGGCTTCTTGACGCGGTTTTGGGAAAGCCCGTCGCGCCCGTGGTTCCTTGTGCTGCCGGCGACGGGGGCGCCGATTGCGGTGATCCCCTCGATTGGCGCCGCCTTGATGGGGCAAACGTGGGTGCGTGATATTCGGACATGGCGTGCGCCTGATCTTGAGGATGATGGCATATCCTTGTTGATCGATACCTTGAGCGAAGTGGCCGGCGACGGCCCCGTTGCGCTGCATGATGGGCACGAGAGCCATCTGCGGATGCCTTATGCGGATGTGCAAAAATTGACCGCTGCGGTCCGTGTGACTTCGGATCATGGGATCATGCGGCGGCTGCGCATGGTGAAATCAGCGGCGGAAATTTCGAAAATTCGCAAAGCATGTGATATTGCGGGGCGGGCCTTTGCCCGCGTGCCGTACATCGCCCAAGAGGGGGTGCCGCTGGATCAGGTGTTCCGCAGATTTCAAATGCTCTGCCTCGAAGAGGGGGCAGATTGGGTGCCCTATTTGGCCGGCGGGGCCGCTCAGGGCGGGTATGAGGATGTCATTTCGCCGGCGCGGCCCGTGCCATTGCGCCAAGGGGATGTTTTGATGTTGGACACCGGCCTTGTTTGGGACGGCTATTTTTGCGATTTTGATCGCAATTGGTCAGTGGGCACGCCAAGTCTAGCCGTGAGCGCAGGCCATGCACGATTGATCGAGGCCGTCGATGCAGGATTGGAACAGTGCCAGCCGGGGCGCCGTGCCTGTGATGTCTTTGCCGCGATGGACGCCGTGGTCAGCGATGGCACGGCATCTGATGCGGGGCGCTTGGGCCATGGTCTTGGGATGTCGTTGACCGAATGGCCGTCTTTGATTGCCCAAGACACGACCGAGCTAGAGGTCGGCATGGTCCTTACCCTCGAGCCTGGTGTGGCGATTGGATCAAAAATTATGGTGCATGAAGAGAATATTCTCATCACTTCATCTGGGCCAGAGTTCCTCAGCCCGCGCCACGCGGCGCAGATTTCACAGCTATGAGCGCAATATGAAACAGCTTCCTTACCGCTTGATCGAAGATGACCCCAACTGCCCCCCGATGGGGTTGATCGTGTTAGAGACGGATGAAACGATTGAGCCCGAATTTAAACAAGAGTTTGCCGATCATCCGGCGCCATTTTACAGCAATCGCATTCCCAGTGCCGCCGATGTGACCCCAGATACCCTGCGGTCAATGGAGGGGCACATAAGCGCCGCAGCCGCCCTCTTGCCAAAGGCGCGGCGGTTTGCTGTGGTGGGGTATGGATGCACCTCTGCCAGCTCGATTATCGGCTCGCACGCCGTGGCCGAATTGATCCAAGAGACATGCGATGTGGCTCATGTCACCGATCCGCTGCGCGCGGCGATTGCCTATGCGCGTCATCATCATGTGCGCGAATTGGCATTGGTGACGCCCTATGTGGCCGAGGTGAATGTGCCGCTGATGGACGGCTTTGCGCAGGCGGGGCTGAACCTGCGCACATCAGGTAGCTTTTCCATTGCACAAGAGGCCGCCGTTGTGCGCATCGATCCAGAGGCGATCTATGCTGCCGCACTTGAGTTGGGGCGCGATCCCAAGGTCGAGGGTGTCTTTCTCAGCTGTACCAATCTGCGCACCGCTGGGGTGCGCGCGCGCCTCCAAGATCAGTTGGGCAAGCCTGTGTTTTCCTCAAACTCGGCGCTGGCGTGGCATATGAAACAGCTGTGGCACGAGGTGGCCGACCCGTGAGACACGCCCCATTGAGTGCGGATCAGATTGATCAGCTGGTCCAATGGCGTCACGCCTTGCACCGCGCACCTGAGGTGTCTGGGCAAGAGAAGCTTACCGCGCAAACCGTGAGCGATGCCTTACGCGCAACGCGGCCGGATCGCTTAATGTCAGGGCTGGGCGGTCATGGGGTCGCTGCGATCTATCGCGGGGCACACGATGGCCCGCGCGTGATGATCCGCTGTGAATTGGACGCTTTGCCGATCCTTGAACGCGGGGATGTGCCCTATGCCTCGATGCGCGACGGGATTGCGCATGTCTGCGGGCATGATGGGCATATGGCGATTGTGCTTGGTGTGGCGCAGTGGGTCGCCGCGCATCGGCCGCGCTGCGGTGAAATCGTCGTGCTCTTTCAACCCGCAGAGGAGGATGGATCGGGTGCGCGGGCCGTGATTGCCGATCATCGGTTTGCTCAAATTGTGCCTAACTATGCCTTTGCCTTGCATAATATGCCTAGTCTGCCGCTGGGTGCTGTGGCCCTCGATGCGGGGCCGATGGCCTGTCCCTCGCGCGGTATGCGCGCGGTGTTCACGGGGCGCGCGGCGCATGCCTCAACGCCGCACACGGGCCTGTCGCCGGCGCAGGCGATGGCGCAGGTGATGCAAGCCCTTGATCAATTTGAGCGCGGCGCTGCGCCCCAAGACAGTACATTTCGCCGCGTGACCCTGACGCATGCGCAGCTGGGCGCGCCGACATTTGGTGTGGCGCCTGCGCAGGGCGAGCTGTGGATGACGTTGCGCACGCAACATGATGACGCGATGCAGGGCTTGGTCCAAGAGGTTGAGGCGTTTTTGGCGGATAAAGCACGGGCCTATGGGTTGCAGATTGAAATCACGTTCGAGGATGTCTTCGCCGCCTGCCGCAATGATGAGGCGGCGACGGATCTGTTGCAAGCCGCGGTGACGCAATGCGGCGCGTTGCAGGTGTCGGGCGCCCTGCCGATGCGCGCCTCAGAGGACTTCGGCGAATTTGGTGCAGTGGCCCAAGCGGCAATGCTCCTTTTAGGGGCGGGCGAGGGGCACCCTGCGCTGCATGATCAGTACTATGATTTTCCCGACGCGCTGATCCCAATTGGGATTGATATTTTGACGCGCGCCATTCAGGCGGCAGGCTGTGAGTGCGACTGACAGCTGCGGTGATATGTCCCACGGCTGGGTGTGCGATTTTCGGACGATACGCCTGATTTAGCCGCTGATATATGTCTCGGACCGAGGGCGATACCAGTTTTTCTGATGATGCAAACGGCCTAAAAGATCCGTGATGTCACGGACTTCGTCGTCGATGTCTTGGATGCTATTGATCTGCTCTTGGGGAATGATCGTGCTTTCGAGGTGAGTCAATCGGCGCGTGCTGAGGCGAGAGAGTTTGTTACTTAACGCATGTTCGATGAGGGAGATATCATCAACACTCAGCTGAAAACTTGTATTTGGAATCATTGGTTTGTACCTTTTCTTCTAATCCGTGTTTCATGCTAATGCCGCTCATCTGGCACTGTATTTTCAGTCGGCCATCGAGTGTTTCGTCGCGACCTGCCGTCCATGTGCACAGGATCACAACTCATTCGTTACGCGTGGTTCACGGGGCGTTGGCCCAAGATCCTCGCAAGGAAAGATCGACAACACATGAAACATCTATCCCAAAGATAGCTAACCCAACGTCAAAAGCAACCGCAGCGCGTGCGACCCTTTGACCCAAGGGCGATAAGAGGCCGCAGGGGATGCGGGCCGCTCACCCCGAAAAGACAACGACCGCCGTTGTCAAAATACCCAGAAAGATCAATACGCCCGTTGCAATCATTCCCGAAATACGCGCGTCACTCATTGGCTTTTTAGGGGGTTTTGCTGAAGACATGAGGATGGCTCACCTTTGTGTAACGTATTCCCACATCATAGCGCTATTGCCGCGGAAGGCTAGAGCTCACGGTCGCGCATTGCCACCAGAGCCTATTGCATGAGCTGTGCTTCGCATCATTATATGTCAAAAGGCCACGCGATATGTGATGTGGTAAGTCTGCGTATCAGCTGTAGACGGGTTTGGTTTGTCGGTCCACGGCAGACCCGTGCCACAGTGAAAATCGCGAAATAACTGATCGACGCAGGGCCGTTCAGTCACATTTCCGCCGATCGACAGAAGGTTGTCCACCCCGAATGTGACCGACTTGTTTTGAAATGACACATCTGCGCGCACCCCGAGTTGAAGTGCCGGATCTGTTTGGAAGAGCGCGCTGTCGTATCCGGCGTCAAAGCTCCATGGCACTGTCAACGTAACGTTGCGCTGGGCTTCCCATATAATCACACCACTCAAAAAAATTCTTGGCGTGTTGATTTATAATATTCGCTGGCATCAAAGCGTTCCCCGTTTATGGCCCTAAAATGACCTGAATACGGGGCACTGAATGTGTGGGTGCTTGACCCGCTCATGGGTAAAATTAGAATGTCGGCCCATAGTGAATTTATGGCGACGCAGTAAAACATGAGGGCACATAAGAGTCGGTAAGATATGTGCATTATAATACACTAATATCTTGGATACGGATCAGGGATTGGCCGAGGCGTCACCCCTTTGTCGTCGCTTTTAGGATCAAGTTGATCTAGATGGGATTGGTCTGTGCATGACATTGCCAGCAAGACAAAAAACACTGTCCAAGCGATTGGTTTCATCTCGGGACGACCCTTCCGACAGGGCTCAGCGCATTGACAATGCTCAGTTTGCCGTGGCCGTAAATCTCGTCGACACCTGTATCCCCTAAATCGTCTGCGGTTTGCAGAAGAACTTGTTTCAGTTGGTCCGAGGTTAAATTCGGAAACTTATGTCGTACCAAAGCTGCGGCCCCCGTGACACGCGGCGCGGCAAAGGATGTTCCGCTATCATCCCCATATGTCGCAACATCATCATGCGCGACGAGAAAATCATTTTTCAGATCACCGGCAATGAGTGAATAATCTGCCATCTCATTGCTTCCATCTGCCAGAGCGCCAACAAAAATAGTCTTCTCTCCTGCGGTGTAGCCTGCGTCGCGCAACCCCGAAACAATAGCCTGCTGGAGGTCGCAGTCCTCACCTCTTCGACCTGCACAGGACTCCCCTGAGTTGCCCGCTGCATAAATGATCAAAGCTTGTTTGCTGTTTTCAGCCTCTTGATCAAAGTTGGCTATCGCGCTTTGTAATCGAGAATTGAAATTTTGTTCAGAAACATCCGTGCGTTCAATTCCAAATGATGCGTTTATGATATGATAGTAATTTGCTTCAAAATACTCTAGTGCTTCTTGGGTCGACATGTCAGGCCACCAGCCAAGCGCATCAATACGGCTGTATGTTGCTTCTGGGGCGATGGACTGGATAACGAAGGCCACATCGTCGCCGTGGGTATCTCTGACGTTGTTAGTATTAAAATCATCAGCAATACCAACTTTGACGTTTTTACCCGTCCACCAGTCAATCCATGCTATCCGCGCGTTAGTGTCCGTGGTCGCGACGAAGTCGTTCCCGTTGTTTGTTCCGTTCAACAAACTTAGTGCAGCGTCTGCACTTGCCTGTGTGGAAGACGTGCCTTGTGCGTAATCATATTGGGCAGTGGTGCCACTGCCCCCTTGGTTGTTTGAGCCAACTAAAGTTGGATCTCCACCGCCGCCGCCGCATCCAGAAAGGAGAACTGCGAATGCGGGGATTGCACAGGTCGTGAATTTGAATTTTGTAAGTTTTATATCCATATGAAATCATCGCTTGAGTATTACGTTTGCCCCATTCGACAGGGATGCGATGGCTAAGTCAACCCTAGAGTTGTTCAATTTCGATGTACTCTCCCCACTTTTGGGGGGCCGGTTAAGATGAACAGGACCGGCAAAAATCACAAGTCCGAAGCTGATCCTGCACGGTCGATAACAGCCGCATTGGATAGACTGGCTCAACGGTCATGACAGGAATGCCTAGACTGCAATTGGGGCAGGCGCCGCAGCGGGTGTGGTGAGCACATCAAATATAGACCAAGGTGCCCGTAGAACATCGATGAGCGCGTCAAGCGCCATATGCCCATAGACAATGATCACCGTGAGCCAGATCGCCGAAAAAATCACACTGACCAATAAACTCAGTTCGACCAACCGCTGATCGCTCGCGCGAGTGACGCCGCGATGGATCAAAAAGAGGTTCATCGCCGAAATGATAAACCCAAGGAAACACGCCGGAAAAATCGGCAAAAAGGACAAAACCGCCCCCAATAATACGGCCCGATCACGGCGCCTCAATCGATGACGAATATCATAGAGTTTGTGTGTGAGATAGGTTTCTAGACCGCTGCGCATCGTTGACCTTTAAGCGCTAAGATAAACAAAATCGCACTGGCCCGCAGTGATGGTTGCGCCAGACTGAATTTCCACTTCGCCGCCGATGCGACGCCCATTCACTTTGGTGCCATTGGTGCTGTTTAAATCCGAGACAAAGACGCGATGACCTTGAATGCGCAAGGCCACATGCTGGCGCGATATACTGCTGTCCGTGATTTGTATGTGGCTCGGGGCTGCGCGGCCAATGGTCGTGTGAGATTGGAATATTTCGTACCGCTGATTGGTTTTTTTTACGTGAACATAACCAAGCGGCGCTGGTGCAGCTGGGATGACGTCTTGGTGTGGTTGTGTTGAGGTGTCAATCACGTTTTGAAAACTCTGATCGCCATTTTCTATGCGTCGCACAGTGCCGTCAGATTGATTGACGACGGTCACATTGACATTTTGTGACAATGGGCTGCTCCGGGCGATCAGCGGCTCAGACACAATAGGTCCGGTAAACATTTCTATAATTGCCCAGAAGACCCAGATGGGAAAGACAAAAATCAACAATAAAAGTGCGGCAATCCAATTGCGTTGAAATGTTTTGATGGCGCCGTGAATGATACCAATGATGAACGCAATGATGAGAATGCTGACAATAACAACAGTGGTTTGATCATCCATGGCGCGGTCTTTCTCATTGGGGCCTCTATCACGAGGGTTACGATCACTTTTTTGCGGTGCATATCTACACGGTTCGAAGATGCTGACACTGCCGGTTCAGATTTTATTTTAGCAAACATATATCAAATTGATTGTTTGACCAGATGTGGAGGTTTTTTGTCACCACATTTTCTACAGCTGTTTGATGGCATGAAAAGTCTAGGTGTTACGGTTTTATGAAAGAGATCTAATTCGTCTTGGGCTGAGCGTGTTGTAGATGCCGGTTGGAGCAAGATCGATACTGTTCAGATCTATCATTTTAATAAAAGGATGGTGTCCGCTTGCGATATAGCAAGAACATCAAAGGTTTCACAGACTAGGACATGACGCCGCTCTGGCCGCTTAACTGTATTAGAAGGAATGACACAAGTCAGGGGCCAAGATTCTGTACTCTTGTCCGTCTAGGTCGTATGTCATTGATTTGTGAGTATATGGTGGAGCCTAGGGGGATCGAACCCCTGACCTCTACAATGCCATTGTAGCGCTCTCCCAGCTGAGCTAAGGCCCCAATTGTGCGACTTGATTAGTCAATTTGTGAGGGCGGTGCAAGGGGATTTGACCGCCCAAATCACAATTATTGCGAAGATGATTATTCTTCGTCGTCCGGCATATCCGCGATCTCATCCAACGACACGTTATCATCGTCGTCGTCTTCAAGTAGATCATCGTCGATATCATCGACTTCAACGTCATCATCGAGGATGATTTCATCTTCTGCTGTTGATGCCTCTGGTTTCACTTTGGACATGTCTTCGGTATCCGAGGACAGCATTTTGGTTTTGCCAGTATTAATCTCAACAATCTCACCCGTGTAAGGGCTTACAATTGGATCTTTGTTCAGATCGTAAAAACGTTTACCAGTTGTTGGGCAGACACGTTTGACGCCCCATTCTTCTTTGGCCATGAAGATCCCTTTTCGATTCTCTTTGTTGCCAGTTCAGGCGGGTTGCCACAACTAGCGCGGCGTGTCAAAGGGGTCTTTATGAATAAGAGTGTTCAGACGTGGTTTATTGACGAATTATCGCTAGAAGTGACGGTGAAACGGTCTTCTGGGGCCAAACGGCTGCGGTTGAAAGTCTCGGCGCTGGATGGCTCGGTCACGTTGAGCGTGCCGCAGGGGGCCTCTGACGCGCAGGCGCGGTTATTTTTGCAAGAGCATTTCGATTGGCTGCGCAAACATGTATCGCGCGCGCCGGAGCAGCAGATCGTTACGATTGGCGGTGCCGTCCCAATCGAAGGGCAGCTCTATGATATTGAAGCTGGCACAGGGCGTGGAGTTACGCTTGATAGTGCCCGTGTTATTGTGGGCGGAGATCCCAAAACGGCAGGGCGGCGCATTCAGGGATATTTGAAAACGCGGGCGCATGCGGCGTTGCTCGATGCGTCCGAGTTTTACGCCGGCAAACTCGGTGCGTCGTTTTCCAAAATGACCTTGCGCGATACGCGCAGCCGCTGGGGATCGTGCACGGCCCAAGGCGCGTTGATGTATTCATGGCGTTTGATCATGGCGCCGCCGGATGTGCTGCGGTATGTGGCCGCGCATGAAGTGGCGCATTTGGCGCATTTGGATCACTCGCCCGAGTTTTGGGCCTGTACAGAGCGGCTTTATGGTCAAACGCAAACGGCCCGAGCGTGGTTGCGCCAAGAGGGGATCGCCTTGCATCGGTACCAGTTTGACTAAGAGCCGTTGACAGTGCTGTCATTTGTGATCACATAATCCCCATGCTTCCACCTAAACCCAGATCAGAGCCTATTTTATCCGCACATGACCGTGTCTATCGCGGCCTGAGGACGCGGATCATGCATGGCCAGTTGCGACCGGGCCAAGCGCTAACGCTCAGAGGGATTGCCGCCGAGTTTGACGTGTCGATTACGCCCGTGCGCGAAAGCGTACAGCGGCTTGTGGCTGAGGGCGCCTTAACGGCGACGGCCTCTGGGCGCGTGTCCACGGCCGAGCTGAGCCATGAGCGGATTGAAGAATTGGCGGCTTTGCGGGCCTTGATCGAAGTTGAGCTGGCCACGCGCGCCTTGCCGCGGGCGCATATCGCCCTGATCGAGCGCCTCCAAGCGATCAATTTGACGGTCGCGGATGCGGTGTCGCGGCAAGATCCTGTGGATTACATTCGTTGTAATTTGGAATTTCATCGCACGCTCTATTTGCGGGCGCAGGCGCCGGCGATGCTGGCGATGATTGAAACGGTGTGGTTGCAATTGGGGCCAACGATGCGCGCACTGTATTCCAAGCTACGCCGCTCCGAGCCGCCTCAGGGTCATCGCACGATCATCGCGGCATTGCGCGCCGGCGATGAGCCTGGGTTGCGCACGGCGATGCGCGCCGATGTTACGGGCGGGTTAAGGATGCTAACGAAATAGCGCCCAAGTCACTGCGATATGGTTTAGGCCGCTAGACCCTTGTCGCCCATGGTGAGGAATTTCTCGCGGCGGTGTGTGACCAAATCGGCGCGGTCCATGCCGCTAAGCTCTTGGAGCATGGTGCGAATTTGTGCCTGTACGGCGGCGATCGTCGCCCCGATATCGCGATGGGCGCCGCCAAAGGGCTCATCGATGATGGCATCGCACACACCGAGCTTTTTCAAATCTTGGGCCGTCAGGCGCAGCGCTTCGGCAGCTTCGCGCATTTTCTCTGCGTCTTTCCACAAAATCGAGGCGCAGCCTTCAGGCGAGATCACAGAATAGACGGAATGCTCTAGCATCGCGAGCTTGTTTGCCGTTGCAAAGGCGACGGCGCCGCCCGAGCCGCCCTCACCAATGATGACTGAGACCAACGGCACGCCGATCTGTAGGCATTTCTCTGTACTTCGGGCGATGGCTTCGGATTGGCCGCGCTCTTCGGCACCTTTGCCGGGATAAGCGCCGGGCGTATCAACGAGCGTCACAACGGGCAGGTTAAAGCGGTCGGCCATATCCATCAGGCGCACTGCTTTGCGATAGCCTTCGGGGCGCGCCATGCCGAAATTCCGGTTCAGACGGCTTTGCGTGTCATGACCCTTTTCATGGCCAATGACCATAACAGGCCTATCTTCAAAACGGGCAATGCCGCCTAAAACGGCGTTATCTTCGGAAAATCCGCGGTCACCGGAGAGGGGTGTATATTCGGTAAAGAGCTGATTGATATAATCGATGCAATGGGGCCGCTGGGGATGGCGGGCGATTTGGCATTTGCGCCACGGCGTCAAGTTGGCATAGAGCGTACGCTTAAGCTCGGCCGCCTTTTCATCCAAAGCCTTGGCTTCGGTTTCGATATCCATATCTGGATTACCAGAGGCCATGGCACGCAGCTCAGTGGCCTTGCCTTCGATCTCTGCCAATGGTTTTTCAAAGTCCAGATAATGCGTCATCCTGATACCCTTATGTCCCGTACACGCTTGCCTATATGGCGAGGATTGCCTGTGGATGCAATCCCGATCACACGTTCATTGCGCCACAAGTGTCGTATAAAGGGATGGGATCAGTGTCACAATCAGCAAAATCGCCATGGTCACATTAAACAAACGCAGGTGCCTTGGGTTTTTAAAGATGCGCCGCAGCTGCGTGCCAATGAGCACCCAAACCGACACGCAGGGCAAATTGATGGCCCCGAAAATAAGAGTGACGGCGATCACTTGGGATAGGCTTTGTTGCGGGGCATAGAGCGTGATGGCCGCGAGGGCCATATAGATCGCCTTGGGGTTCACCCATTGAAAGAGGCAGGCTTGAAAGAAGCTCATCGGCGTGGCCGTCGCGCTGCGCTCTTCGGGAGGGGCGGCATTGGCGATTTTCCACGCCAAAAAGATCAGATAGCCCGCGCTGATCACGGTCAAGCCAAGGCGAACGACAGGAAACCGCTCAAAGATCTCGATCAACCCGAGCCCGACGCAGAGCGCCAAAAACACAAACCCCAACGCCACGCCCAACATATGAGGCAAGGTCCGCATAAACCCAAAATTCGCGCCAGAGGCCATCAACATCATATTGTTAGGCCCGGGCGTAATAGAGGAGGCAAAGGCAAAGCCAATCAGGGCAAGGATAAGGCTAGGGGTCATAAGGGGTGTCCTAAATTCAATGTAAGTACGGTCTAATGGAAATGGCTTGCATGTGGTATGCGAATTTCGTCATAATTGTAACAAATTTGCAAGAGGATTGATCTATGGACGCTATGGATGCAAAGATTGTGCAGCTATTGCAAAAAGACGCGCGCATGAGCACGTCGGACATCGGCGAGCGGGTCGGGCTATCCGCCTCGGCCATTTCAAGGCGCGTCGCACAGATGGAGCGTGCGGGCCATATCCTAGGGTATCGCGCCGTGGTCTCGCCCGAGGCGCGCGGTGTTGGCTTTGCCGCCTATGTGACAGTGGGTCTGAACGCCCATACCAAAGCGGCGCAAATGGCCTTTGAGCGCGCGATTTTGGCGGCGCCCCAAGTGCGTGAATGTCAC
Source organism: Paracoccaceae bacterium (assembly GCA_039767595.1). Classification (GTDB taxonomy): domain Bacteria; phylum Pseudomonadota; class Alphaproteobacteria; order Rhodobacterales; family Rhodobacteraceae; genus JBDNBY01. Next base: position 2,526 of record JBDNBY010000058.1, on the reverse strand, counting down.
AATATCTCGGGAAATTTTGAATATATGCTGCGCGTCGAAGTGGCCAATTTAGAAGGGTACAAACATTTTCACACCGAAGTGTTGGGCACATTGCCCAGTGTCGTGTCGATTGTAACCTATGTTGTCATGGACAGTAGCAAAGATGAGCGCGCCTAACGGCAGGATCCGCTCGGGCCGCGCGATTGGGCGGCCCGAGTGGACTGTGTGGCGTATTAGTTTGAGGCGATCATTTCGGATTGCTTGACGATCACTTCGGCCTGTTTGATCGAGGCGATATCGACAAGGCGGCCTTTGTAGACAGTGGCGCCTTCGCCGTTTTCCTTGGCCTGTGTCATGGCGGCGAGGATCTCGCGCGCCTCTGTGACGGCGGCCTCGGACGGGGTGAACACTTCGTTGGCAAGGGCAATTTGCTTGGGGTGGATGGCCCATTTGCCGACCATGCCCAGCGTCGCCGAGCGCAGCGCCTGCGTCCGATAGCCCTCATCATCCGAGAAATCGCCAAACGGCCCATCCACGGGCAAAACGCCATGAGTGCGACAGGCGGCGACAATGGCGGTTTGGGCCCAATGCCATGGATCAGACCAGTATTTCGCCCCCTCGCGCAGCATATAGTAATTCTCTTGTGTGCCGCCGATGCCCGTGGTCGCCATGCCCATAGAGGCCGCAAAATCCGCGGCGCCCAAGCTCATCGCGACAAGGCGCGGCGAGCTGGCGGCGATCTCATCGACATTGCTGAGACCGGCGGCGGATTCGATGATCACTTCGAAGGTGATGCGTTTGTTGCGTCCCTTCGCGGCCTCGATCGCGGTCACAAGGGCGTCAACGGCATAGATATCGGCGGCACATCCCACTTTGGGGATCATGATTTGATCCAATCGATCGGAGGTTTGCTCGAGTAAATCCACAACATCGCGGTACCAATAGGGCGTATCCAAAGAGTTGATGCGCACGGAAATGGTTTTGGTGCCCCACTCGACGGTATTGATCGCCTCGATGGCGTTGGCGCGCGCGATATCCTTGTCAGAGGGGGCGACTGAATCCTCGAGGTCGATGTTGATCACATCGGCGGCAGACGTGGCCATTTTCGCAAACAACTTGGTGTTTGAAGCAGGGCCAAACAGCTGACAGCGATTGGGACGTTCGACGGGGGTGGGTTGCAGTTTGAAGGACATATCGCACTCCGTTAGGTAATTTCATGTCGTTTTGATTTGAGTATTTGATACATTGTTATTGCTGCGTCTGCAAGGGCATTTCGCAGTTGCAGCATATTGATCCGTAAAATCGCACTCTTGACCTTGGATGAGCTTCACCGCAAAAGAGGCAAAAGGATAAAGGAAGCGCCTCATGTCACGCACAGTTTACGTCAATGGATCTTATGTCCCCGAAGCGGATGCCAAAGTGTCTATCTTTGATCGGGCGTTCTTGATGGCCGACGGCGTTTACGAAGTGACCACAGTTCTCGATGGTAAATTGATCGATTTTGAAGGTCACATGATCCGCCTCGAGCGGTCTTTGAACGAATTGAGCATGCGGCGCCCCTGCGACCGTTCCGCGCTGTTAGACATTCACCGCAGCTTGGTGGAGAAAAATGATATCGACGAGGGGCTTGTCTATTTACAAGTGACACGCGGATCGGCGGGCGATCGTGATTTCGCCTATCCCGATGACACGGTCGAGCCTGGCCTTGTCTTGTTCACACAGTCAAAGCCTGGGCTGAGCGCCCCTGCGGCGGCCGCGCGCGGCATGTCGGTGATCTCTATTGAGGATTGGCGCTGGGCCCGGCGCGACATTAAAACTGTGCAGCTTCTCTATCCGTCGATGGCGAAAATGGCAGCCAAAGCGCAAGGCGCGGACGATGCGTGGATGATCCAAGACGGTCATATCACCGAAGGCACGTCGAACAACGCCTATATCATCAAGGATGGCGTAATTGTCACGCGCCCCACCAGCACTGATATTTTGCATGGGATCACGCGCGCCGCTGTGTTGCGATTTGCCCAAGCGCATCAAATGCGCGTGGAGGAGCGTCTCTTTACCCTAGACGAGGCCAAGGCGGCGGATGAGGCATTTGTCACCTCTGCTAGTGCATTTGTCATGCCCGTCGTTTCGATTGATGGCGCGCCTGTGGGCACGGGGCAGTCTGGCCCGATGGCCTTGCAACTGCGCGAGATTTATATCGATGAAATGCGCAAGGCCGCCATCTAAGCCCCAAAGCGCCGGCCTTTTGTGATGAAAACGTCGCAAAAGCCCGTGGTGGCGTGACGTTCGGAACTTTCCCCTTGCGGCGCGCGCGCCCAGTTCGATCTAACCTTTTGGTAGTTGTATATACCAAAGGGGGTTTTCATGCGCGCGATATTTGGGGGCGCTGTGTTCGGTATCGGACTGGCGGGGCTTGCGTATTTTTGGGGCGCTGAGCGCGCTGAGGACATTCAAGAAGAGATTGCATCACACGCCGCGCAGATTGCCCGCACGTCGGTGCATGGGGCGGTGATCGAAGTCTCTGGCCGCGATATTACGGTGCGCGGT
>JBDNBY010000057.1:0-2810 GCA_039767595.1 Paracoccaceae bacterium | reverse complement strand
GTATCGACTGTATGATCTTGTGTGTATTCATATGCGTTCCACCGATGCAAAGAGGTCTAAAACCTTGCGCACAGCTTGCCCTAAATAGATGAAATTCCTGTTGACGGGCCGTGCGCTGCGCAACACTTCTGCGCAACACCTGTAAAAAGCCTTGAAAATTCTGCGAAACCGCGTCATGTAGCGCAGACGTATAGCAAATATAGGAGATCACATGGCCAAGGAAGATATTCTCGAATTCCCAGGTGTCGTAAAAGAACTCTTGCCTAATGCGACATTTCGGGTCGAACTTGAGAATGGCCATGAGATTATCGCCCACACGGCAGGAAAAATGCGCAAGAACCGCATCCGCGTTCTCGCAGGTGATAAGGTCCAAGTCGAAATGACGCCTTATGACCTGAGCAAAGGGCGCATCAACTACCGCTTTAAATAAGCAGGCAACGTCCCGTGACATTTATCCTAGGATCCGGCAGCCCAAGACGCCAAGAGCTTTTGGGCCAATTGGGCGTGCATGATCTACAGGTCTGCCCGCCAGATATTGATGAAACGCCGCTGCGCGGGGAAAAACCGCGGGCCTATTGCATGCGCATTGCCAATGGTAAATTGGACGCCATCGCCGCAGAGCCAGATGATATCGTCCTGTGTGCCGACACGACGGTTGCCGTGGGGCGGCGCATTTTGGGCAAGCCCAAGGATGCCCAAGAGGCGGCGCAGTTTCTGGCGCTCATGTCGGGGCGGCGTCACACTGTGATCACGGCCGTCTGTGTCAAACGCGGCGCACAGCGCTGGGCGCGCGATGTTGTGACCACATTAAAGATGAAGCGCCTGACCGACACAGAAATCTCTGCGTATATCGCCACGGGCGATTGGCAGGGCAAAGCCGGCGGATATGGTATCCAAGGCGAGGCCAGTAAATTTATCCCATGGCTGCAAGGCTCGTACACAGGGGTTGTTGGTCTGCCCTTGGCAGAAACCTACGGGCTGTTGACTGCAGCTGGTTATGAATGGAGTTCCCCCGTATGAAGGGCAATCAAATCATCCTCGGCCAATACAAAGGCCAAGAGGCCGCCGCATTTTTCAAAGATGGTCAGCTGTGGGATGTTATGATTGATCATGACGAACCGATGCCCGGCACGATTTTGCGGGGCCGCGTGGATCGCCCCGTCAAAGGGCAAGGCGGGGTGTTTTTAGCCTCTCCAATTGGCAGTTTGTTTTTGCGCCAAGTCAAAGGCGTGCGCCAAGGCGAAGAGCTGTTGGTGCAAGTCACAGGCTTTGCCGAGGATGGCAAGGCGATCCCTGTGACCCAAGATGTCTTGTTCAAAAGCCGCTACGCGATTGTCACCCCAAACAAACCGGGTCGCAATATTTCCCGCTCGATCAAATCAGAAGAGCGCCGCGTGGAACTGCGCGGTTTGCTGGATGAAATTGAGGCCCCTGCCGAATTTGGCGTGATCTTGCGCTCGTCTTGTATGGACAGTGCAGATGACGCGATTGCCGAGGATCTGATCGCCATGCTCGATTTGGCACAGGCGATTATTGGCGATGATGAAACGGGCCCTGCGCTGTTGCTCGATGGGGACGGGGCGCATGAATATGCGTGGCGTGAATGGTCCGAGCCCGCCGATGTAGTCGAACGCGAGGATGCGTTTGAAACGCACGGCGTGCTCGAGGCACTCGATGCGCTGCGCACGTCCAAAGTGATGTTGCCCAATCGCGCCTCGATGTATGTAGAGCCGACCCGCGCCTTGGTCGCGGTGGATGTCAACACGGGCGCGGACAATAGCATTGGATCAGGTGTGCGCACGACAATTGATGCGCTGCGCGAATTGCCGCGGCAATTGCGTTTGCGCGGGTTGGGCGGCCAAATTGTCATTGATACGGCCCCCGTCGCCAAACGTGACCGTCAAAAGGTCGAAAGCGTGATCCGCACGGCCTTTCGCGGGGATCTGGCCGAGACGGCACTGGTGGGATGGACGCCGCTGGGCCATATTGAGCTACAGCGCCAACGCTCGCGCCGACCCCTCGTTCTTTAGTCGCGGCCCTTTGCGACGACTACGGGGCTGGGCGTGACAGATTGTCTTTGAGCCAATGATATGATGCTTTGGGCGTCCTTTCCAGCGTGTCGAAATCCACGTGAATGAGGCCAAAGCGTTTTTCATATCCCAACGCCCATTCATAATTATCCAGCAGCGACCAGACATAGTACCCTTGGACATTCACGCCCTGATTGCGGGCCCGTGCGACGGCATCAAGGTGATCTTGGATATAGGCAATCCGCTGGGGATCTGCGATCTGACCTTCTGCAATCTGATCCTCATGAGCCATGCCATTTTCTGTGACATATATCGGCATCGTGATGTTGTATTCATCCTTGAGGCGCATCAGGAATTTATAAAGGCCTTCGGGGTAAATTTCCCATCCCATTTGCGTTTTGGGCAAGGGGCCGGCGACGGCGTGATGATGTGGCCATGGGCCATCTGACGGCGCGATCGAGCTGCGCGTATAATAGTTAATTCCGCACCAATCCAAGGGCGCGCCGATGGTGTCAAAATCGTCCTCCCACCCTTTGGGGAGGTGGGGCTCGAACGTTGGCATCAGCCGATTGGGGTAAGATTTTTGAAACACGCCCTCGAGGAAAAAGCGATTGTAATAGGCGTCATGCATTAAGGCGGCCTCTTGGGCGGCCGGTGTCTCATCTGCGGGGCCTGACCATTCGAGGTTAAACACACCGCCCAAGTTCGTTTGGCCCATCTCGCGCAGGGCCGTGATTGCCGTGCCATGGGCCAACAAAACGTGATGCATGGACCGCACCG
>JBDNBY010000056.1:0-13042 GCA_039767595.1 Paracoccaceae bacterium | reverse complement strand
AGAAAACGTCACCAGGATACGCTTCACGTCCGGGTGGGCGACGTAAAAGAAGTGACATCTGACGATAGGCGACGGCTTGTTTGGACAAGTCATCATAGATGATCAAACCGTGACGGCCATTGTCGCGGAAATGCTCGGCCATCGCTGTCGCTGCGTAAGGTGCAAGGAACTGCATCGGTGCAGGATCAGAGGCTGTCGCCGCCACAACGATTGAATATTCAATCGCGCCTGTTTCTTCGAGCTTTTTCACCAACTGAGCCACTGTCGAACGCTTTTGGCCAATCGCAACATAAACGCAATACAGCTTGTCATATTCGTTTTCGGCTGCGTCGTTATACGCTTTTTGGTTCAAGATCGCGTCAAGTGCGACAGCTGTTTTACCTGTTTGGCGGTCACCAATGATCAATTCGCGCTGACCACGGCCGATTGGGATCATCGCGTCAACTGACTTGAGACCTGTTGCCATTGGCTCGTGAACGGATTTCCGTGGGATAATGCCCGGCGCTTTGACTTCGGCCAATGCGCGCGTGGTTGTTGCGATCGGGCCTTTGCCATCAATTGGGTTGCCCAAGCCGTCAACGACACGGCCCAGAAGTGCGTCGCCTGTTGGCACGTCAACGATCGAGTTGGTCCGCTTGACTGTGTCGCCTTCTTTAATGTCACGGTCTGTACCGAAGATAACAACACCGACGTTGTCCGTCTCAAGGTTCAGCGCCATGCCTTGAATACCACCTGGGAATTCAACCATCTCACCGGCTTGTACATTATCTAGACCGTAGACACGCGCGATACCGTCACCTACTGACAATACGCGGCCAACTTCGGCTACATTTGCGTCCTGACCAAAGTTTTTGATCTGGTCCTTAAGGATCGCAGAAATTTCTGCAGCTTGGATTCCCATTTATCCGACCTCTTTCATTGCGTTTTGGAGGGAGTTGAGCTTTGAACGGATCGACGTATCGACCATTTTAGAGCCCACTTTAACGACAAGACCACCGATGATGTCTGAATCAACAGTGGCCTGAATTTCGATTTCTTTTCCGATCTGATCTTTGATCGACTTCACAAGAGCATCTGATTGCTTTTGTGTGAGTGCTTTGGCAGATGTCACTTCAACGGGGACAACGCCTTTGTGCTCGCGCAACTGCGCTGCCAATGTTCTGAGCAACGCCGGCATCACAAACAGACGACGGTTTTGCGCCATTAAGGCAAGCGTATTGGTCATAACAGCGGAGACACCCGCCTTTATAGAAATTGCTGCGATCGCGGTTTGCTGTTCCTCGCGGCTATATGACGGGTTTGTAATCAATGCGCCGAGATCTTCGCTTTCGGACAAGGCAGCGTTCAACGTTGCGATATCTTTTTCGAGATCTGCGAGGGAATTCCCCTCAACACAAAGATCAAAAACAGCCGTTGCATAGCGTTGCGCAATTCCGCTTGAAATTGAAGCTGGCTCTGACACGTCCATCCCTCTTTGTTTTCACTGATCCTCACAAGGATCGCGCCGTACCTCGAAAGTGAAAGGAGCGGCGCGCATGGGACCTTCTTTGAATGATGCGCAGCCATTAGCAGAGCCCTGAGCATGTGGCAACCTTTCTTATGGCGCTCGGGTCTACATCTTGAGGTGCAACGCAAATTTTTTGCAAAAAACACTATCGGTGTTCAAACGCAGGCGTGCCGCAGAGGCAACTGACAACAAACTGAAACGACAAGGGATTATCAGGCAGTCCCATCACAATACGGCATACAATGGCATACTACCCGATATATGCGAGCAGCCGTGCAGCCAGCCCCCTGCGATGCTGCGACAATATGTCATCGCGCTGCATCGCTGCATTCCCCCTGCCAATGCGCGAGACATGCCCTAAACCCTAACCCAGAATCATCACGCACAAAGAACACCAAATTCGTGCAGTGCGGCGAAACACTCTTTAAAACTGTTTCGAACAAGGCCTGATTTACAACAGTGAGGTGATAGATTTAAAACTAGTCAAGCTAAAGAGTTTATTTTCCTTGCGAAAACCATACTTAAGATGGTTTTTCACGTCCCTTCTTTTTCGATATACATATCACAAGTAGGTAACGGATCATAAAACCATGCTAGGTATATTTCTCCTTTCGCTCGTTGGCGCCATGAGCATTGCAACGCTTTCCACAGAAGACGTAGAAAGCGACGCCGCCACCACCGACGCGCCCCAAGAGGACGACGCTTCAACAGCAACCGCTGGGTTGGGCCTTGGACCGCTGAGTGAGGACGCGCCTGAGGTCACGAACGCCGCATCTGAAACCACACAAAACCCTGAATCCTCCCCCGAAACTGATACGTCACAGGCGCCGCTTGTCGCCACCGCCCCACTCGCAGAGCCTGCAGCTGCGCCAAGTGATGGCGAAACGATCAACCTCATTATTACCTCAGAGATGATCGCTCATCTTGACACGCAACATGTCGATAACCCCTGCGCCTACACCACGCATGTCGATCTCACGCAGCCAACAGATCAATTCGAATGCGACTTGCCTTCTGGCGTAAGCGGTCAGTTTTTTCTTGTCGAGTACACGCAAGAGGAACCCACAGGCGATGATGAGAGCGTTGAAATGAGCCGCCATCTCGAACTGATCTACACGCGCGACGGCCAAGAGCCGAGCCAAGCCGCCCTCATGGGGGTTGAGCCGTGCGACATGCACATATTAGCGCATATCGACTTAGGTCACGTCTTGATGGATACGGATACAAGAGACTTCATCGACGGGCATATTAACGAATCCCCTGCCCTCGGGACGGATTTAACCAACCTCAATCGAATCAACGTCTACGTCTGAGACCTGCCTTGATCGCGAAGCGCTGCACCCCTTACCGTCCCGGCAGGTACAGACCGGGTCGGTTGCGTCTGTGGCTTTGGCGCCAAAACACCCAAGGCGGATTGCAAAATATCCTTTGACCCTGTTCCCGTCAGCGGCGTGACACGCTTGCTCACTTCCACCAAGACAACACCGCCCGGATAGAGCGCCGAAAAGTGGCGGCCCGATTTTTCCAAAATCTGCGACACCCGCAACCAGAACCGCCCCGAGACCGGCAATCCAAAGAGGGCCGAGGCGCTGCGCTCCACGACAAAGCCGTGCTCGCGCAGCTGAGCCTCCAGTTGGGCCAAGGAATAGGGCCGCCCATGGCCCAATGGCGTCGTCTCGCGACGCGCCCAAACACTGGCCCGCGACGGCACAACAAAAAGAGCGCGCCCCCCTGGCCCCAAAACACGCGCACATTCCTCAAGCAAATCTGTCGGACGCTCCGAAAACTCCAACGCGTGCATGACGATCAACCGATCCACCTGCCCCGTATCCAAAGGCCACGCATCCTCATACGACAAGGCTGTGACATTCGGCAGGCCCTGCGGCCAAGCACAGACACCTTGCGGCGCCGGCATCAACGCCACAACGCGGCGGGCATGGGGCAGATAGTGCCGCAACACAGGCACCGCAAACCCATACCCCACGACGTTGAGCGCTTTGGCCTCAGGCCAGATTTTATAAATCTCACCGCGCAATGACTTTTGCACCGCGCGGCCAAGGGCGCTTCGGTAGTAAAAGTTTTTGAGCTCCTGAACGTCTAAATACATGTTTCCAACTTTGGACTTTGAGAGGCATCAGCGCTTTACATACAAGATCACGTCAGTATGCTGTTTGCATGACTGTAGAAATTCTTACCATTGCCTGCCTAAAAGACAACTATGCGTTTTTGGTGCACAATGCCAACTCGCATCAAACCCTATTGGTTGACGCCCCAGAGGCCGCCCCGATTAAGGCGGCTTTAGACGCGCGCGGATGGCAATTAACAGATGTGTTTTTGACCCATCACCATTGGGATCACGTCAATGGATTGGCCGAACTGCAACAAGACGGCCCCCTAACAATCCACGGGGCGGCCAGTGATGCCGAACGTCTCCCACCGCTCGACCACAGCTATGCCGAAGGCGCGGCACAGATCATTGGCCTGCCGGCTCATATCTATGACGTACCAGGGCACACGATTGGCCATATTGCCCTGTACCTGCCCGACCAAAACGCGCTCTTTAGTGCAGACACGCTCATGGCGATGGGCTGCGGGCGCCTTTTTGAAGGGACCCCAGCGCAGATGCACGCAAGCCTTCAAAAACTAGCGGCCCTGCCCCAAGACACCTGGATTTACTCTGGCCATGAATACACGCATGCCAACGCCAGCTTTGCCCAAACGCTTGAGCCAAATAACAAAGATCTGCGCGCGCGCCTGTCCGACATTCACAAACTGCGCGCCAAAGATCAGCCAACTGTGCCCTCACAACTGCGTGAGGAATTAAACACAAATCCATTTTTGCGCCCACACAGTCCAGAAATACAAAAAAACATTCACTTAGAAAATCACCCCGCAGAGGCTTTTTTTGCTGAAATTAGGCGCCTAAAGGACGCATTTTAAGCGAATTCAACGTAACAAACGTAAAATATTGACCGTTTGATTATGATAACAAAGCTATCTGTGGACTTGAATGCCGCACAAAACGTGCCAAGATATGTAATCAGGCGTCAGTCGCCATAACAAGTAATAGGATTAATCGCGTGCCATCGTTTTCTTCGACACTGGAACAAGCAATTCATGCCGCATTGGCCTCGGCCAACACACGGGCGCACGAATTTGCCACTTTAGAACATTTGCTCTTGGCATTGACCGAAGAGCCAGACGCGATCAACGTCCTTAAGGGCTGCGACGTGGATGTCGAAAAGCTTGCCGCCGATCTCAACGAATACATTAATGATGAGTTGGGCAATCTGGTGACGGGGATCGAAGGATCAGAAGCCGTCCCCACCGCCGCCTTTCAACGGGTGATTCAGCGTGCCGCCATCCATGTCCAAAGCTCGGGCCGCGTCGAAGTGACGGGCGCAAATGTTCTGGTCGCGATGTTCGCCGAGCGGGACGCCGCCGCAGTGACATTCCTCGAAGATCAAGACATGTCGCGCTATGACGCCGTGAATTACATTTCGCATGGCGTATCGAAAAACCCGCTTCTGTCCGAGAAGCGCGATGTTCAAGGATCCGATGACGAAGCCAGCAGCGCACGCGACGAAACATCCGGCCGCGTCAAAGATGACAAAGACAGCAGCGCATTGGCAAAATACTGCGTCGACTTGAATGCCAAAGCCACAGACGGAAAAATCGATAAGTTGATCGGCCGTGATGGTGAAGTGGAACGTTGCATCCAAGTGCTATGCCGCCGGTCGAAAAACAACCCGATCCTAGTCGGTGATCCGGGCGTGGGCAAAACGGCCATCGCCGAGGGCCTTGCCCAGCGCATCGTCACGAGTGCCGTGCCGGACGTTTTATCAAAAACTGTGATCTTCTCTCTGGATATGGGCGCTTTGCTCGCTGGAACGCGCTATCGCGGTGATTTCGAAGAGCGCCTCAAGGCCGTCGTCACAGAACTCGAAGAGCATCCTGATGCCGTCCTTTTCGTCGATGAAATTCACACGATCATTGGCGCGGGCGCGACGTCTGGCGGGGCGATGGACGCCTCTAACTTGCTCAAGCCCGCCCTCCAGGGGGGCAAATTGCGCTGCATGGGCTCAACCACATACAAAGAATACCGTCAGCATTTTGAAAAAGATCGCGCGCTCGCGCGGCGTTTCCAAAAGATCGACGTCGAAGAGCCCAGTGTTGAAGACGCCATCAAAATCCTTCGCGGTATCAAGCCCTATTTCGAAGAGCATCACGGCATCAAATACACGTCAGAAGCCGTAAAATCTGCTGTTGAGCTTTCGGCTCGGTATATGAATGACCGTAAACTGCCGGACAAAGCCATCGACGTACTCGATGAGGCCGGCGCCGCGCAGCATTTGCTAAGCGAGAAGAAGCGCCGTAAGACAATCGGTACCAAAGAGATTGAGGATGTTGTCGCGAAAATCGCCCGCATTCCGCCGAAAAACGTGTCAAAAGATGACGCAACGGTTCTGCGCGATCTTGAGGCATCATTGAAGCGCGTTGTATTTGGCCAAGATGAGGCGATTGAATCTCTCTCATCGGCGATCAAACTCTCACGGGCCGGCTTGCGCGAGCCGAACAAGCCGATTGGTAACTATCTCTTTGCGGGGCCAACGGGTGTCGGCAAAACCGAAGTGGCCAAGCAACTCTCTGATATCCTCGGCGTGGAAATGCTCCGCTTCGATATGTCGGAATATATGGAAAAACACGCTGTGTCGCGCCTGATCGGGGCCCCTCCGGGCTATGTTGGGTTTGACCAAGGCGGCCTTTTGACAGATGGGGTAAATCAACATCCGCACTGCGTGCTGCTGCTGGACGAAATTGAAAAAGCGCATCCAGATGTGTTCAATATTCTGCTACAAGTCATGGATAATGGCACGTTAACCGATCACAATGGCCGCGCGGTGGATTTCCGCAATGTTGTGTTGATCATGACGTCGAACGCTGGCGCGACTGAGCAAGCCAAGGCTGCGATCGGATTTGGACGCGACCGCCGCGAGGGCGAAGATATCGCCGCGATCGAGCGGACGTTTACACCTGAATTCCGCAATCGTTTGGATGCTGTCGTGGCCTTTAAACCACTGCCGAAATCGGTGATCTTGCGCGTGGTTGAAAAATTCGTTCTGCAACTCGAAGCACAGCTGATGGATCGCAACGTCACGTTCGAACTGACACCCGAGGCCGCGGCGTGGTTGGGCGAGAAGGGCTATGACGAGAAAATGGGCGCACGCCCCTTGGCCCGAGTGATCCAAGAGCATATCAAAAAGCCACTGGCAGAAGAGCTCCTCTTTGGCAAACTGTCCAAAGGCGGCGTCGTCAAAGTGCGTGTGCATGAGGACAAGCTGCGCCTTGATATCGAGGACACGCCCAAAAAGCAGATCGCCGGCAAAGGCGATACGCGCCTTTTGACCGCAGAATAAGCAACCAATTTACTGAAAACAAAAAACGCGAGGTTAAACCTCGCGTTTTTTTTCGTCTGACCGACCGCTTATCGCTCTGTGAGTTTAAGCTCAATCCGGCGATTTTGCGCGCGGGCCACTGGGGTATCCTCCAAAGTGATCGGTTGATATTCACCAAAGCCATTGGCCGCCAGACGCTGTGGCGCGATGCCTTGGGTCTGGGATAAATACCGCACCACAGACAGAGCGCGCGCTTGGCTCAACTCCCAATTATCGGCATAGTCACCGCCGCCCGACAACGGTGTGTTGTCGGTATGGCCATCCACACGGATCAGCCAATCTATTTCTGGGGGGATCTCACTGGAAATGCGTCGCAACAGATCGGCCACTTTGGCAACTTCAGCCATACCGCTTTGAGATAAATCCGCGGATCCCACATCAAACAGCACTTCGGACGAAAAGACAAATCGATCGCCTTTGATCTGCACCCCGTCCATATTGGCAACAATGTCGCGCATGCGGCCAAAAAACTCTGACCGATAGCGCACCAAATCTTGGGCTTGATTGGCCAACTGCTCTTTTTCATCCGCCAAGCGGCGGGCCTCTTCCTCTAATCGCTTGCGCTCTGCCTCTTCGAGAGATCGGCGCCGCTGCTCTTCAGAGGCAAGGCGGGCCAGCGCGATATTCAAATCTGTGCCAAGAGATTGCATTTGCACATTATCGGCGGCCTCTTGGGCCTTGGCCTCGTCCAAGAGACCCTGCAATTGCCCCAGCTGCGTACGCAAGGCGCGCACTTGCGCGTTGAGCGCCTCAACATTGCGCTGCGCTTGGGTCGAGAGGGCGCGCTCTGCATCCAAGGCCGTTTGGGTCTGCGCCAATAGGGCGGCGCGCTGCTCGGCCGCGCTGAGGTCTTTTTCAATATCTACTTGCGCCGCAAGGGCCGCGGCCAAACGTGCCTCAATCTCTTGGTTGGTCAGCTGCGATTGAGCCAGCACATCTTTCAAAGTTTGCTGCTCTTGGGCATTAAGCTCTCGTTCTTGGGTGAGGGTCGCTTCGAGGGTATCGCGATCTGATTGGGTTTCCTCCAGCCGCTCTTGGGTCATATCTCGGGCCAATAGGGCCGCGGCCAAATCCCGCGTCAGGCTCTTTTGGGCTGTGCGCGCTGCGGCCAGCATCGCCAATGTATCCGCCGCTTCTTCGCGCGCGGCATCCAGCTCAAGGCTGAGCACACTCAACTCGGCATCGGCCTCCTCAAGACGGTTTTTCAACGCATCTGCCATGTCTTGGGTGGTACGAATGGTCTGCGCCTGCGCATCAATTTCAATCAACGCCTGATCGCGCTCTTGTTGGGTTTGCGCCAATGTCTCTTGGGTCGCTTGCTGCTGTTGCAACAACGCCGAGAGCCGCGCGGTCATATCGGAATTGGCCCCTTCTAATGATGCGATTTGCTCAGATTGCGAAGAGATTGCGCCGCGCGCCAACTCTAACTCGCGCACCACGCCGACAAGTTCCTCTTCTAAATTGCGATTGCGCAGCTGGGCCATGCCCAATGATCCCGCCAGATCAGTCAACTCTTGTGAGAGTTCGCTCAGCTCATCATCTTTTCCCGAGACCATTTCACTAAGTAAAAACTGCGCAACGGTAAAGATCATCAAAACGAACATCAAAACCAACAGCAGCCCTGTCATCACATCAACAAAACCCGGCCAGATCGAGGATTGAAATCGCTGCCCTGTTCTGCGCGAAAGAGCCATGGTTTAGCCGCGCCCCTGCGCTGAGATCGTCGCGATCAACGCTTGAATATCGCTGCGCAGCGCCGAGAGGGTGTCGTGGCGACCCGAGGACAACTCTTCGAGCAAACGAAGCACTTGTATATCAATTGAACGCAGGCGCATACGGCTTTCGGCATCAAACCCTTCGCTCAGATCCAGATCGCGGATCGCATCGGCCAAGCTGTGCTGTGCTGTGATCAACTGTTGGGTGCTTTCGCGGTTGGACGATGACGCCTCTAGATGACGCACAAGATCCATGATCAGCTCTTGTAATTGGGCCATGCGCATGTCTGCCTTGGTGCGGGATTGCTCCGCGGTGGCAAAGAGTTTGGTGAATTGATTCAATTGCTCATTCATGCGCTCGAGCACGCCCGCCACGATCAAAACCCCGCCTTGGCCCTCGGCATCCTGCTCTGAATACGACAGCCGTGTGATCGAACTGATCCACTCTTCGAGTTCGCGGTAAAAACGATTTTGTCCATGTGAGACGAATATCTCAAGCAGACCAACCACCAAGGATCCCGCCAGTCCCAGCAGGGACGAGGCAAAGGCCACGCCCATCCCCGATAATTGCCCTTCGAGACCATTGATCAACTGCGCAAACATGTCAGCGCCGTCTTGATCGGCCGAGATGCTCAGGGATTTGATCGTTTCGACCAAGGCCGGCACAGTGGTGGCAAGGCCATAGAATGTCCCCAAGAGACCAAGATAGATCATAAGGTTCACGACATAGCGCGAAATTTCGCGGCCCTCTTCGATGCGCGAGGCGATCGATTCTAGGATCGCGGTGGCGGCGGCGTTGCTGATCTTCATACCTTCGCGCAGCTCGCGCAACAAATTCGCCAAGGGCTGCAACAAACGCGGCGCCGCTTGTGCGCGATCAAACGTGCTTTCATCGGTAAAAACCGGCGTTGCATTGGCCCAGCGGATGGCAAGGATCACGCTAAAGAGCTGATACAGGCAAATTGCGACGCCAAACAAAAACACCAATGCAATAAATCCGTTGATATACACATTGGCCAAAAAGATCGGCATCAATTGCGGTGCGACCATTATGATCCCCGCGCCAACCCCTGCCAATACAAGCAAGATCAGCACCAAAGGCTGAATTGGCAAAGTCATTTGCGGGTTATTTGCACTGCGCATCGGAGCCATAGGTGCCCCCCTTTATTGGCGTTTCTGGTTTTACCTTAGAATAGCGTTTTGATTAAGCCAAGCGTTCGTGTCTGATTTCGCGCACGCGGGCCTCTAACCAATTCATATCGGCATCATCCACACCCAATTCGCGCAATTGGGCCGCCGTATTATACAGATAATCCCAATTTGGCCCGCGCCCGCCGACAGAGCGTGCGATAATCTGCGCTTGCTCTTCTAACGTGAGATGGCCGCAATATTGCGTGTGCGACTGATCCATGATGAAGGCCAACACTTGAATACTACTTCCGCCATCGAACTGTGCTGGCAGTATCGCCTCGATATACGCCGATGATACCAATTCACGTTCCCGCAAAGCTTGGATCACAGCGGCCTCATTGTGCGCCGCCACTTCAAACACGATCCCCTCGCACTGGGCCCCCAGCTGCGGATCCAGCGCCAAGACCAATCCTGGTGCCTCGGCTGTGCCGCGGTGATGCACAGATGCCATCGAAAAGCCACGCGTAAACCCCTGCACACGAGCCCGCCGCTTTTGCAGATAGTCGAACTCAGGGTTCCACATCAGTGATCCATAGCCAAATACCCATAGACTCATTTTTCCTAGTCCTCCGTCCCCCAATCCATTATGGAAAATACATCTAAAGTAAACCGGGAGGGGACCCATGAAGCGGCTCTTAGCATTGATTATCATCACCGCCAGCCTTTGGGCCGGATATTGGGTCATTGGATCACGCGCTGTGGCGCAAGCCTATATCGCATATTTCGCCGCCCAAGATGATCGAGGGTGGTCTGCCAATTACACAGATCTCGAGGTCACAGGCTTTCCCAATCGGTTCGATGTGATGCTCAGCGATGTTTTTATCGCCGACACCCAAAGCGGCCTTGGTTGGGAGGCACCGTTTTTCCAAACCCTCAGCCTGTCTTATAAGCTGCAACATATCATTGCCGCCTTTCCAAATGAGCATTTTTTATTCACGCCGCAAACGGAATACCGCATTCGCAATGAAAAGCTTCAGGCCTCATTAGTGGTGAACCTGCGCCAAAACGGCGCCGTGCGCCGTAGCAACTTGCACGGAACCGGCGTGACCATTGATCGCGACACGGCCCCATTTGCGCAATTTGACGAGGTCTTTGCCGCAATCCACGATATTGAGGCCGCGCCACAGTCCTATAAAATAAACCTGCGTGCCTTGGGACTAAACACCCCTGACTTTCCCAATACAACCGGCAATAATCACGTCCAAGGTGACATAGAGATCGACCTCGACCGCCCGCTAGACAAGGCCGCATTGAGCGAGGCGCGCCCCAAGATGACGCGCGTGTCCCTCAAGAAAATCAGCGGCACTTTGGGGGCGACTGAATTTTTACTCGCTGGCGATGTGACAGTGGATCACAGCGGCATTCCCGAAGGAGCGCTGCAATTGCGGCTCGTGAATTGGCGCACGGCGCTGGATCGGATGCTCGAACAGATCTTTGGCGCGACTATGGCCGCCGAGACACGTACCCAAATTGTAGCGGCGGCGGGCATGTTTTTTGCCGATGGCGAGACGCTTGACCTGCCGATTGATCTGCGCGGCGGGAATGTTTACTTAGGGCCACTCAATATTGGTGCAGCGCCGAATTTGCACCTGCCTTAGGCCGTTGAGCGAAAATAGGCATAAATCGTTTCAGCTAGCGCATCAGACACCCCATCCACGGCCCGCAAATCACTCAGCGCGGCGCGCGACACGGCCTTGGCCGAGCCAAAATGCGCCAACAGCGCCCGTTTGCGTGCAGGTCCCACGCCTTCGATCTCGTCGAGCGGATTGGCCATGTTCGCCTTGGCGCGTTTGGCGCGATGCGTCCCAATGGCAAAACGGTGCGCCTCATCGCGCAAACGCTGCACAAAGTAGAGCACAGGATCATTGCGCGATAGGGCAAAGGGCCGAGCGCCGCGGCGGTGAAACTCTTCTTTGCCGTGATCACGGTCAACCCCTTTGGCAACGCCGATCATCGGAATATCCTCGACCCCGTGGTGCTGCATCATTTCGTGAACGGCGTTAACCTGCCCCGCCCCACCATCGATCAAGAGCAGATCCGGCCAGAGCCCCAAAGTACGATCGGGATCCTCTTTCAAAAGCCGCGTAAAACGGCGCGAGAGGACTTCTTTCATCATCCCAAAATCATCACCAGGCGTGAGGTCATCACCCTTGATGTTAAACTTACGGTATTGGCTTTTTAGATAGCCCTCAGGCCCCGCGACAATCATCGCCCCAATGGCATTCGTGCCTTGGATATGGCTGTTGTCATAGACTTCGATCCGCTGCGGCGGGCTTTCGAGGGCAAAAACCTCGGCCAAGCCAGATAGCAGCTTTGCCTGCGCCGCATTTTCAGACAGTTTACGCCCCAAGCTTTCGCGCGCATTGCGCAGCGCGCCGTCAATCAGCTCGGCCCGTTCTCCGCGTTGCGGCACGGCCATCTCGACTTTGCGGCCCAGTTTTTGTCCCAGTGCCTCGGCCATCAAGGCCATATCCTGAGGTGGATGGGACAAAATGATCACTTTGGGCGGCACTTTGTTATCATAGAACTGGCCAACAAACGCCTCGATCACTTCGGCCTCTTCGACATCTTTGGTGATCCGCGGATAGAAATCTTGGTTGCCCCAGTTTTGGTTCGCTCGGATAAAAAAGACCTGCACACAGGCCTGCCCCCCTTCCATATGAAGGGCAATGACATCGGCCTCGCTCACTGTGCGCGGGTTGATCCCTTGGTTTGTTTGCACCGCAGTCAGCGCGCGAATACGATCGCGCAAGGCAGCGGCCCGTTCAAATTCCATGTCCTCAGCTGCTTGGGCCATATCGGCGGCCAACGTCTCTTGCAACTCAGTTGATTTGCCCTTGAGGAACCGTTCGGCATCGCGCACGGATTGAGCATACGCATCAGCAGAAATCTTTCCCACACATGGCCCAGAACACCGTTTGATTTGATATTGCAAACAGGGCCGCGTGCGCCCGTCGAACATCGCATCCGAACAATTGCGCAGCAAAAACGCGCGCTGCAAATGGCTCAGCGTGCGGTTCACGGCCGATGCGCTGGCAAAGGGGCCAAAATAGGCCCCCTTCTCACGCCGCGCGCCGCGATGCTTTTTGATCATTGGAAAGTTATGAGAGGTCGTGATCGTAATTTCGGGAAAGCTTTTGTCATCTCGCAGTATTACGTTATAAACTGGTTTT
>JBDNBY010000055.1:0-4575 GCA_039767595.1 Paracoccaceae bacterium | reverse complement strand
GCTTTTGCCGCTCGACCTGTTGTTGAACGATGATCTTCTCAACGATTTTTTCGGCCACTCTATGAGTTTGCTCAATGGTCGAGACAGCCTCATCGCTCTCCAACGTGTCATCATCCACCAATGAGGACGCGAGCGGTTGCGACAGTTTTGAGCCATCCCGATAGAGCGCGTTGGCCTTGATCCCCAAGGACCAGCTCAACTCATATGCCTTAAGGCACTCTTCCATCGTGGCGTGCTGCGGCATGTTGATTGTTTTAGAAATCGCACCAGAAACAAAGCTTTGTGCGGCAGCCATCATGTGAATATGCGCCTCAACATTCAACTGCCGGCTTCCTTTGCGACCACAATAAGAGGCGCAATCAAACACGGCATAATGCGACGGATCTAAATGCGGCGCACCTTCAATCGTCATAGTGCCGCAGACGTAATCATTGGCTGCCTCGATGGCCGCCTTGGAAAATCCCAAATGCGACAACAGGCAAAACGCCGGATCGACGAGTTTTTCAGCGGGAATGCCAAGCACCCCCTGAACGAATTCGTCGCCCAAGGTCCATTGATTGAATAAAAACCGAATATCAAAGGCTGTACCGAGATTATCCTCAATCTTTTTGATTTGCTCAGGACCAAACCCATGCCCCATCAAACTATGATGGTTGATTTGCGGCGCGCCATCCAACGACCCATGCCCGACGGCGTATTTCTCAATCGCATCGATCTGATCGGGCGAATAGCCCATCTGCGTCAACGCTTGTGGAACGGCCCGATTGATAATTTTAAAATAACCGCCGCCCGCGAGCGTTTTGAACTTCACCAATGCAAAATCAGGCTCGATCCCCGTCGTGTCACAATCCATTACAAGGCCGATCGTCCCAGTGGGCGCGATCACGGTCGTTTGAGCATTTCGAAACCCATGTTTCTCGCCAAGACGTAACGCTTCGTCCCACGATGCTTTGGCGTAGCGCACCAATTCATCGTCTGGGCAGGCCTGCGCATCGAGGGGAACCGGAGAAACGTTTAAGGCTTCGTAGCTCTCCAAGCCGTGCGCTGCGGCTCGGTGGTTTCGAATCACGCGCAACATATCGTCGGCATTGGCCGCATATTGGGCAAATGGCCCTTGAAGCTCGGCCATCTCGGCACTGGTGCAATAGGCGACGCCGGTCATCACAGCGGTGATCGCCGCACACAAAGCGCGCCCCTCTGCGCTATCATAGCCCAGCCCCATGGTCATCAAAAGCCCGCCGATATTAGCATAGCCTAAGCCAAGCGTGCGATACTCATAGGATCCTTGGGCAATCGCGCGCGATGGGAACTGCGCCATGGCAACGCTGATTTCCAGCGTGATGGCCCATAGGCGGGCGGCATGGGCAAATTCATCTGTTTGAAATTGACCGGCTTTGTAGAATTTTAGCAAATTCAACGATGCAAGATTACAGGCCGTATCATCAAGAAACATATATTCGGAACATGGATTCGACCCACGAATATCGCCGGCCTTCGGGCAGGTGTGCCAGGCATTGATCGTATCATGAAATTGAATGCCAGGATCCGCACAGGCCCACGCCGCATGCCCCACGTCATCCCATAGATCCCGCGCCCGAATGGTATCAGCTACAGAGCCATCGGTGCGGTTGATAAGCTGCCAAGGAAGGTCTTCTTTCACTGCCGTTAAAAACGCATCTGTCACACGAATAGAATTGTTGGAGTTTTGCCCCGCAACCGAGGCATAAGCATCGCCGTCCCAATCCGTGCTATACGTCTCAAACCGTAGCTCTTCAAAGCCTTGCTTGGCATAATCCAAGACACGCTTGATATAGCTTTCGGGAATGAAATCTCGCTTGGCGCGTTTTACGGCCTTGGATAATGCGGCGTTTTGCTTTGGGTCATATGCCCCCTCGCCCGAGCCATCCCACGCTTTGACGGATGCAAGCACTTCGTTTAGGCGCGCTTCGTGCAGTTTTGATCCCGCGACGAGGCTAGCGACCTTTTCTTCTTCTTTGATTTTCCACGTGACGAAATCTTGGATATCTGGGTGATCGGCGTCGCAAATCACCATTTTGGCCGCACGGCGCGATGTGCCACCCGATTTAATCGCCCCTGCCGCGGCATCGCCAATTTTCAAAAAGGCCATCAAACCACTAGATGTGCCGCCACTCGAAAGCGGCTCACCTGCCCCGCGCAACGAGCTGAAATTCGTTCCGGTGCCTGAACCATATTTGAACAAACGCGCCTCGCGCGTCCACAAATCCATCACGCCGCCCTCGGCGACCAAGTCATCTTCAACGGATTGAATGAAACAGGCATGCGGCTGCGGATGCTCATAGGCTGAGGCTGATTTAACCATCTCGCCGGTTTTCAAATCGACGTAGTAATGCCCTTGTGATGGGCCATCTATGCCATAGGCCCAATGCAGCCCCGTGTTGAACCATTGCGGCGAATTGGGCGCTGCGCGTTGCGTCGCGAGCATATACCGCATTTCATCGTAATACGCTTGTGCATCGGCTTCATTTGTAAAATAGGCACCTTTCCACCCCCAATACGTCCAAGCGCCGGCCATCCGATCAAACACTTGCTTGGCCGACGTTTCACCGCCAAGAGGCGTATCATCATCTTGCGGAACTGAGCGGCGGAGAAAGTCCGGCACGCCATCCTCGGCAATACGGCGCGATTGCGCTGGTACACCTTGGCGACGGAAATATTTTTGAGCAATCACATCTGCGGCGACTGAACTCCACGAAGTGGGCACTTCGAGGTTTTGCATCGAGAACACGACACTGCCATCTGGTTTCACGATCTCAGAGGACGTCAGGCGAAATTCAATATCGGCATAGGGCGACTCGCCTGCGGTTGTGTAAATACGTTCAATTTTCACTATTCGGCCTCGTTAACTTCAATTCGTTTCACCGCCCCACCAAATATAGCACTGCAAGACCCACAACATCTTGTAGCGAAATTACCCACCACAACTACTTGCCGTGGTGAGCCCAACGGGTCAATGAATATATTTTTGTAAAATTGAAAAAAAATGATTGACCCCAAATCGATCCAAAGATGTGGTCGGCGCTCAGTTTACCACCTTATGGTGGTATATCTTACGGCGTATTTAGAAAAACTGTTTTGATACAAATCAATCACGACCAAGGCGGATATACCAATGGGTGTATGCTCGATTCGAGACAGTGAAACTGGTTTTGTGACCGTAGCAGCGATCGTGCTTCGGCGCGATAAGCCGCCGGCTTGTCGTGATCATGAGTACAGGTGTTATCTGAAGTTACGGTGGTCGGGGCGGCAAGATTCGAACTTGCGACCCCCTGTACCCAAAACAGGTGCGCTACCAGGCTGCGCTACGCCCCGATCCGTGAGGGGTCGTATAGCCAACTGTTTGCTCAATGAAAAGTGCTTTTTTCATTTTTTTCACCTATGCCCCGCATTCTCTGGCAAGCCCTTCATCAAATGAGATTTTTTCAACTTCTCCCAAAGCGAATCTCTGCTCAAGCCCGTGCAAGGTTTCCAACACAAAGAGCACGTTATCCCCGCCAAATAGCGGCGTGACATCTTCGGGGGTTGTCTCGCGAAAATTCGCCAACAGCTGTTTTGAGCGATCAAAGAACATGATATCAAGGGAGATATAGGTATTCTTCATCCAAAACGCCGCGGCGCGGGGCGTAGGATAGAGGAATAACATGCCATGATCTGGTGCCAATTCGGTGCGGTACATAAGACCCATGGCCCGCGCCTCGGCTGTTTGCATGACCTCCGCACTCAAGGTGACGGTGTCCTGCGTGCCAATGACGGTGACTGGAATTGTGCACGCCGCCTGCCCCATTGTGCCAAAGGGCACACCTGCCGCAAACAGACCCCACACGATCCTTTGGCCAATGAAGCCTAGACGCTGTCCCAAGGTTTGATTTCGCATGCCATTAATCCCCGTTGCGCTTGGACGACCTTCACTGCAATCGCCTCGCCCGGCGAAACGTCTGCTAGGCCATTATAACGCAATACTTCTGCATGTAAAAAAACATCATCGGCAAAGCCAAACACATTGGCGAATCCAAAGCCTTTACTCGCATCAAACCATTTCACACGGGCGGGCTCTAACTCGATGACGGCGATGTCCTCAGGCGACAGCTTTGCAAAATCATCCAACCTCGGCACTGACGTGTCGTTGTCGACTGTATAATTAACGACTTCTATAGCCTGTAATCCACGATCGTAATTCTGCACGATAATTGTCCTCGCCGTGCCAGGGGCAACAGAAGATTGCCCATATTTCTTTAATACATTCACGTGCAAAAGCACGTCTTGATCGATACCTTCACATAAAACAAATCCGAACCCGCGCGACGGGTCGAACCATTTTACTGATCCCACGACTTGCATGGGCCCTTCTAACGGAGCCATATTTTCTACCTCAAGTTCACATCCATATCGAATGTGCACCTTTACCTATACTTAAGCAAGGCCTTTTTATGCAACTTTGAATGGCAGCAACCCTAGGGATTAAGCCGTTCAATCTCGAATGGAAGATCACAACTTTGTCTGGAAAACCGAAAGCGATCATGCAGGCGATGGGCCCCG
>JBDNBY010000054.1:0-10839 GCA_039767595.1 Paracoccaceae bacterium | reverse complement strand
TTTGAACTGCTCGTCCTCTTTTTGACGCTCTTTATTCAAGTCGAGGCTCCAAACATATAAGAAGCCATGGTCAAGCATCGCATGCACGGTACTGCGGTTTTGCAACACGAAGAGACAGGCAAGGCCTAAGCCGCCAAACAACGCCATTATGCATAGTGTCCGCACCAGCCGTTTCACGGTACATTCCTCCAGTGAGTTTGTTTTCACATAAGGTATTAACCCTGATTACGACAACATTAAGGAGTTGTATCGCAGTTATTGTGACACTTTTGGGGACATAGGAGTATTAGGGTCCAATCAACTTAGAGATAAGAGTGATCGCATCGGCATCCGACCAATGAGCATCCCCTGTCAGTCGCGCGATCTCTTGGCCATCGGGCCCAATAATTAACGTGGTAGGTAGCCCCAAAACCCCCATGGATCGGGCAAAGGCACCGCGATTGCGGTCCATGTAGAGCGGCAGGTTGTCAACTTTGATGCTGGCGAAAAATTGCGCCACTTTGCTTGGCGAGTTGCGTAATGTTGCAATGGTGATTACTTCGAATGTATCCGAGCCTAAGGCCGTCTGAAGCTCTGACAGGCTTGGCATTTCCTTGCGGCACGGCGGGCACCAAGTTGCCCAAAAGTTCACAACGACGTATTTACCCGCAAAATCAGCCATTGTTAGATCAGGGCCATCCGCCAAACCAAAGGGCAGATCTGTGACAGGCTTGGGCGTGTCATGCACCACAAGTTTGAGCATGTCGCCCGAACGCGCCGCGCGCAGATTGTTTGGATCAACGGCAAATGCAGGAATTGCACATAAGATCAGCCCAGTATACACAAGGGCCAACATCCAACGACGAGAAAAGGCAGATTGTAGCATGAGCAAAACCTCTAATGAAATGTGGGGCGGTCGGTTCAAAGATACACCAAGCGCCATCATGACTGCAATTAATGCCTCTATCTCATTTGACAAGCGAATGGCAGAGCAAGATATCCGCGGATCGCGCGCCCATGCTGCGATGCTCGCGGCGCAAGAGATCATCACTCAAGAGGATCATGCGGCTATTGATCAGGGCCTTGAAACGGTGCTTGAGGAAATTCGCGAGCAACGCTTTGAATTTTCAGAAGAACGTGAAGATATTCACATGAATGTTGAGGCGCGCCTGACCGAAATTATTGGTGAGGCAGGGGGGCGGTTGCACACCGGTCGCTCGCGCAATGATCAAGTGGCGACGGATTTCCGGCTCTGGGTCCGCGATGAAATCGACCAAGCGGATAACGCACTTGTGAAGCTGTTGGACACGCTCTTGACCCTCGCTGAGGCGGGGGCGACTTGGGTGATGCCCGGATTTACCCATTTGCAAACGGCGCAGCCGGTGACATTTGGTCACCACATGATGGCCTATGTCGAAATGTTTGGCCGTGATCTTAGCCGGTTGCGTGATGCGCGGGCGCGGATGAATGAATGTCCTTTGGGCGCGGCGGCCTTGGCTGGTACGTCCTTTGCCATTGATCGGCACATGACGTCTGCGGCGCTTGGGTTTGATCGGCCAACGGGCAATTCCCTCGATAGCGTATCGGATCGCGACTTTGCCCTTGAATACCTGTCGGTCGCCTCGATCTGTGCCATGCACCTGTCGCGCCTGTCTGAGGAATTGGTCATTTGGTCATCGGCACAGTTTAAATTCGTGCGCATGTCCGACAAATGGTCAACGGGCTCGTCCATCATGCCGCAAAAGCGCAATCCCGATGCGGCCGAATTGATGCGTGCCAAAATTGGCCGGATCTTTGGCGCCTCGACCGCGTTGATGATGGTGATGAAAGGCCTACCGCTGAGCTATTCAAAAGATATGCAAGAGGACAAAGAGCAAGTCTTTGATGCCTCAGATGCGTTTTTACTTTCTTTGGCGGCGATGCAAGGGATGCTGGCAGAGATGAGTGTCAATCAAGAGGCGCTGCGTACGGCGGCCTCGGCTGGTTTTTCCACGGCGACAGATCTGGCCGATTGGCTTGTTCAAAAACTCGGCATGCCCTTTCGCGAGGCGCACCATGTCACGGGTACCCTTGTGGCGATGGCCGAGGATCGGGGGATCGACCTGCCTGATCTGACGCTTGAGGATATGACATCGGTGCATTCTGGGATCACTCAGGATGTATTTTCGGTGCTAGGTGTTGATAATTCTGTGGCCTCTCGTATCTCATACGGAGGCACGGCGCCCGACCAAGTGCGCGTGCAGATCACTCGTTGGAGAGAGGCGTTGTCATGAAATACATCTGTGTTTTGATGATCCTAGCGGCCGTCACGGCATGCGGGATCAAGTCCGATCCCGTGCCACCCCCTGCGGCGAATGTAAGCATCGGGTTGGGCAATAATGGGCTCAGCGCTGGAGCGAATGTAAGCATTAGCCCATTGCGCAACACGCGCATTACGATCGGTCTGTGATGAGCGCGGCGCATAAATCTATCGCCACCGCGATCCTAGCGGCTTTGGTGATTTGGGGCTCTGTGCACCCGATGATGCATTTTATCGCATGGTTTGAGGCCGAGGGCTATGCGCTAGGGCCGCTGATCGATGCGTGGTATGTCAATTCCGCGACCGAAGGTCTGGTTTGGGATCTGACCATCGCCGCGGTGACCTTGTCTGTTTGGGCGCTATGGGCGAGTGTGACGCGCTCTTTTTGGTATGTCTTTGTGGTGCCAGCAACATTTTGCATTGGGGTGAGCTGCGGCCTGCCGTTGATGCTTCTCATTTTGCTGCGCCAGACGCGCGAAGGATAAAATATGGATCATTTCATTTATAAAAATGGCGTTTTACACGCCGAAGATGTGCCGCTCAGCGTTATCGCCGATCAAGTGGGTACGCCGTTTTACTGCTATTCCCGTGCGACCCTCGAGAGGCACTTTCGCGTGTTTGACGAGGCACTTGGCGGCATGGATCATTTGATATGCTATGCCATGAAGGCCGCGTCCAATGTGGCACTGCTCAAAGTGTTGGCCGGCCTCGGTGCGGGCATGGATGTTGTGTCTGGCGGAGAATATGCGCGGGCCAAAGCCGCCGGCGTGTCCGGGGATAAAATCGTCTTTTCCGGAGTGGGCAAAACCCGCGATGAGATCCACTTGGCCCTCAGCGGCGGTATTCGGCAGTTCAACGTGGAATCAGAGCCCGAGCTAGAAGTGATCTCGAGTGTGGCGCAAAATCTTGGCGTCATCGCGCCGATCACTATTCGCGTGAACCCAGATGTTGATGCCAAAACGCATCATAAAATTGCCACGGGCAAATCCGAAAATAAATTCGGCATCCCAATTGCCAAAGCGCGCGCAGTCTATGCGCAGGCGGCGGCGTTGCCGGGGATCAAAGTCATCGGGATTGATGTGCACATTGGCTCGCAATTGACCGATCTTGCGCCCTTTGAGGCGGCCTATCAAAAAGTCGCCGATTTGACCCAAGAGCTCCGCTCGGACGGGCATGAGATCAGCCGCTTGGACCTTGGCGGTGGTTTGGGGATCCCCTATGCGCGCAGCAATGAGACGCCCCCAACGCCCAAAGACTACGGCGCAATGGTGCAGCGGGTTTTGGGGCATTTGGATGCAGAAATTGAAATCGAGCCAGGCCGGTTGATTGCCGGAAATGCTGGGATATTGGTCACAAAAACCATCTATGTTAAAGAGGGCGAGGGCCGCAAATTCCTAATTGTGGATGCGGCGATGAATGACCTGTTGCGCCCTGCGATGTATGAGGCGCATCACGATATTGTGCCCGTCCATGAACCCACCGCCGCATCGGATGTCGAGATGTATGATGTGGTGGGCCCTGTGTGCGAGACTGGCGATACATTTGCCAAAGAGCGATCCTTGCCGCCGTTGACTGCAGATGATCTTGTGGCGTTTCGATCCGCGGGGGCCTATGGGGCCGTGATGGCCAGCGAGTATAATTCGCGCCCCTTGATCCCCGAAGTTTTAGTGGATGGTGATCAATTCGCAGTCATACGCGCGCGGCCCAGCATCGAAGAGATGATCGCCCGCGATAGCGTGCCGGATTGGCTATAACCAACGCCCAAAATCGGATCGAGCGGGAGGTCACTCAGGCTCGATCGCACTTTCGGCTTTGATTTCATTGGCCAGATCGATGGTCCACAGGCCAATATCACGCGCGGTGCGTTGCACCCAGCCGCGCAGGGCATCCACTTCGTCGAGATAGAGGTCTAGCGCAGGTTCCATCTGTGGCACATAGTCGATGATATCATCGGCGCGCCAATAGATCATTGCAGCGGCAATGGCGACAAAGATCATTGTAAAAAACCCGAAGTTAAACCCTGATTTTCGCCGTGTTTGAGAGATTAATAGCGCCTGCTCTTCATCGGCGCGGGCGTCCGTTTCATCAACGATAGACCAAGATTGGCTCATTTCTTCGATGTCCGGCAGGCGGCTACGGCGTTGCGATGCTGCGTCGCTGTCATCTCGCGGCGCAGCGGTGCTCAAAGTGATGTCTTCTTTGGTAATGCGGGCGTCATCATAGTCTTTATCCGCAAGCGTTGCACTGATGTCATCCGCGGTGGTATCGAGCGACGGTTGATCTGCAACGGCAAAGGCGTCTTGGGGTTCATCCTCTTGATCAGAGCTTTGCGTTGAAGCGTCCAAGGGAGTCGACGGCATAACAATCGCAGCCTCAGCCGCAGCAGATGCGGTGAGGTCTGTCGCATCATGTGCCTGCTCGGCATCTGTGGCCTCTGAAGGCTGCGGCATGACGGGCGCAATTTCTGGCACTTCGGTGTCCCTCGGAGTGTCTTCGGGGGCATCGTCTGTCTTGCTTTCTGGCTGCGGCACCTCGGGGGGCCGTTCCGCGATAGGGGCGGGCGATGACGCGGCTGTCGTGCGCGCGTGTTGTTCGCGCTCGGCCTCTTCTTTGAGGATCGCCGCGATTTGTGGATCAAGACGGCGGCGCGCTGGGACGTTTGAACGAAGCGTTGGTGCGTCGTCTTCTTCGACCTCGGGATCATAGCCTTGTTCATCCGCAGGGGGGAGGTTGACGGGCAAGGCGGGGGCAGGGCGTGTCGCCTCGGCCATAGGGCTATCTGCCTGAGGGAGATCGGCCTCGGGTGGCGCTGTATCTGCGGGCGACCTGTCTTGAGGGGGCGCATCTTGTGGCGTTGTCTCGTGGCCCGCGCTCTCTTGGCTCGCGCTATCTGGGGCCGGCAAGTCGGCTTCTGCGGATTGAAACCATGTGTTGCCACAGGCCGAGCATTGCACGTCGCGCCCTGCATCAGGGATCACATGCGCGGGGACTTCGTATTGCGCGCCGCAGTCTGGGCAAATCAAGCGCATGGTGCTCTCTCCTCAGGCAAGAGTGTTGCCAATTTCACGACCCTATTATCAAGGTTTGCATTGCTGTACACAATGGGCCAATGTTGGATTGAATCTTGCGCAAAATCTGTGCAAAACACAAGCCTAGCCGCCTTATTTGAGGGGAGATTTCCTTGATTTCATTGCAGAACGTTGCCTACCGTTACACGCATGCCGCACAAGACCTCTTTCATGATGTGGCTTTGGACATTGTGCCGGGGGGATTTTTTTTCGTCACGGGGCCGTCGGGGGCGGGAAAAACGACTTTTTTAAAGCTGTGCTATTTGGATTTATTACCTAGCCAAGGCAGCGTGTCGGTTTTTGGCAAAGATATTTCGACTCTTGACCGAGACGAGATTGCCGTCATGCGGCGCCGCATCGGGGTGGTGCATCAAGATTGTCAGTTTCTTGATCATCTCAGCCTTTATGACAATATCGCGTTGCCGTTGATGGTGTCGGGGCGGCAATCCTTGGCCGAGCAAAATAATTTGCGTGAGCTGCTTGAATGGGTGGGGCTGAGCCATCGGGCCAAGGCCCTGCCGCCCGAGCTCTCTGGGGGGGAGCGTCAACGTGCGGCCCTTGCGCGTGCGATCATCACCTCGCCCGATGTGATTATTGCCGATGAGCCGACTGGCAATATCGATTGGGAGATGTCGCAGCGTCTGTTGACCTTGCTCATTGAGCTGAACAAAATGGGCAAAACGATCATTGTGGCGAGCCATGATATTGGCCTGATCCGAGTGGCTAAAACGCAAGTGGCCTCGCGGATTTTGCGCATATCACAGCAGCAAATCCGTATCGCAGGAGCAGATCTATGAGCATGAACGCCCCAAGTGATTTTGGCATCGCCCCCAAGCAAATGACGGCCGATCGCATTGTACCGCCCTCTGGGTTTAGTGCGCGTCTGACGGTCTGGACGGCGGCGGCCATGGCCTTTTTGGCGGTGTTTGCCTTGGCCTTGTCGCTTGCGGCAGATCGCTTGGCCACACGGTGGAGCGCGGATTTGGCGCATAGCTCGACGTTGCGGATCTCGGCCCCTACGGATCAGATGGATGCACAGATTTCAGCCGCGCAGCGCGTCTTAGAGACCACAACAGGTGTTGAAAGTTTCCGCATCTTAACCAAGGAAGAGCAAGCCGAGCTGTTGGCCCCATGGTTTGGTGCAGAGATGCCCATCGAGCAGTTGCCCTTGCCGCAACTGATTGAAATAAAAGAGAATGAAGTCGGGTTTGATCCCCAAGGCCTTCGGCTGCGCCTTTCTGCAGAGGTGCCTGGCGCGGTTTTGGATGATCACATGCGGTGGCGTCAACCGGTGGTCACGGCGGCCCGTGGGCTCAATGCGTTGGGATTGGTGATTATGGCCGTCATCATTGGAACGACGGGGACGATGATCACTTTGGCCGCCTCGGCCGCCTTGGCCGCAAATGCGCAGGTGATCCAAGTGCTACGTCTCGTGGGGGCCACGGATGGGTATATCGCTGGCGCCTTTGTGCGCCGCTTTACCATGCGCGTCCTCTCGGGCGCGGCGGTGGGCACAATCGTTGGGCTTGGGGTTATGATGCTGATGCCAACGGCCGCCTTTGACGAAGAGCAGATCCTGACCCGCCTGAGTTTTGAGGGCAGCGAATGGGTTTATGCCGTTTTGATCACCCCAGCAGCGGCACTGGTCGCCTTTTTCTCAACACGGCGCGCGGCGCTCTCGACATTGAAAGATCTCAGATGATCCAAGCTCTTCGTTCGTTTATATTCTTTGTATGGCTTTATACGATGCTGCCAGTGTGGGGGCTATTGTTCATGCCATGGGCGATTGTGGATGTCCGTGGCGGCTGGGCCGCGGTGCGGAGTTTTTCGTGGCTGATGCGCTATTCTGCATGGTTTATGGTGGGTATTAAAACCGAAACACGCGGCACACCGCCCCAAGGCGAAGTGATCATCGCGTCCAAGCACCAAAGCTTTTTGGATATTTTTATGATCACTTCGATGGTGCCACGTCCAAAATTTATTATGAAGTCCTCATTGATTTGGGCGCCTGTATTAGGGTTCTACGGCTGGCGGATTGGCTGTATTCCCGTGAAACGGGGGCGGCGCTCTGAGGCTATTCGCAAGATGCTGGATCAGGCCAAGAATGGTAAAAATTATCATGGCCAGTTGATCATCTTCCCCCAAGGGACCCGCGTACCGATGGGCGAGAAGATGCCGTATAAAGTGGGCGCCTTTGCTCTTTATACGCAGCTCGAGCAAACAGTTGTGCCGGTGGCGGCCAATGTTGGGCATGTCTGGCCCAAAGCGGGGATCATGAAATATCCAGGCACGGCGACGATCGAATTCTTGCCGCCCATTGAACAAGGTGTTGACCAAGAGGATTTCATGGAGCGGCTCGCCGATGTGATTGAGACAGGTTCAGATGCCCTGCATGCGGAAACGTAAACGACGATAGACGAGTTTAATGAAAAAGGCGGCCCTGAATAGAGCCGCCTTTTTGTTTTCCATACCAAGGTTTGCGTTAGCTGTGGATCGCGCCATCGCCGCAGGCCAGCGCCGCCTCGCGTACCGCCTCGCTAAAGGTGGGGTGGGCGTGACAGGTGAGGGCGATATCCTCAGCCGAGGCGCCAAATTCCATCCCGACACAGATCTCATGGATGAGATCCCCCGCAGCGGGGCCAATGATATGAGCGCCCAAAATGCGATCGGTTTCGGCATCGACGATCAGTTTGACAAACCCATCCGCGGCCAAGGCGGCCTTGGCGCGGCCATTGCCCATGAATTGGAATTTGCCGGTTTTGTATTTGCGGCCCTCGGCCTTGAGCTCGTCCTCAGTCTTACCGACATTGGCAACCTCGGGGGTGGTATAGATGACGCCTGGGATGACATTGTAATTCACATGTCCGGCCTTGCCGGCGATCACTTCGACGGCGGCCATGCCTTCGTCTTCGGCTTTGTGCGCCAACATCGGGCCGGCGATACAATCGCCAATGGCATAGATCCCTTTGACATTGGTTTGCCAATGCGCATCGGTTTCGATTTGCCCGCGCGGCGATAGGGTCACGCCAAGCGCCTCTAACCCAAGACCGTCGGTATAGGGTTTGCGCCCTGTGGCGACCAAGACGACATCGGCATCATGGCTATGGGTGCTCTCATCTTTGCGCAGGGCATAGGTCACTTTGGCCTTGGTCTTGGTGCGTTCAACGGATTGCACGGCGGCGCCCATGATGAACTTAAGGCCCTGCTTTTCCAAAATCCGTTTGAACCCCTTTTGAATATCGCTGTCCATACCGGGGGTGATTTTGTCCATGAATTCAACAACGGTCACCTCTGTGCCCAAGCGCGCGTAGACTGATCCAAGCTCGAGGCCAATTACTCCGGCGCCAATGACTGTCATCTTTTTGGGAATTTTCGGCAAAGAGAGCGCACCGGTCGAGCTGACGATGATCTCTTCGTCAATCTCAACGCCCGGTAATGTCGCCACATCCGAGCCAGAGGCGATCAGGATGTTTTTGCTCTCATAGACGTCATTGCCGACTTTGACTTGGCCCGCTTGCGGGATGCTGGCCCAACCTTTGATCCAATCGACTTTGTTTTTCTTAAACAGGAATTCGATGCCTTTGGTGTTGCCATCAATCGTCGTTTGTTTGTGGGCCTGCATCACCTCCCAATCGACTTTGGGAGCAGAGGTTTTAATGCCCAGCTTGGAAAAGTTATGCTCGGCCTCATGCATCATATGCGAGGCGTGCAGCAAGGCTTTGGAGGGGATGCAGCCGATATTCAAACACGTGCCGCCCAATGTCTCGCGCCCTTCGACGCAGGCGACCTTAAGGCCCAGTTGCCCTGCGCGAATGGCCGCGACATAGCCACCTGGTCCAGAGCCGATTACGATTACGTCATATGCCATCACAGGCCTCCTTCATCATATCAATGCCGCGACAAGCATCACGCCCGTCGCCAAAAATCCAACGCCATAGAAAATGCTCCGCGCTGGAACCCAGCCATAGTAATAGGCTGGAATGTATAAAATGCGTGCACCGACATACGCCCATGCACATAGCTCGGTTGCAACAGAAGATTTATCCGAAATGGAGATGACCACAGCCGCAATCGCAAAGAGAATGAGCGCCTCGAAATGATTGTTCAGCGCACGGATCAACCGACCCGTTTGAGGGCTGACTTGTTCCATGATCGAGGTGCCCAGCCGCGCAGGATCACGCGGCGACATCGTTTTGCCTGTCCCAAGCTCGAGATTCACAGGCACCGCCATCAATACAAATTGCACCATTTGCAGCAGCGCAGCGCAGGTCAAAGCTGTGAGTTCTGGGGTCATCTGAACAATCTCGATACATTTGAAAACAGCGCCACTTGGCGCTGTTTCGAGGGCGTTTTAAAGATCCATCAACAACCGGCGAGGATCCTCTAGCGCTTCTTTAACGCGGACAAGGAAGGTCACGGCGCCTTTGCCGTCGACGATGCGGTGGTCATAGGACAGGGCGAGATACATCATCGGGCGGATGACCACTTGGCCACCAATGGCCATGGGGCGATCTTGGATTTTATGCATGCCCAAAATACCTGATTGTGGAGGGTTCAAAATCGGCGATGACATCAATGATCCATAGACACCGCCATTTGAAATGGTGAAGGTGCCGCCTTGCATTTCCGCCATCGACAGTTTGCCATCACGGGCGCGTTTGCCTTTCTCGGCGATCGCTTTTTCGATCTCGGCAAAGGACATCGTATCGGCATCGCGGATCACAGGTACAACGAGACCCGTGGGCGTACCCGCTGCAACGCCCATGTTGACGTAGTTTTTGTAAACGATATCCGTGCCGTCGATCTCGGCGTTGACTTCGGGCACTTCTTTCAGGGCATGACAGCATGCCTTTGTAAAGAAAGACATAAAGCCAAGGCGCGCGCCGTGCTTCTTCTCAAACAGCTCTTTGTACTCGTTGCGCAGCGCCATCACTTCGGTCATGTCCACTTCGTTATAGGTGGTGAGCATGGCCGCTGTGTTCTGGCTATCTTTGAGGCGTTTGGCGATGGTTTGGCGCAGACGTGTCATTTTCACACGCTCTTCGCGGGCAGCGTCCTCAACAGGGCGCGGCGCCGCGGGCGCGCTGACCACAGGGGCCGGCGCAGGGGCCGCTGCGGCGGCGGCAATGGCGCGGGCGACATCGTCTTTCATCGCGCGTCCGTCTTTGCCTGTGCCAGTGACGGCATCGCGAGGCAGACCCGCTTCGGCCATCGCTTTTTTGGCGGCTGGCGCATCTTCGACATCTTTGTTTGATGGGGCCGATGGCGCAGGTGCGGCAGAGGCGTTGGAGGCTGGCGCGGATGCGCTGACGGCGCCGCCAATGACGGCCAGTTTGGCGCTGGCATCCACTGTTGTGCCTTCGGGGGCTGTGATTTCCGAGAGTACGCCAGCCGCAGGTGAGGGCACTTCGACAGAGACTTTATCTGTTTCCAGCTCGCAGAGCATTTCATCAGCGGCCACAGTATCGCCGACCTGTTTGAACCATGTCGAGA
>JBDNBY010000053.1:0-42110 GCA_039767595.1 Paracoccaceae bacterium | reverse complement strand
TCCCAGCTCGTACAGCTAAATCGATGTTAGAGAGATATGGGTATGGGGCGTACTCCACGTGTGTGCTTGCTGTGATGGGGTTTTTTGAGGGTAGGGTGCGTTGAGTGCTACACGGTGCAAGGGCGCTGTGTGTGCGTTTTGGCGAGAAATTTGGCGTTTTGTGGGTTATCGAAGATGCTGTTGCACAAGGGGCAGACTGGCATAGTGATGTTGGAATAAATGAGGTAAAGCGTGAAACTATATATTGTTGGAAATGCTGGTTCTGGAAAATCCACTTTTTCAAAATATGTATCGAGGAAATATAACATAGATTATTTTGAATTAGACAAAATAATTTGGGACAGCAACTGGAACAAAGTAAGTGACGAAAAGTCATATATCAGTTTTATGAATTTCATCGAGCATAGCGACAGTTGGATTATTGATGGCTATGGAACTGAGTTATTTTTTAATCGAAGTTGCCAATTGGCAGATATTATTATTGTTTCGTGTCCAAGTATTTTTACAAGTGTGAAACTCGCGTTTTTTCGTTGGGTAGTTGCTTTTTTACGACGAGAAAAACCAGCGCCGATTTATAAAGTTTTGAGTGTAATTTTTTGGTTTAAGAGAAGCGTTGAGCCTGATGTTTTTGAGGCAGTATATCGCTTATCAAGCAGAAAAAAAATTATTTTTGTTAAAAATATTTATGACTTCCGAAATGGAGCTGTTGAATTTTCAATATTTAAATAGGCGCTTTGTATTAAATGCTTCGAATGCAGAATGTTTGAATTATAGGCTCAATCAGGCTAGCATAATGCTAGCATTATATATTCATATACATTAAGTAATTGTTTTTGATACATAAACAAATATACCGAATAGCGAAGCGTTGATCGAAACATCTCGATATTTCAAAATTCTAAAGGGCTGCGGTTTTCGCGGCCCTTTTTTATGGCGTGGGTGGGATCAATTCATAAACAACACTGTGTGCATCACGCGCCCGGGCAGCAAAGTGAAGGCGCCCGTGAGGATGAGCGCGAGGGCATAGAGCGACTTCATTTGCCGTTGATGAGCGATGATTTTGCCGGCGCGGGCCGACCGTACGGCGCGTAGAGTTGTCACGATCGTAAAGACCGAGAGAAGGTGAATCGCGCTGAACGGGCCAAAGTGATTGAAGGTATGGATCCAAAAACTGCTGACGCTCACGATCAAAATCAGTGAGACCCAAATATATCCTAATATTTTATGCGGCCTATCGCCTTTGTGGGCAAACAGCTGCCACCCGCCGATAAGAATGGCCAAGAGCGCGGCAATCGCGTGT
This sequence comes from Paracoccaceae bacterium, assembly GCA_039767595.1. Lineage (GTDB taxonomy): Bacteria > Pseudomonadota > Alphaproteobacteria > Rhodobacterales > Rhodobacteraceae > JBDNBY01. The sequence continues at coordinate 40,810 of JBDNBY010000053.1, read as the reverse complement.
AGGGGAATCGGGGTGGGCTGTGCAATTAAATGTTGAAAATTCATACAGACACACTGCTAGAGTGCGTGCGCTATGTCAATATCTGAGGGGCGAGCGATGGACAGGCGCTTGGCATCGGAGTAATCTAAAGCATCGCACATAGAGGGGGCTAGCATGTACATTCCAGAGCATTTTCATGAGCAGGACGAGGCGGCTATCGCTGCTGTGATGGCGGACCATCCTTTGGCCTCCGTCGTGTATCAGACCCCTGAGCTGAACGTCTCTTATCTGCCCTTACTGCGGCGAGGGGATAGATTGATCGGGCATTTGGCCAAGGCCAATGATATGCACCGCGAATTGGCCGATGGTGCCGACGTTCTGGCCATTTTTCATGGGGCGGATGCCTATGTCTCGCCCAATTGGTATCCTAGCAAAGCAGAGCATCACAAACATGTGCCCACTTGGAATTACCAAGTGGTGCATGTGCATGGCAAGATTAGGTTCTATCACGATGAGGCGAGCAAACGCCGCTTGGTCCATGCGCTGACATCTGAATTTGAAACGCGCACGAACGGCACAGAGGCATGGAAAATGGGCGACGCACCGCAGGATTTTATGCGCGATCGCTTGGCTGATATTGTTGGTCTTGAGATCGAGATCACCCGTGTTGAGAGTAAAAGCAAGCTAAGCCAAAACCGTGACGAGGGGGATCATGCGAATGTCATGCGCGAGATGGAGGCGCGCTCACACGATGAGCTGGCCGTCGCTATGGCGCGTCATCGTGATGGCTGAGAGCGTAGGAACGTGTAGCATCCTTTGAGAGCGGCCAGATCATCACGTACCCGCATCACAGCGAATTGCCGCATGAAATCCCCAAATCGCCCCTTGTCATAAAAGGCCGCGTCAAATCGATCATCTTTGAATTCCGCCAAATGATGGATCACGCCGCCAACGAGGTAAATACCGCCTACGGGCATATGAATCAAGGCGTGGTCGCCGATGCAGTCGGCGAGCTTTTTCAAAACGATATCAACGGCCTGCGCGGCAATGCTTGTGCGATCTACGCGGCATTCGTTGATGATCTGGGCCGGCTCGGTGCCCGCCGCGCCGCCAAAGAAATGATAGGCCGATACAAGGCCACGCCCAGACAAAAGCCCCTCAACCGATGGCTCGCCATATTCAGCCGCCAAAAACGCGCGCAAGTGAAACTCTTGCTCGGATTTGACGGTCAAATCTGTATGGCCGGCTTCGGCGGGTGGCACAAAACGGCCTTGTTCGCTGACATGCTGCACGGCGATATTACAGCCCGTGCCAATATTAAACACCAAGGCCGTGCCATCGGCGCGGCGCGGCGCGTCCACCCATGTCTCGAGCGTTTCATCATGGAGCGTAGTGATCGCCCAAGCTTGTGCCTGAAGGTCATTGAGTAAAAAACATCCCCTGAGGTCAAAGGTCTGTTGGATCGCGCTTGGATCAATCACCCATGGCAAATTTGTCATGCTGCCAACGCCATTTTGAATAGGGCCGGCCAGCGCGATGCACAGCTGCGTCGGGGCATGTTTGGCAATTTCAAGTGAGAGGATATTCTCTAAATGCGGATGATCGGCGTTGCGATATTTCGTCACCGCGCCGACATCGATCTGCCCCTCGCGCGCGGGGGCAATGCGGGTGTTGGTGCCGCCAATATCGGCCACGAGAACAACGGATGTCATTTGGACGCTCCTTTAGTTTGGCGCAAATTGGATCAACTTAAGACATGTCCTAACGATCGCCGCGTGCCGTTGCAAGATAATGCCGATGTCAAAGATGATGCCCCTTGGACTTAGGTGCAAAAGAGACTATCTCAAAGGCTCTGAGCGAGAGGTTTTCAGATGGCAGAGCAGAAATATATCGAAGTCCGCGGCGCACGAGAGCATAACCTCAAAGGGGTTGATGTTGATATTCCGCGCGATCAGCTGGTGGTGATCACGGGGCTGTCTGGGTCAGGGAAATCCTCGCTTGCCTTTGATACGATCTATGCCGAAGGGCAGCGCCGCTATGTCGAAAGCCTCAGCGCCTATGCCCGCCAATTCCTTGATATGATGGAAAAACCTGACGTTGATCATATCAGCGGCCTCAGCCCTGCCATTTCGATTGAGCAAAAGACAACGTCGAAAAATCCGCGCTCGACCGTGGGCACGGTGACTGAGATTTATGATTATATGCGGCTGCTTTTTGCCCGCGCTGGTACGCCCTTTAGTCCCGCCACAGGCGAGCCCATCGAAGCGCAGCAAGTCCAAGATATGGTCGATCAAATGATGGCCATCCCAGAGGGCACGCGCGGCTATCTTTTGGCGCCGATTGTTCGCGATCGCAAAGGCGAGTATAAAAAGGAATTCCTTGAGCTGCGCAAGCAAGGGTTTCAGCGGGTCAAAGTTGATGGCGCGTTTTACGAATTGGATGCGCCGCCGACCCTCGATAAGAAATACCGTCATGACATTGATGTTGTCGTGGATCGCCTCGTGATCAAAGAGGGGCTTGAGACACGATTGGCCGACAGTTTGCGCACGGCGCTCGATTTGGCGGATGGCATTGCGATTTTTGAAACGGCGCCCAAAGAGGGCGATCCAGAGCGCACGACGTTTTCGGAAAACTTTGCCTGTCCCGTGAGCGGCTTTACGATCCCTGAAATTGAGCCGCGGCTTTTTTCCTTCAACGCGCCATTTGGCGCCTGTCCGACCTGTGATGGCTTGGGCAGTGAGTTGTTTTTTGACGAGCGCCTCGTTGTTCCCGATCAAGATCTCAAGATTGAAGATGGCGCTTTGGCCCCGTGGCGCAAAGGCAAGAGCCCGTATTTCATCCAAACAATTCAAGCCCTTGCCAAGCATTACGAATTTAGCCCCAAGGTAAAATGGAAAGATCTGCCTGCGCATGTGCAGCAAGTGTTCCTCTATGGGTCGGGCGATGAGGAAATTCAATTCCGCTATGACGAAGGGGGGCGCGTGTATCAAATCAGCCGCGTCTTTGAAGGGGTTATTCCCAATATGCAGCGCCGCTATCGCGAGACCGATAGTTCGTGGGTGCGCGAAGAATTTGAACGCTATCAAGGTCAGCAGCCCTGTCATGACTGCGGCGGTTATCGCCTTCGTCCAGAGGCATTGGCGGTCAAAATCGCGGGCGTGCATGTGGGCCAAGTGGTGCAAATGTCTATCAAAGAGGCGCTGGCATGGGTCAAGGCGGCCCCAGACACAATGAGCGTGCAAAAACAACAAATTGGTCAGGCGATTTTCAAGGAAATTCACGAACGCCTTGGATTTTTGAACAATGTTGGCTTGGAATACCTCACGCTGAGCCGGAACGCGGGCACACTGTCTGGCGGCGAAAGTCAGCGGATCAGACTGGCGTCGCAAATTGGCTCGGGTCTGACGGGGGTGCTCTATGTCCTCGATGAGCCGTCGATTGGCCTGCACCAACGTGACAACGACCGGCTGTTGACGACGCTGAAAAACTTGCGGGATCAGGGAAATACGGTGATCGTGGTGGAACATGACGAAGATGCCATTCGCGAGGCGGATTATGTCTTTGACATTGGGCCGGGGGCCGGTGTGCATGGGGGACATGTCATCGGGCATGGCACACCTGCGCAGATTGCGGCCAATACGGAGTCTATCACAGGTCAGTATCTCTCGGGCGTGCGCGAGATTTCCGTGCCCAAAGCCCGCCGCGAGGGCAATGGCAAGGCGCTGCGCGTTGTGGGGGCCACGGGCAATAACCTTAAAAATGTCTCGGTCGATTTCCCATTGGGCAAATTTGTCTGTGTGGCCGGCGTCTCGGGCGGTGGAAAATCCACGTTGACCATCGAAACTCTGTTTAAAACCGCCTCAATGCGATTGAACGGGGCCAAGCAGAACCCCGCGCCATGCGAGACGATCAAAGGTTTGGAATTCCTCGACAAAGTCATCGATATCGACCAACGCCCAATTGGGCGCACGCCGCGGTCAAACCCCGCGACGTACACCGGCGCCTTTACCCCGATCCGCGATTGGTTCGCGGGCCTACCCGAGGCGAAAACCCGCGGCTATAAGCCTGGTCGGTTTTCGTTCAACGTCAAAGGCGGGCGCTGCGAGGCGTGCCAAGGGGATGGCGTGATCAAAATCGAAATGCACTTTTTGCCCGATGTCTATGTCACTTGCGAGACTTGCAAAGGCGCGCGCTATAACCGCGAAACGCTCGAGATTAAATTCAAAGGCAAAAGCATCGCCGATGTGTTGGACATGACGGTCGAGGATGCGCAAGAGTTCTTTCAAGCAGTGCCCTCTATTCGCGAGAAAATGGATGCGTTGATGCGCGTGGGGCTGGGCTATATCAAAGTGGGACAGCAGGCGACCACCTTGTCTGGTGGCGAGGCGCAGCGCGTTAAACTGTCCAAAGAATTGGCCAAACGCTCGACTGGTCGCACCCTTTATATTCTGGACGAGCCGACGACGGGGCTTCATTTTGAGGATGTACGCAAACTCCTCGAGGTGCTGCATGAGTTGGCCGATCAAGGCAACACAGTCGTTGTGATCGAGCATAACTTAGATGTCATCAAAACCGCCGATTGGATCATTGATATCGGGCCCGAAGGCGGCGATGGCGGCGGCGAAATCGTTGCTGAAGGCACCCCAGAAGAGATTGCAGCGGTCAAAGAGAGTCACACAGGGCATTATTTAAAGGGCATGTTGAAATAAAATTACAAAATCTGCCCGTTAAAATTAATTATTGACAATTTCATACCTGAGCAGCACCATCCTTGGTACATTTATAAAAAGGAGGGTTCGATGCTCGTTCAACATCTTTTGAATGAACAAGGCGCGCGCGGTGTCATCACAGTTTCGCAAAGTGAACGGATGCGTGAAATTGCCAATATTATGGCACATCACAACATTGGTTCTATTCTCGTGACAGATGAGGACGGTACGCTGAGGGGACTTATTTCCGAGCGGGACATTGTGCGTGTATTGGCGAATAAAGGGCCGCAATCCTTGGAAGAGACCGTCGGCACGCATATGACGCGCAATTTGAAAACGACGGAAAAATCCGCCACGGTGCAAGATGTCTTAGAACGGATGACCCAAGGGCGATTTCGCCATATGCCAGTGGTCGAGGAGGGCAAGCTTTTGGGCATTGTCACCATCGGCGACGCCGTAAAAGCGCAGCTTGATCAGCTGCAAATGGAGAACAAAGCCCTCGAAGGGATGATTGCGGGGAATTAACCCCTTGCACCTACGCGCGCAATATTGTTTCGTGCCGCCAACTAAGTCGGAGTGATCACATGCGCGTAGGTTTATATCCAGGAACGTTCGACCCCATGACCAATGGGCATCGCGATATTATGCAACGCGCGAGTGCCTTGGTCGATCGTTTGGTCGTCGGTGTGGCGATCAATCGCGATAAAAAACCACTCTTTGATTTAGAAGAGCGCGTTGACATGCTCACCCAAGAAATCGCTAATATCTCAAGCCAGACGGGGATTGAGATCGTTGTGCATCCCTTTGAAAACCTTTTGATAGATTGCGCGCGTGATGTGGGGGCCTCTGTGATTATCCGCGGCTTGCGGGCTGTTGCCGATTTTGAATACGAGTTTCAAATGGTCGGCATGAACCGTGCGATGGATAGTTCGATTGAAACGGTGTTTTTGATGGCAGAAGCGCGTCATCAGGCGATTGCCTCGAAGCTGGTCAAAGAAATATGCCGCCTTGACGGCGACATATCAAAATTTGTCTCACCTATGGTCGAGCAACGGCTGCGCGATAAGTTTGGCGCGGTGCCTGCGTCTTAAGGGCTCGGCGCCTTAAGCTTGGCTCATTGCAACGGCTGTGTCGAGCATGCGGTTGCTAAAGCCCCATTCGTTGTCATACCACGACAAAACACGTAGCATATTGCCTTCGATCAATTTCGTTTGATCGAGTGCGATGCACGAGCTGAGGGGATTGTGGTTGAAATCCATCGAAACGAGCGGCTCTGACGTGACGCCAAGCACTCCGTTCAATTGGCCCTGCGCCGCGAGGGTAAGGGCGGCGTTGACCTCGTCTTCGGTGGTGTCTTTGTTCAACTCGACGGTCAGATCGACACAAGAGACATTAGGCGTGGGAACGCGAATGGCGGTGCCGTCCAGCTTGCCTGCCAGCTCGGGCAAGACAAGACCAACGGCGCGCGCGGCCCCTGTGGACGTTGGGATCATATTCATTGCCGCAGCGCGTCCGCGATAGAGGTCCGAATGCATGGTATCCAGCGTTGGCTGATCACCGGTGTAGCTATGAACCGTTGTCATCAGGCCGCGGCGAATGCCGAATGTGTCATGCAGGACTTTGGCCACGGGGGCCAAGCAGTTTGTCGTGCACGATGCGTTGGATACGATTAAATCAGCATCGCTCAATGTGCCGTGATTGACGCCGTAGACGATGGTTTTATCAGCGCCTTGCGAGGGGGCGGATACGAGTACTTTGTCAGAGCCATTTTTTAAATGTGCTTCGGCTTTGGCTTTGCTCGTGAATACGCCTGTGCATTCCAGCGCAATATCAACATCTTGCCACGCGAGGGCGGCTGGATCCCGCTCGGCGCTGACACGGATCAATTGGCCATTGATCAAGATGCCTTCGTCATTATGTTGAACGTCAGTATTCAAGCGCCCATGAACGCTATCATATTTCAAAAGATGCGCATTCGTCGCGATCGGGCCGAGGTCATTGATGGCGACCACTTCGATATCTGTGCGGCCTTGTTCGAGTAAGGCTCGTAAAACATTACGGCCAATACGGCCAAATCCATTAATTCCAACGCGCAATGCCATGACTGATGTCCTCTTGGTCATTTAGGTATATTGCGCGTTTGATAGCGCTAACATAGATAGATTGCAAGACAGGATTGCACCAATGGCCTGCCACAGGGCTACTGCTCGGATAGGTTATCGCCAAATGGCGAGGATATGGAGGAGATCAACGAATTTCTTGAGTAAGAAAACCGTATTGAGACCATTTATAAAGGTGAAATCAAGGGTAACAAAGCCGAGGACAAGCACGATCAAGAGAATGGAAATGCGATCTGTCATCGAGGTGCCCTTGTTTTTTGGCACCTTACCAGTTTGATCGCGTTGCGAAAAGAGGGGCATCAAAAAAACGGCCCCGCATGATGCGAGGCCGTTATATTTTGGGAACGATCGAATTAGTGGATCAAGCGGCCCAATGTTGCGGCCACATCGGCCATGCGGCAGCTAAAGCCCCATTCGTTATCATACCACGCCAAAACGCGCACTGTGCGCCCGCCGACCACTTTGGTTTGATCGGGGGCATAGATGCAGGAATGTGTGGTGTGGTTGAAATCAATCGAAACTTTGGGCTCTGGATCATAGGACAGAACGCCGGCCATCGTCGTCGCCGCCGCTTCGCGGAGGATCTCGTTGATATCGGCGACGGTCACGTCCTTGCCCGCTTCAAAGGTTAAGTCAACGGCAGAGACATTTGGCGTGGGTACGCGGATGGCGGTGCCGTCTAACTTGCCGCTCAGTTCAGGGAGGACTTCGCCCAAGGCCTTGGCCGCGCCCGTGGAGGTCGGGATCATCGCCATTGCCGCCGCGCGCGCGCGGTACAGATCGCTATGACGGCGGTCCAACGTCGGTTGATCGCCGGTGTAGCTGTGGATGGTTGTCATAATGCCGCGCTCAATCCCAATGGCGTCATTGAGTGCTTTGGCCAAAGGCGCAAGGCAATTGGTCGTGCACGAGCCATTGGAAATCATGCGATCTTGGGCCGTTAAATCGCGGTGATTGACGCCGTAGACAATCGTTTTATCGACATTTTTAGCAGGGGCCGAGATTAATACAGCCTTCGCACCGCGATCCATGTGGACTGCGGATTGCGTGCCATCGTTGAATTTTCCCGTGCATTCCAAGACAACATCACAGCCCTCCCAATCAAGCTCTTGGGGGTTATATGTTGAGAAGACTTCCATCGGACCGCGGCCCAAATCCATCGTGTTGCCATCGACGCGAATATCGCCAGCAAAGCGGCCATGCACGCTATCGTATTTGAGCAGATGGGCGTTCGTCTCAATGGGGCCAGTGGCATTGAGTTTGATCACTTCGACGTCATTGCGTGCAGACTCGGCAATATGCGCCAATGTGCAGCGCCCGATGCGGCCAAATCCGTTGATACCTAGTTTGATTGTCATGGAACCCTCCGAACCTTTTGACGCTCTTATAGGCGAAAATTGAAGGCGAGGCATTGGTGAAATCGCTATTTTTCCAACATGTTAGCGTTAAACGTGGCGCAGGATTTTCCTGCTAGCGCTAACGATATCGCCACCATGGGACGGTGGCGGTCAAAATGAAAAAGGCACCCCAATGGGATGCCTTTTGATCGAGAATCAGCAAGTGTAGCGATCAAAGCAAGGATTTGACCATCTCAACTGTGGCCTCAGCCGTGATGCCGAACTTTTCAAAGAGTTCAGGCGCAGGCGCAGAGGCGCCAAAGCTGTCCATGCCGATAAAGCCGGCTTTGGCCTCGCGGCCCCGCTCTGCGATGAGCCATTGATCCCATCCTTGGCGCACGGCGGCTTCGATACCCACGCGCACTGAGCCAGAGGGCAGCACGCGGCGGCGATAGCTTTCGTCTTGCTCGGCGAACAGCTCCATGCACGGCATAGAGACGACCCGCGTTCCAATACCCTCGGCTTCAAGCATGTCGCGCGCTTTGAGAGCGATCTCTACTTCTGAGCCTGTGGCGATCAAAATTGCCTGACGTTTGCCTGTCGCCTCAGCGAGGACATAGGCGCCCTGCGCCACAAGGTTCTTTGGCTTATACTCTGTGCGCACGGTTGGCAGGTTTTGACGCGATAGGGCAATGACTGATGGGGTTGATTTTGCGCTTATGGCGATTTCCCACGCCTCGGCCGTTTCCACGATATCCGCAGGGCGGAAGACATAAGTGTTGTGCGTCGCGCGGCAGATGGCCAAATGCTCAACCGGTTGGTGCGTTGGGCCATCTTCGCCCAAACCGATCGAGTCATGCGTCATCACAAACACCGATGGAATTTGCATCAAGGCCGCCAGACGCATCGACGGGCGGGCGTAATCGGTAAAGCAAAAGAACGTCCCGCCATAGGGGCGCACACCGCCGTGCAACGCCATGCCGTTCAGGGCCGCGGCCATGCCATGCTCGCGAATGCCCCAGTGAATATAGCGGCCCTTGCGATGATCCGTGTCGAACACGCCCATATCGGCGGTTTTCGTATTGTTGGAGCCCGTCAGGTCCGCCGATCCGCCGACGGTTTCCGGCATTACAGGGTTGATCGCCCCAAGGACCATTTCTGACGCTTTGCGCGTGGCAACTTTTGGGGTGTTTTCGGCGGCATCTTTTTTCACAGTGCGAACTGTGTTGGCCAATTTGCTCGGCACATCGCGGGCATAGGCACGCTCGAATGTGTCGCGCTTGCTCTTGGGTAGGGCGTCGAGACGCTCTTGCCATTGCGCGCGGGCTGCGGCGCCGCGGCTGCCCATCGCGCGCCATTGGTCCAGAATATGGGCCGGAATGACAAAGGGCGCCTCGTCCCAGCCGTAGACGGCCTTGGTATCGGCGACCACTTTGGCATCGGTGAGGGCGCCGTGACCTTTGGGCGTGTCCTGAGCTGCGGACCCAAGCGCGATATGCGTTTTGCACGCGATCATTGTCGGAGCTTTGGCCGTTTTGGCCGCTGTTATAGCGGCGTCAATTTCAACTGGGTTGTGGCCGTCGATTTCGATGACATTCCAACCGCTGGCCTTGAAGCGGGCCACTTGATCCGTGCGGCAAGCTAGATCGACAGTGCCGTCGATTGTGATGTTGTTATTGTCCCAAAAGACAATGAGTTTTGACAGCTCGTGACGCCCCGCCATGGCGATCGCCTCTTGGCTGACGCCTTCCATCAAGCATCCATCACCGGCGATGACATAGGTGTGGTGATCGGCGATTTTCTCGCCATATTGCGCACGGTGCACTTCTTCGGCGATGGCAAAGCCGACCGCGTTCGCGATCCCTTGACCAAGGGGGCCAGTGGTTGTTTCAATGCCATCGGCGTGGCCGTATTCAGGGTGCCCCGCGGTGATCGCGCCCCATTGGCGGAAGTTTTTGATCTGATCGAGGGTCATGTCTTTGTAGCCGGTCAAATAGAGCAGGCTATAAAGTAGCATCGAGCCATGCCCAGCGGATAAGATAAACCGATCACGATCGGCCCAATGTGGGGCCGTGGGATCAAATTTGAGGTGCTTTTCAAACAAGACAGTTGCAACATCTGCCATGCCCATTGGCATGCCGGAATGGCCGGAGTTCGCTTTGGCAATCGCATCAAGCGTGAGCGTGCGGATAGCGGCAGCTTTGTTCCAATGGTCTGTGTGTTCAGTGCGCAGGGTTTGAATGTCCACGGGGCCTATTCCTTTGTTGGCAGATGGTTGCATGTGCTTTACGCAAGCGCGCGGCAAAGTTCAACCTTTTGTCCTAAGGCGTTGACCTCGTCGGTGAAACAGGTACTGTGTTGGAAAGTGTAAAGATACCATCTGCTTACCCGAGGTTTTTGGCTAAAAATGTCGCAATATAAAGAGTTACAAAAACGGATCAATGGCGCGCTTGTGGCATTATCCAAAGCTGCAGAGGCAAAAAATGCAGCGGCGCCCGATGGCGCGACGTCGCAGCCCGCGTCCAACGCATCGCCAAGCGTGGGCGGCGTGACGCAAAAAGACATTGACAAGCTCGTGAATGAGAATGCTGTTTTCACTAATAGAAACAGAGTGTTGCAGCGTAAATTAGAAGATCAAGAAGCAGCCTTTAAATCTTTGTCGCGTTCGCTGGCGCAGTTAGATGACAAGCAACAGACATTACACGCGGAGCTTAGTGAAGTGGCCGCCTTGCAAGCAAAGGGTGCCGCCGATGGCGCGGATGTCCAAGCGGCCGTGAATTCGATGATTGAGGTGGAAAATGCACGGCTCAAGGCCTTTAAAGATGAGGCCGCCGTGGTGCTGGCCGCATTGAACACGGCGCTTGCAGAGCCAGAAGAATCACCCACCCAAGGGAGCGAGGCGTAGACATGACAACACATACAGTTACAATTGCAGGTCGGTCCTATGAGCTGGCGTGCGAGGATGGTCAAGAACCGAGCCTAGAGGCTGCGGCTGCCTTGCTTGATAAAGAGGCGGCGACGCTGACGGCCTCGGCTGGGCGCATGCCTGAGGCGCGTTTGATGTTGTTTACCGCGTTGGTTTTGGCCGATCGGCTCAATAGTGTGCAATCCGACATGCGGGCCTTGCAAAAAGATTATAATAAATTGCGCAACATGCGCGCGCTCGAGGCCGAAGGGTTGGAAGCGGGCGAATCTGTTCCCAATTTCGTGCTAGAAGACATGCTGCATGTTGCGGCTCAGATCGAAGCAGCGACGCAAAGCCTGTCTACTACAGAGGCTAAATCCTAGGGCGCCTTGGGGCGCGACGGGAGATCGTGTCAAGGAATGAAAAAAGGCACGCTCATGGGCGTGCCTTTTTCAATAATATGAGCCGCGCCGTTTAGGCGTTGGCTTCGCGGATTTTATCGGCGGCTTCTTTGTCAAAAGTCACGCCGTTTTCCTCGAAATATGTGTCCAACTCACCAGAGAGGGTCATTTCCGTGATAATATCGCATCCGCCCAAAAACTCACCTTTGACGTAGAGCTGGGGAATTGTCGGCCACTCGGAGAAGTCTTTGATCCCTTGGCGCATTTCGTCGCTGGCCAAAACGTTGACGTCTTGGAAGTCAACTGACATGAAATTCAACACCCCTGCGACGCGGCTTGAGAAACCGCACTGCGGCATTTCTTTGGTGCCTTTCATAAAAAGGACGACGTCGTTTTCAGTGATAGTTTGTTTGATTTGTTCGCTTGCGTCGGACATGTTAGATCCTTGTTATGATGGGGTTTTTGTTGTGAGGGCGAGGGCGTGGAGTTCGCCGTTTGGCCCATCCATTTTCCCTTTGAGGGCGGCATAGACCATGCGTTGTTGTTGCACACGGTTTTTGCCGATGAACGCGGCGTCGATCACTTCTGCGGCGTAGTGGTTTCCGTCCCCCGCAAGATCGGTGATCGTGACTTGCGCCTGAGGGAAGGTCTCTTTGATCAGGCGTTCGATTTCGTGGGCTTGCATGGCCATCGCTACTCTCCGATTTTTTCCTAACTTAGGCGTCCTCGCAGTGGCTTTCAACATCACCACTGCGCTAATCTTGTGGGCTTAGCCAAAATGCGTGTCAAAACAGGACTGATAGGCCGATTTTAAGTCATCCAATGACAAGCTGGATCCGCCAAACGTGACGTCAGATCCAGTGAATTTGCCAACAGTGGTCAATGTAATGCCACTGGCCGCAGCGGCGGTCATCAACGCTTCGGCTTGATCAAAGCTGGCGGCAATCAAATAGCGCGCTTGATCCTCACCAAAAAGCTCTTGGGTGTTGTCAGTGTCCAGCGTCACGCCGATGTCGCCTTGGATGGCCAGCTCGAACGCCGCCATCGCAAGGCCGCCGTCTGAAATATCCGTGCAGGCCGAAATCCAGTCGCGGTGCTGCAAGATAAACTCGCCATTGGCCCGCTCATCTTCCAAGATCACAGGCGGCGCATCGCCTTCGGTACGATTGAACACTTCGGCCAGCAAGGCAGATTGCCCCAAATGCGTGCCCGGGCCGCCAATCACAAGGGCAACGTGCCCTTCGGTGGCAGTGCCAAGGATCGGGGTTTCACCCTCTTTGATCAATCCAACGGCGCCAATCGTCGGGGTGGGCATAATGCCCGTGCCGTCCGTTTCATTATAGAGCGAGACATTGCCCGACACGATCGGCATATCAAGCGCGGCTACAGCGGCGCCAATCCCTTTGATCGCGCCAACAAATTGGCCCATGATCCGCGGCTTTTCTGGATTGCCGAAATTCAAGTTATCGGTGGTGGCCAACGGGCGCGCTCCGACCGCTACTAAGTTGCGATAGGCCTCTGCCACCGCTTGTTTGCCGCCCTCAACGGGGTTGGCCATGACATAGCGCGGGGTCACATCGGCGGTAAAGGCGAGGTGTTTTTCCGTTCCATGCACTTTGACCACGCCCGAGCTGGCGCCAGGTGTCTGAACGGTATCGCCCATGACGGATGTGTCATATTGTTCGTAAACCCATGCTTTGGATCCATAGTTGGGATGCGACAGTAGTATGCGCAGCGCATCGGTTGGATCCACGTGTGGCACATCGCCCAGCTCGGCGGCGGGCGGTGTTTCTTCCCATGGGCGGTCGTATTCAGGGGCATTGCCCGAGAGCGCCTTGAGCGGCATGTCTGCCTCAACTTTGCCGTTCATTTCGATGATGAAACGGTCCTCGGCAATAGTTTCGCCGACCAGCGCAAAATCAAGATCCCATTTGTCAAAGATCGCTTTGGCCTCTTGCTCTTTTTCCGGTTTGAGCACCATGAGCATCCGCTCTTGGCTCTCGGAGAGCATCATTTCATAGGCGGTCATGTTCGGCTCGCGCGTGGGCACTTTTTCCAGTTGCAGACGAATGCCTAAATTACCTTTGTCGCCCATTTCCACGGCCGAACAGGTGAGGCCCGCGGCGCCCATATCTTGGATCGAGATGACGGCACCAGAGGCCATCAGCTCCATGCAGGCCTCCATCAGGCGCTTTTCGGTAAAGGGGTCGCCCACTTGGACAGTTGGACGTTTTTCCTCAATGCTGTCGTCAAATTCGGCCGAGGCCATCGTTGCACCGCCCACGCCGTCGCGACCTGTTTTTGCACCAAGGTACACCACAGGCATGCCCACTCCCGAGGCGGCCGAGTAGAAAATCTTATCGGCATCGGCCAGACCTGCCGCAAACGCGTTGACCAAGCAATTTCCGTTATAGCTTTCGTGAAAGCGCGTCTCGCCGCCAACATTGGGCACTCCAAAACAGTTGCCATAGCCGCCGACACCCTCGACAACCCCATGCACCAATTGCTTGGTCTTGGGATGGTCAATCGCCCCAAAGCTCAGGGCATCCATCGCCGCAATGGGGCGGGCGCCCATGGTAAACACATCGCGCAAAATGCCGCCTACACCCGTCGCGGCCCCTTGGTAGGGCTCAATATAAGAGGGGTGGTTGTGGCTTTCCATTTTAAAGACGACCGCCTGACCATCGCCAATATCGACGACACCGGCATTCTCGCCTGGGCCGCAAATGACCTGTGGCCCAGTTGTCGGCAATGTGCGTAGCCATTTTTTCGAGGATTTATATGAGCAATGCTCGTTCCACATCGCCGAGAAAATGCCCAATTCAGTGAAATTCGGGGCGCGGCCCATAATATTCAGGATCATTTCATATTCGTCTGGGCTGATGCCATGGGCGGAAATGATGTCGGGCGTAATGTCAATTTCGGGCATATGGGGTCTCGCAGGTTAAGTTTGATCCTCTCATAAGGCAAAGCTGCGGATGATGGAAGGTGTTCGATGGGATGTATCTCGCCTTGGCCGTGCCTTAGGCAATTTATGCCCGCGATCACCGAACAAGAGGGCGTGAAAAACGAGGAGCAGATCCGCAAAAAAAAAGGCCGAGACAATGCTCGGCCAAGTCCAACAGGGAGGTTGAAAATGAAGTCTCACTTTCAAGAGTGCATTTAGGGGGGGCGGCGCTTTTTTGCAACTGCAGAATCTTTGATAAATCTGCATGTCTGTCATGCAATTTATGCATGGCCCTGTGGCGGCGCGTTTTAATTTTGGGCGCGGCGCTCTTGTGAGATTTCACTTTCGACAAAATCACGGAAGACTTTGATCCGCTGCGAGTGGCGCAATTCTTCGGGATAGGCCAAGTATACTGGGACTTCGTTGGATTCAATATCGGGGAGCACCCGTTCAATCCCATCGAAATTATTTGAAACGTAATCCGGCAATATGCCAACCCCAAGGTTGTGATTGATGGCCTGAAGCACGCCAAAATAGTTATTCACCGTCAGCGAGGCGCGCACATCATGCGAGGACAGGAGTTGCACAAGGGCCACACCGGCGCTGACTTGGGCGGTGTTCGTGTTTTGAGCGATCAAAAGATGATCCTGCAAATCCTCAATTTTTGAAATGTGATCATGCGTGCGGATATATTCGGGCGATGCAAAAAGCCGCATGCGCACACTCATCAACCGCTTTCGAATCAAATCCGCTTGGCTCGGCTCTTTCATACGAATGGCGACATCGGCCTCGCGCATGGGCAGGTCAAGCACGCGCTCTTCTAACATCAAATCGATGCGCAGGCTGGGATATTGATCGTAGAGTTTCTTGAGACGCGGCGCCAACCACAAAGAGCCAAAGCCCGTGGTCGTCGTTACCCGCAGATCGCCGATCACTTCGTCCTCGCTATCGCGGATGCGGGCGGAGGCGGCCTCGAGGCGTTTGTTCATCGAGGCGGTCGCATCAAAGAGCAATTCGCCTTGTTCTGTGAGGATGAGGCCGCGCGCATGGCGGTGAAATAATGTGGTTTGCAACGACTCTTCTAAGGCACGGATTTGCCGGCTGACCGCGGATTGCGATAAGTTGAGCGTGTCGCCGGCATGTGTCAGGCTGCCTGCATCTGCAACGGCATGAAAAATGCGAAGCTTGTCCCAATCCATCTTATCGACCTGTCCTATGATATAGTTTTTAATAACTTAGTGCGCTTAGACAAGAAAAGTAAGAGAAAAATCAGCCCACTGCGGTGAATTTAAAGGGGAATGTTTTTGCACAGGCTTCATTTCGAAAATCACAGCGCCACGCGGGGCTGCGTCGATTTTTGCTGCATGGGGATGCTCAGTGATGTATAGCGACGCTAAATTCCAAAAGGTTAACGTGTAAAGAGCGAAACTATGAAGCAGCATCATTCAAAGCGTGAAATGACCCGTGATATCTCTTATGCCCATAGTGCAAGCTCGAAGTCCGGCCAAACGGTCATCAAACTGATGGAAAACGCCACGGGTCGCATTGGCCTGATCAAGCGCGCCGAAGGCTACGAAGAAGAAGTCGCACAGGGCCGCGATTTTTGGCAAGTTATCACAGACCGCTATGGTCTAAGCTTGGATGTCGTGGGCGGATCTTTGGATAACATCCCCAAGGACGGGCCTTTGATGCTGATTGCCAATCATCCTTATGGGATTTTGGATGGGTTGATGATGGGCTATATTCTATCCACATTGCGCGGCGATTTTCGGATCATTGCGCATAAAATATTTCGCAAAGCAGAAGAGCTTAATCGCATCATCTTGCCTATTTCCTTTGATGGGACGCGTGAGGCGATGAATACCAATATCGCCACGCGCAAAGAGGCGTTTCGCTATTTGGACGAGGGCGGGGCCATTGGAATTTTCCCTGGTGGCACCGTCTCGACCGCGGCCAAGCCGTTTTCACGGCCAATGGATCCCGGCTGGCGGTCGTTTACCGCGCGTTTGGCGGCGAAATCCAATGCGACCGTGGTGCCGATCTATTTTGACGGCCACACAAGCCGCCTGTTTCAAGTGGCCTCGCATTTGCATTACACGCTGCGCATGGGGCTTTTGATCAAAGAGTTCAAAAAGCGCATCGATACCCCTGTGCGGATCGTCATTGGCGAGCCAATTGACCGCAGCGAGATTGACGCAAGGGCGAAGGATTCCAAAGCCTTGATGGACTTCTTACGTCAAAGCACCTATGCCTTATCGCCGACGCCTTTGGCGAATTATGACTATGGGTTTGAATTCGAAGAAATCCACAAAGAGAAAAGTTAACTCACATGGCAATTGGTGTTTTTGACTCTGGATTGGGCGGCCTGACGGTTCATCGGGCGATCCGCAATCGTCTGCCGGATGTGCCATTGGTGTATTACGGCGATAATGCGCGGGCGCCCTATGGCGTGCGTGATGCCGATGATATCTATGCCCTCACGACGCAAGCGCTTGAAGTCATGTGGGAAAATGGCTGTGATTTGGTAATTTTGGCCTGTAACACCGCCTCGGCCGCGGCGCTGCGCCGGATCCAAGAGCAGTTTTTGCCCCAAGGCAAGCGCGTCTTAGGCGTGTTTGTTCCACTGATCGAGGCGATGACCGAACGTCAATGGGGGGATAATTCGCCCCCGCGCGAAGTGGCGGTGAAAAACGTCGCCCTCTTTGCGACCCCTGCGACGGTCTCAAGCCGAGCGTTTCAACGCGAGCTGGCCTTTCGGGCGATCGGCGTCGATGTCGAGGCGCAATCGTGCGGCGGTTTGGTCGATGCGCTCGAAGAGGGGGATATGCTCTTGGCCGAGGCTTTAGTGGGCAGTCATGTTGATGCCCTCAAACGCAAAATGCCCCATCCCGAGGCGGCGATTTTGGGCTGCACGCATTATCCGCTGGTCGAGGATATTTTCCAAGCTGCGTTGGGCGATGATGTCACGGTCTATTCTCAGGCGCACCTCGTGGCCGATAGCCTTGCGGATTATCTAGAGCGTCATCCGTCGATGATTGGTCCGGGCCAAGTGAGTAAGTTTCTCACAACAGGTGATGCGGCCAAAGTATCGCGCCGCGCCGCTGTGTTCATGAAATACGAGACAAAGTTCGAAAGCATTTGATATGAAATCTGTCGCAATTTTAGGGGCCTCTGGCTATACAGGGGCCGAGCTGATCCGCTTGCTGGCGGGGCATAATGGCTTTGAAATCAAAGCCCTGAGCGCCGATCGTAAAGCAGGGCAGGCGATGGCGTCCGTCTATCCGCATTTGCGCCATTTGAATTTGCCTGTGCTGCAAAAAATCGAAGACGTCGATTTTTCAAACATTGATCTGTGCTTTTGCGCCTTGCCACATGCGATGTCGCAAGCTGTGTTGGCGACATTGCCCAGCACGATCAAAATTGTTGATCTGAGTGCAGATTTCAGGCTGCGCGATGGGGCGGATTATGAAAAATGGTACGGTCAGCCGCACGCCGCCTTGGATCTTCAGACCGAGGCGGTCTATGGGCTGACGGAATTTTACCGCGATGAGATTGCCAAGGCGCGCTTGGTCGCTGGCACCGGCTGCAACGCGGCGACGGGGCAATATATTCTGCGTCCGTTGATCGAGGCGGGGGTGATCGATCTTGATCACATCATCCTTGATATGAAATGCGGTGTCTCTGGTGCGGGCCGTAGCCTCAAAGAGCCACTTCTACATGCAGAGTTGAGCGAAGGGTATCACGGCTATGCCGTCGGCGGCACCCATCGTCATTTGGGCGAGTTTGATCAAGAGTTTTCCGCCATCGCAGGGCGCGATGTGCGCATTCAATTCACGCCGCATTTGATGCCGGTGAATCGCGGAATTTTGGCCACGGCCTATGTGCATGGGCAGGCGCAGGCGATCTATGACAGCTATGCCGCGCGCTATGCCGATGAGCGGTTCATCGAAGTTCTGCCCATGGGCGAGATGCCCAGCACGCATCATGTGCGTGGATCTAACTTTGTGCATATTGGTGTGACCTCTGACCGCATTGAAGGGCGGGCGATCATCGTTGCAGTATTGGACAACTTGACCAAAGGCAGCAGCGGTCAGGCCTTGCAAAATGCGAATCTCCTCTTTGATTACGAAGAGACAACTGGCCTGATGCATGTGCCGCTTTATCCGTGAGGTGATATGAAAAGTCTAAAGAAACAACGTCGTATCCAAATTATCGTTGTGTTGATTGCCTTTTTGGCGGTTGGCACGGGGCTTGTGGCCTATGCGTTTCGCGATGGGATTAACTTCTTTCGCTCGCCCAGCGATGTTTTAGCGCAATTGCCACCGCAAAGCGAAGTGTTCCGCATTGGCGGTTTGGTCAGCGATGGCAGCATCGTGCGCGGCGCGGGCAGTGAAATCACCTTTTCGGTGACAGATGGTAATGCCACGGTGCCCGTCGTCTTTGAGGGGATCTTGCCTGATCTGTTTGCCGAAAACCAAGGGATGATCGGCACGGGGCGTTATATTGACGGAGTGTTTGTCGCCGAGGAAATCCTCGCGCGCCACGACGAGACCTATATGCCCAAAGAAGTGATTGACGCGCTCAAAGAGCAAGGCACTTACCAAGAGGCCGACAAGAGCTAATCTCAGATCATCGTTAACGGCGCGGCGGACGCAACGTACGGTGCCATTAAGAATTAGAAAGATCTCCTTGCTAGGATAAGGCCAAGCAAGGAGTTTTTTATGTCTAAAGAGCTCATTTTCCAAATGGCCGACGATATCCTCAAACATGAGGGCGGCTATGTCGATGATCCAGATGACCCGGGCGGGGCGACCAATTTTGGCGTAACGCTGGGAACGCTGCGGCATTTGCGCAAAGACCTGACCCAAGATGGCCGTATCGACCGGCGCGATCTGCGGGCGATGACGCCAAAATTGGCCCGCGATATCTATGTCCAGGAGTATTTCGATACGCCAAATATCAATCTATTGCCTGCGGCCCTGTGGCCGTGTGTGTTTGATATGCAGGTCAACTCTGGGCGTAATGCAATTTTAATATTACAACGCCTTTTCAATAAGATGGGCTATTCCCTAAAAGTGGATGGTCGCATCGGACCCAAGACCGCGCACTGTGCGCAAGCGGCCTGTGATGTGCATACGCCGCTGTGTGTGGATGCCTATGCGATTGCGCGGCGGCTCTATTACATTTCATTGGCGCAAAAACGTCCAAGTCTGCGCAAATTTGCCCGCAGCCGCGCTGGCGGTAAAGGCGGTTGGATCAAACGCGCCGAAAGTTTCATGTCGAAGCGGTTCCATTGGACCGATCAAGAGTTTCAGGAGGTGACACAGTCATGGGATTAATTCGTTCCTTAATCGGAGGGCTGACAGGGCAAGGTCGGATGTCTGCCGTCGATTTCATCGAGGCGTTTCGCGTGAATGCAGAGGCCGACGCACAGCGCACCGCCGATCAAAAGGCCGCCGCCTTGCAGCAGCTCTCAGTTGAGTTTCAAACGTCGAACACCAGCCGGTTCAATCTGTTTATGGATGGGGTCAATCGGTTGCCGCGTCCTGCGATGGCCTTGGGGGTTTTGGGGCTGTTTGTCAGCGCTATGATCAATCCAGAGTGGTTCATCGCGCGCATGCACGGGCTGCTTTATGTGCCAGAGCCGCTATGGTGGCTATTAGGGGTCATCGTGTCTTTTTATTTTGGTGCACGCTTTCAGGCGAAAGAGCAGCATATGCTGCACACCATGGCAAGATCGATGCACCAAGCGCAGCCCAAGCCTGCAGTCGTGCCCGAGCGCCGTTTTGCACAAGATCCGCCATCTGCCGATCCCATAGATCACAATCGCGCGAGCCATTCGCCTAAGCCTTTGGAAAATCAAGCCCTACAGGAGTGGCAGCGCCTTCGCCTGAGGTAAGGTGTCGCAACGAAATCACTAGCGCCACGCGCACTGCGTGCTATAACATGATCATGATAGTAGAACTCGCACATTTCGCCCTCATTATGGCCTTTGCCGTGGCCATCGTTCAAACCATTTTGCCGCTTGTTGGGGCGCATTGGAGGATCTCCAATTTGGTCGCTGTTGCGCCCACTGCGGCGATTTTGCAATTTATGCTGCTGGCGCTCAGTTTTGCGGGGCTGACCTATGCCTTTGTGACATCTGATTTCTCGCTACGGCTTGTGACGCTCAACTCGCATAGCATGAAGCCGATGCTCTATAAAATATCAGGCGTCTGGGGCAATCACGAGGGCTCGATGCTGTTGTGGGTGATGATCCTTGCGCTCTTTGGGGCGGCCTGCGCGGTGTTTTCGCGCAACCTGCCTGCGACGTTTTTGGCCCGCGTTTTGGCGGTCAAAGGAGCGATTGGCGCGAGTTTCTTGGCCTTTGTCATATTCACATCGAACCCGTTTTTGCGTTTGATCATTCCGCCCTTTGACGGGCAGGATTTGAACCCGCTGTTACAAGACCCTGGCCTCGCCTTTCACCCGCCGTTTTTGTATTTGGGATATGTGGGGCTCAGCTCGGCCTTTGCCTTTGCCGTTGCGGCCTTGATCGAAGGGCGCGTTGATGCGGCATGGGGACGCTGGGTGCGCCCATGGACTCTGGCCGCATGGATTTTCCTCACCATTGGTATCGCACTTGGCTCTTGGTGGGCCTATTACGAGCTGGGCTGGGGCGGATTTTGGTTTTGGGATCCTGTTGAGAACGCCAGCTTTATGCCATGGCTCTTTGCCGCGGCACTGCTGCATTCGGCCATCGTTGTTGAAAAACGCGAAAGCCTGAAACTCTGGACCATCCTGTTGGCAATCTTGGCCTTTGGCTTTTCTTTGTTGGGCACGTTTATCGTCCGCTCGGGGATTTTGACCTCGGTGCATGCCTTTGCCAATGATCCAGACCGCGGATTTGTGATTTTGGGGATCTTGACGTTCTTCTTTGGCGGTGCGCTGGTGCTCTTTGCCTTTCGCGCCCCGCAATTATCCTCCAAAGGGGTGTTTGCCGTGGTCAGCCGCGAAAGCAGTTTGATCGCGAATAACTTGTTATTAGCAGTTGGGTCTTTCGTTGTGTTTTTGGGCACCGTCTGGCCGTTGATTGCCGAGATGGTCTCAGGCCGTGTACTGAGCGTGGGGCCACCATTTTTTAACGCCGCGTTTTTGCCCTTTATGGTGTTGCTCGGGATCATCTTGCCGATCGGATCGCATATTCCATGGAAGCGCGGCAAGTTAGGCCGCAGTATTCGCAAGTTCATTCCCCTCGCGCTCTTTGTCTTTGCCTGTGCGGGATTGGTTTGGGCCATGTCCGAAGATCGCAGTCTATTGGGCCCTGTGGGCGTAATGCTGGGTCTGTGGATCACTTTGGGGGCCGTGTTTGATTTTGCGACGCGCTCTGGCAAATTTTCGATCCGGCGCATGATCAAAGCGCCGCGTGCCGAATGGGGCAAATGCCTTGCGCACACTGGATTGGGAATCACGATGTTTGCGATTGCCGGCCTCTCTGCGTGGGAACAAGAGGATATTCGCGCCGCCCAAATCGGAGAGAGATGGACGCTGGGTCAATTTGAATTTCAATTGAATGCGGTCGAAACGGTCCAAGGGCCAAACTATATGGCGGAGCGTGCAGATATCACGGTGTACCAAGACGGCGCACTCTTGACGACGCTTTTGCCAGAGAAGCGGTTTTATCCCGTAGCGGAGATGCCAACGACAGAGGCGGCCATCGATTATCGGTTTAGTCGCGATCTCTATGTCGTTTTGGGCGATGCCCAAGAGGCGGGCGGCTTTAGCGTGCGCACATATATTAAACCCTTTACTAACTGGATTTGGTTTGGGTGTTTGCTGATGGCCTTTGCTGGCGTGATGAGCCTGACCGATCGTCGCTTTCGTGTGGGCGCGAGCGCGCGCAAAGATGGCGCGGCACCTGTTGGCGTGGCTGCAGAATGATCCGGTATGTTGTAGCGCTCTGTCTTATCGTGTTGGGTAGCATGGCACAGGCTGTGCTCCCTGACGAAGTGTTGGATGATCCCGCTCTTGAGGCACGCGCGCGCGAGATTTCCAAAGAGTTACGCTGTGTTGTGTGCCAAAACGAAAGCATTGACGAAAGCAGCGCCCCCGTGGCCCGTGACCTGCGTTTGCTAGTTCGTGAACGTGTGGTGCAAGGGGATAGCAATGAAGAAGTGCTGACCTATGTGGCCGAACGCTATGGTGAATTTGCGTTGTTCACGCCCACCACGACAGGGGCCAATATGCTCTTGTGGGCCGGCGGACCGTTGATGGCCCTTATTGCATTAGTGGTCGTCGTTTTGTTTTTTCGCGAACATCGACGCAGGGCCGCGACACCGACGCCCGATCTGAGCGCGGATGAAGAGGCGCAATTGCAAGATATTTTAAGTGAGACATTAGGAGAGCGCCATGAGCCTTAACGTAGAGTACCAAGATATATCCGTTGATGTGCGTGATGGCGTTGTCACAGTCACACTCGCTCGTCCGGATGTGATGAATGCGCTGAGCACGCAAATGCGCGCTGAATTGATCGATATCTACCGCCGTCATCAAGAGTTGGGCGCGCGTGTGTATGTCTTGCGCGGTCAAGGGCGCGCCTTTTGTTCCGGCCAAGACCTTAGCGATCGTGGCACGGTCGATAATATGGATTTAGAGCGCACGCTGCGCGACGAATACATTCCCATGGTGCGCGCGATCACAGAATGCCCCGTGCCCACGCTCAGCGCGGTGAATGGTCCCGCGGCGGGGGCGGGCGCGAATTTGGCACTGGCCTCTGATATCGTGATCGCCGCCCAAAGTGCATATTTCGCCCAAGCTTTCACGCGCATTGGCCTTGCGACGGATGCGGGCGGATCGTATTTTCTGCCGCGTTTGATTGGCATGGCCCGCGCCAAAGGCGCCGCATTTTTCGCCGAGAATATCTCAGCCGTGCAGGCCGAGAATTGGGGCATGATTTGGGAAGCGGTGCCAGATGATGAATTTGATGCTGTGATTGAGCGCCGCGCCGCGCATCTGGCGAATGGCCCAACGGAAGCTTATCGCGCGATGAAGGCGATGTTCGAGAAAACCTATGACAATACCCTCGAGGGGCAGCTGATTCACGAAGCGCGTCTTCAAGGTACTCTTGGCTTGACCCGCGATTTCAAAGAGGGGGTTGTTGCATTTTTAGAAAAACGCCCTGCGAAATTCGAAGGGCGTTAATCTTAGGTCTTATGATTAGAAAAAAGGCCCGTTTGCGGGCCTTTTTTTATCTATTTTCGATATCGACGTAATCCCGCGCTGTCTCGCCCAGATACAATTGACGTGGGCGGCCAATTTTCATCGTTGGATCCGTGATCATCTCTTTCCACTGAGAGACCCAACCGACCGTGCGGCTCAGGGCAAAGATCGGTGTGAACATCGACGTTGGGAAGCCCATCGCCTCAAGGATAATGCCAGAATAGAAATCAACATTCGGGAAGAGTTTCTTTTCGACAAAATACGGGTCGTTCAAGGCAATCTGCTCAAGCTCTTTGGCCACTTGCAACAATGGGTTATCGCCGACACCTAAGAGGTCGAGCACTTCATCCGCGGATTGTTTCAACACTGTGGCGCGTGGGTCAGTATTTTTATACACGCGATGCCCAAAGCCCATCAATCTAAACGGATCGTTTTTATCCTTGGCGCGCGCGATATATTCAGGGATGCGGTCAACCGATCCAATTTCGCGCAGCATTTCAAGGCAGGCTTGGTTTGCGCCGCCATGTGCTGGCCCCCAAAGGCAAGCGATGCCCGCCGCAATACACGCAAACGGGTTTGCCCCCGAAGATGACGCAAGGCGCACAGTCGAAGTTGAGGCGTTTTGCTCGTGATCGGCATGGAGGGTAAAGATGCGATCCATCGCACGGGCCAAAATTGGATTCACTTCGTAATCTTCTGCCGGCACGGCAAAGCACATGCGCAAGAAGTTCGATGCATAATCCAAATCATTGCGCGGATACACAAAAGGTTGACCAATCGTGTATTTATAGGCCATCGCGGCAATTGTTGGCATTTTCGCAATGAGTCGAATCGAGGCAACTTCACGCTGATGCGCATCAGAAATATCTGTGCTGTCATGGTAAAAAGCCGACATAGCCCCGACAACACCCGTCATAACGGCCATGGGATGCGCATCGCGGCGGAAACCGCGGAAGAAATACATCATTTGCTCGTGAATCATTGTGTGACGCGTGACAATATTTTCAAACTTTTCCAAGTCAGCGGCAGAGGGTAACTCACCGTAGAGTAGAGCGTAGCAAAGCTCTAAATAATGCGACTTCTCGGCAAGTTGATCAATAGGATAGCCGCGGTGCAGCAATTCGCCCTTGGCCCCATCAATATAAGTGATGGTGCTGTCGCAAGAGGCCGTGGACGTAAACCCAGGGTCATACGTAAAGACACCCGCTTGGGCGTAAAGCTTGCGAATGTCGACGACATCGGGTCCGGCTGTTGGGGAAAAAATCGGTAATTCGTATGAATTTCCGTCAATTGTTAGCGTAGCCGATTTAGTTGTGTCTGGCATATCAAACCTCTCTTGCGTCAGGCGCGCAAGAGCTCTTGCGCAGGATTTCGTTTATAAACAGACCGTTAGTCGGTATTGTTTAGAGGGCGTTGCCCTAAGTCTGTGAGACGACGTATCGTTTCGTCCTGGCCCCAGACAAGCATCATGTCGAACACACTCGGCGTGGCTGCTTTACCAGCGAGTGCTGCGCGCAATACCCCGGCAAACTTACCGAATTTGGTGTCATGCTGGGCGGCAACGTCGTTCATGAGGGTTTCGAGGCCTTCGCGTGACCACGTAGCATTTTGCAGCTGCGGCGTCAATGAGTTCAGTATACCGATGGATACCGAATTGACGTGCTTTGCGGCCTTGTCCTCCACTTCAATCGGAAGTGGAGTGAGCGCGAAATGCCCCTTGTCCAAAAGCTCAGGCAAAGTTTTAGCCCGTTCTTTGAGTGTATAGAGCGCGGACCACAAAATCGCCTGCGACGCATCATCGGGCAACGGCGCAGCAATCGCATCCCAATAGGCGAGGATATCGTGCTTGAGGGCATCATCAGACATTTGCGCGATGTGATGGCCGGAAATGTTATTGAGCTTGTCAAAGTCAAAGCGAGCTGGGCTTTTGCCAATGCCGCTTAGGTCGAACCACTCTTTGGCCTGCGTATCCGAGAAAATCTCATCATCCCCATGGGACCAGCCGAGGCGTGCCAAATAATTGCGCATAGCGGCCGCAGGATATCCAAGTTTTTGATACTCATCCACGCCCAAGGCACCGTGACGTTTCGATAACTTTTTCCCGTCAGGGCCATGGATCAACGGAATATGCGCATAGGTCGGCAGGGGCCAGCCCATCGCAGAATAGATCATCATTTGACGCGCCGCGTTATTGAGGTGATCATCGCCGCGAATAACATGTGTGACGCCCATATCGTGATCATCCACGACGACGGCCAACATATAGACCGGCGTGCCATCCGAGCGCAGCAAAATCATATCGTCCAGCTGTTCATTTTGAATGGTTACTGTGCCTTGGACTTGGTCATGGATCTCAGTTGCGCCGCTTTGGGGGGCCTTGATCCGGATCACAAAGGGCGCGTCAGGATGCGACGCAGGATCAGCATCGCGCCACGGGCTGCGAAACAATGTGCTTGTTTTATTGGCTTGGGCGGCATCACGAAAGGCTGTGATCTCTTCTGGTGTTGAGAAACATTTATAGGCGAGGCCCTTGTTCAAAAGCTCGTGTGCAACCTCTTGGTGCCGTGCGGCGCGGTCGACTTGCGAGACGACCTCATCGTCAAAATCGAGGCCGAGCCACTCCATTCCCTTGAGGATGGCATCATGGGCGTCTTGCGTTGAGCGTTCTCGATCTGTGTCTTCGATACGCAGTAAAAACTTCCCACCACGGCCGCGCGCATAGAGCCAATTAAACAGAGCCGTGCGCGCCCCGCCGATGTGTAAATAACCTGTTGGCGAGGGGGCAAAGCGTGTCACTACGGGAGATGTCATATCTGTTTACCTTTCAGTAAGGAATTTGTGCGATGTTAGATGCATCTCTAAACATCAGGGGGGCGCGGGGCAAGGCGCAGGTAACGGGTTTTATAAAATCGCTGCGGCGTGATATTGAGGCGGCTCCAATTGTATTTGTGGCCCTTGGTTACGGCGTTGGGGCAGCTTTGTATTTCAATTATGGAGACGAGCCTCAGCTATCGGATGTGAGCATCGCGACCGTTTTGGGCGTGTGCGGCGGGGCTGTTTGGCTACGTCGAGACGATCTATCGGTTTTGCACGGGTTGATGTACGATCTGCTGCGGATCTTGGTGGTTGTCATCCCTGCGATATGTCTTGGGTTCATTTACACTACGATATTTATGCGCTCGTTAGAGACGCAATTTATATCTCGTCCCTTTTATGGCGCAATATCCGGCACGGTTCGCTATATTGACCAATCTGGCACAGGTCACCCCCGATTTCATCTCACCCAAGTTCAAGATCATCGTCGGGATAGGATAATTTCAAGTACAGTGCGGATCAGTGCGCAGGAAAACCATTTAAAATTCTACCAACCCAAAGTCGGGGACCGCATCACCACCACTGCCTATTTAATGCCGCCCTCGGGACCATCCGAGCCAGACGGGTTTGATTTTCGCCTCTATGCGTATGCAAAGCAAGTCGCGGCCATTGGCACAACACGCGGGCCGATCATGAATGTTGGGCGGGATCCGCCTTGGGTGTTTCAGCGGATCTCTGATGCCATCGCAGATCGATTTGAGCGAAATTTACCAGCTGCCGAGGCCGCATTTGCCAAAGCGATTTTTGCCGGACAGCGGCAAGACCTGCCGCAAGATGTCTTGCGCGCGATGCGCGAGACAAACTTAGCGCATCTCTTGGCGATTTCGGGGCTACATGTTGGGCTTATCGCTGGTTTTGTGTTTTTTGCTGCGCGAATGGGATCGAATTGCATTCCCTATATGCGCCACCGGATGAATGGCAAAAAGTTTGGGGCCGCAGTGGTGATGGTGGCGCTCATCGTCTATCTTTTGGTCACAGGTGCATCGATCTCAACCCAGCGTGCGGTCTGCATGGCCTTAGTGGCGTTAGTGGCGATCATGTTAGATCTGCGTGTTTTGTCCCTACGCACGATCGCGGTCGCATTTCTCATGGTCATCACGCTTGATCCCCATGCTGTCACATCGGTTGGATTTCAAATGTCATTTTCTTTCACAGCCGCGCTAATTGTTGTGTATCAACAGGGAAAACTGGTGCAAACTGGCCTGCGTGGATATCTTATGGCGCTGTGCGTGACAACTTTAGTCGCAGGACTGGCGACGGCACCCTTCGTGGCATATCACTTTAACATGATGTCCAAGCTCGGATTTATCGCAAATCTGTTTGCAGTGCCGTTGATGGGGATGCTGATTGTGCCCCTTGGGCTGTTATCCTTGATTGAGGATTTTGTGATCGGGAGCGGTCTAGTGTATGTGCCGCTGCGGTATGCGATCCATGCTCTTTTATATATTGGTAAGACGGCTGCTGAGCTACAAGGTGCACCGATTGGAATTTCCACACCGCCCGTATGGGTGTTTTCTGGTATGATCGCCGCGATGATCGGGGCGGTCAGTTTGACGCAAACACCCCAACGCGTAAGTTTAATCTGTGTCATTGTCTTTTTGGCCATCTGGGCCCGATCTGAGCGTCCGGTGGCCTTAGTGTATGAGGAGTGGGTTGCCTATTTGCCCGAAGCGGCTGAGACGAGGCAAGTTTATCCTGCCAAAGGCAACAGCTTTATGCGGCGCAGTTGGCTCCAGCGAGGTGGATTTTTGGACAACAGCCGCGGGCAAGAGTGGGATGGCGATCCCCCTCAAAATGCCGTTGCGTTTTGCCACTCGCTTGGTCTTGCACAGTGCGAGAGATTAACTCACGAGGCAGGGCCGTTTGCGCTATATCGTCATTCGATTGTCTCAGCACAACAGCGCATTGGTGACCGGCTTTGGGTTAACACTTCCGAATAAGGCCAACCATTTTCCCTTGGATACTCACATGTCCATTGGGGATCCGGCGGGGTGGGTAATTCGGATTTTCGGAGACCAACACAACATCACCGCCATCGCGCTTGTATGTTTTGAGTGTTGCTTCGTACCCTTCGATTTGGGCAACAACGATATCACCATCACGCGCATCAGAAGTTTCGCGAATAACCACGATGTCACCTGTGATAATGCCTACCCCGACCATGGAATCGCCCGTAACTTCAAGCGCGTAATGCTTGCCAGATTGGGACAGCATGGATGGTGGCACATCGGTGGACATGTTTTCAAATTGCGCTTGGATTGGTAAACCCGCCGCGATCCGGCCCAAAAAGGGCACTTGGTTCGTATTGGCAGCCTCGCCAATCTGCATTGCAGCAGATGTTTCAGGCGTCTCGTTTGACCGAATGACTTCAATGGCACGGGCGCGATTTGCGAGGCGGCGGATAAATCCACGCTCTTCCAACCCAGTGATCAATCGATGAATGCCGGATTTTGACCGAAGGCCCAGCGCATCTTTCATTTCGTCAAAGGACGGTGTGACACCGTGTTTTTGTGTATGGCTTTCGATATAGTTCAAAAGCTGCAACTGCTTTGACGTTAACATTGCGCAATCCCTCTTTGTTCTTTTTCGTTCTATATACGTTCGCGCACAATGTCAAGATGTATCAGATGGAAATATAAGGCATCTCATCGCCGGCGGTTTTGGCGGCGGAGTGAATGTCCTGTCTTATCAGGACGTTGGCCTCAGCGAGTATAGAGATGAGGCTGCTGTCTTGGCGGTCAAACACAGTTAATGTGCCATCTTGTTCTAGTTTGCCGCGCATGAAGTGCGTGCGCGGGCCGCCTGCGCCAATCGACATATTTAACGGGGCCATTTTCGTTTGAGGGAGCGTCGCGCTTTGGCCCATCATGGCGCGCAGCGCGGTGGTCATAAAGAGCCGCCCACAGACAAAGGCACTGACTGGATTGCCGGGAAGGCCAAAGAAGATTTGATGCGCCTTCGTGCCAAACATCAGTGGTTTGCCCGGCCTCATGGAGATTTTGTGCAAGTGCAAATCAACGCCAAACGCCCGTAGTGCCGGTGCTACAAGGTCATGATCCCCGACCGACGCGCCGCCCGAGAATACAACCATATCCGATGATGCGCTCAGCTCGAGGGCCTGTTGCAGCATCGCGGGATCATCGGGGATCAAGGGCAGGGTGCGCGGAACTGCGCCGCACGCGCGCACCATCGCGGCGACACCAAAGTGATTGCTGGCAATAATTTGATCCGCGTTCGGGGTTGACCCGACAGGCATCAATTCATCTCCGGTAGAGATAATGCTGACGACTGGCCGGCGCGCGACCTGCACATATGGCACATTCATTGCGGCCAAGAGCATCAGAATAGGCGGCGTAATTGTCGTACCGCGATCTATCGTGAAATTTGCACTGAAATCCGATCCTGCAGCGCGAATGAAACGCTCGGCGTTGACGTCATTGATCGTGATGCGATCAGCCCCTTGGGGGGTGACGTTCTCTTGGATTAAAATCATATCGGCGCCCATGGGCACAACGCCGCCGGTGAAAATGCGCACGGCTTGCGATGGACCAATACTGCCATCATATGCCTGACCAGCGGCGCTATGTCCGATCACGCTGAGCGATGCTCCAATCGTCGCATCACAAGATCGGATGGCATAGCCGTCCATGGCAGAGGCATCAAAGGGCGGCTGCGCGCCCGCGCTTGTGACAGGATGGGCCAATGTAAGGCCGACGGCCTCGTGGATTGGCATGCGCACGGCCGGCAGGGGCGTGCATGCGGCGAGAATGTGAGAAAAGGTTTCCTCGACAGAGATCATGTGCGCTCGAATGTGCCTGATTTTCCGCCTGACTTATATGTCATGCAGATGTCGGTGATGGTCATGGTCTTGTCCACTGCTTTGCACATGTCGATCACGGTAAGTGCCGCTGTGCTGACGGCGATGAGGGCCTCCATCTCGACGCCAGTTTTTCCCGCCGTTTTGACCGAGGCGATGATCTGCAATGCGGGGGCATCTGACATAAACTCAAAGCTCACATCGACATGGGTGAGGGCAAGCGGATGACACAGAGGGATCAAATCAGGGGTCTTTTTGGCGCCCATAATACCGGCCAGGCGCGCAACGCCTAAAACGTCGCCCTTTTTCGCGCCGCCTGTCTCGATCAAGGTGCGCGTTTCGGGGGACATATGCACGATTGCTTGCGCCTTGGCGTGGCGTTCGGTGTCAGCCTTGTGGCCGACATCGACCATATGGGCCTCGCCTTGATCGTTGAAATGGTTGAAATCGCTCATTGCGCATCCCCTTGCAAAAGAGTGCGCGTTGCATCGGCGACATGAGGTTGCCGCATCAGGCTCTCACCGATTAAGAAAGTGCGCGCGCCGCAGCTGGCCATGCGCGTCAGATCCGCGTGGGTAAAGAGCCCTGATTCCGAAATCAAAATCCGATCCTCTGGTACCATTTTGGCCAAGGTTTCAGTCGTGGCCAAATCGGTGTGGAATGTATTGAGATCGCGGTTGTTCACCCCAATGAGCGGGGATTGCAGGCGCAACGCGCGCTCGAGCTCGGCTTGATTATGGCTCTCGATGAGAATGCTTAGCCCCATCTCTTGGGCCGCTTGTTCGAGATCACGGGCCAATGCGTCATCCACAGATGCCATGATGATCAAAATACAATCCGCCCCCCATGCACGCGCCTCGAGCACTTGGTACGTGTCATAGAGGAAATCTTTGCGCAAGAGTGGCAGGTCGCAGGCTGTGCGCGCTTGGCGTAAAAACTCAGGTGCGCCTTGAAAACTGGGCGTATCGGTTAAAACCGACAGGCAATGTGCCCCGCCCTCTGCGTAGGCTTGCGCCAGAGCCGCGGGATCGAAATCAGCGCGGATTATGCCCTTGGAGGGGCTTGCCTTTTTGATCTCAGCGATGAGCGCGTATTGTGTTTTTTGCGCCTCGATCAATGTGCCAGCGAAATCGCGCGGAGTAGGGGTCGCCTTGGCCTGCGCCAGCAGATCCGCCTCGGGCAGGGCATCTTTGGCCGCGATGATTTCATCAAGCTTGTAGGCCTTTATTTTTTCTAAGACTGACGGTGGATGCGTGTTCATGATGCAGCGGCCTTTTGTGTTGCGCTCACTAAAGCGGCAAGCTTGGCAGCGGCACTGCCTGAATCGATACTTTCGCGCGCCATATCCATAGCGTCTTGATTGCTGGGCGCTGCATCTGCAATGCGCAAGGCCGCCGCCGAATTGAGGAGTACAGCATCGCGATATGCGTTTTTCTCGCCAGCAAAGAGCGCCGTCATGGCCGCAGCATTATGTTCGGGTGTACCGCCTAAAATCTCGTCAAAGGGATGTTGCGGCAGGCCGAAATCCTCTGGCGCGATCTGAGTGCGGATCAGCCCCTCTTGGGTATGATCGAGTTGAACGACTTCGCTGGGCGCACTGATGCTCAGCTCGTCTGTGCCATCGCCGCCATGGACCAGCCATGCCTTGTGCGTGCCCAAAAACCGTAGCGTTTCGGCCATCGGCTCGAGGAGATCCGCAGAAAAGGCACCTGTCAGTTGGCGCGTCACACTGGCCGGATTGGTTAAAGGACCCAAAATGTTAAAGATCGTCCTCACACCCAATTCCGCCCGCACGGGCCCGACGTATTTCATGGCCGGATGATGCATCGGCGCCATCATAAAGCCAATGCCAACCTCTGCGATGATCGCCTCGACATGGGCATGCGAAATCATCGTCTCGATACCCAAAGCGCCCAAAGCATCCGCCGCGCCGGATTTAGAGGATAAATTCCGATTGCCATGTTTGGCGACGCACACGCCTGCACCTGCCACGACAAAAGATGTGGCGGTTGAGATATTCAACGTGCCCTTGCCATCGCCGCCTGTGCCAACGATGTCCATGGCATTGGCGGGGGCATGCACCGGTAAACATTTGTCGCGCATGACTTTTGCGGCCGCTTGATATTCTTGCAACGCCTCGCCGCGCGTGCGCATTGCGATGAGGAGGGCGGCGATTTGCGTGGCACTGGCGGAGCCGTCGAATAAAATATCAAAGGCTTTGATCGCGGTCTCTTGATCCAAGGGGCCGTCGATTGCCGCGGCGATAATCGGTTTTAAGTCAGTGTTCATGCGGGCGTATATACCTGATCTACAAAGTTTTTCAAAAGAGCATGACCATGCTCTGAGGCAATGGATTCGGGATGGAATTGCACGCCTTCGATTGGCAAAGTTTTATGCCGCAACCCCATGACAGTCCCATCCTCTAGCCATGCGGTCACTTCAAGGCACTCGGGGATTGAATTTTGATCAACGACGAGGGAATGATAACGCGTGGCGTTAAATGGTGAGGGTAGGCCATTGAAAACACCGCCGTTTTTATGATGCACTGCGCCCATTTTGCCATGAACAATTTCGTGATGCTGCACCACTTTGCCACCAAAGGCTTGGCCAATGGTTTGATGTCCAAGGCAAACGCCAAAAAGCGGGATCTTGTGTTCTGCGGCCATTTGCGTGAGCTCGAGGCAAATACCCGCCTGCGCCGGATCGCAGGGACCTGGCGACAGAATAATACCCGCAGGATTGAGGGCGACGGCCTCATCTGCACTCAGGGCATCGTTGCGTTTAACGGTGACAGGGGATCCCAAATCGCCAAAATACTGCACCAGATTGTAGGTAAAGCTATCATAATTGTCGATCAGCAAAAGCATGTCGTGGATCCGTTCATTTGCGCTAGATTGATAGGCGATTTTCGGTCTATACTTGCTCAGGAATGCGTGTGAAGGTCAAGGCCTTGCAAGGCGAAAAGAGAGCAGTGTAGTTACAGTTGTATTGCACAACTGTCTAAGCGGAAAAGCACAAGTTATGTTACGCGGAATACTTATTGGATTATTTTGGGGCGCGGTCGTGTCCGCTATTGGATTGGGGGTGACGTCATTAATCAATGATCCCCCTCAATTAATCACTCAAGAGCCGCCGGTCAAAGACCTAGGTGCCGCCCTTCAATCTGACGCATCCGCCGATGGAGCGCTCACGCCGGCGCCGCGACCATCTCAATTTGGTGGTTTGATCGAAGATGAGGCTCAGAATGAGGCAGCATCAGAAGCGGATCAGACATCCACAGTTAGCCCTGAGCTTGAAGCAGATGACGCGCCGGCAATAGATGGTGGCGTTGAGACGGATGCCAGCGATCCAAACACGGGTGGCAATGATGTGCTCCTGACGACATCTGCAGATGACGATGCTGACGATGCCGATAAGGCTGCGGAAATTTTGGTGACGGAACCGGCAGCAATGTCAAAGGAAGAGCCTTCTCAAACATCGGATAAGATCATAACCTCGCAACAGGCCGTACGGGATACAGACGCAAGCGACACGATACAAACGGTCGCGAGTGGAGACGACATCGCACCAGATGACAACCAAAGCGCCATGGTAACGTTGCCTGCTTCTGATGATACAGAGCCGTCTGCGCCCGCTAAGGCCGCCGCGTCTCAAGGGGCGCTCGAACCAACAAAGCCAGAGATCGCGCCATTGGTTCCGCCTCAGGATCCCATGACAGAGGCGCCAAGCCAAGATATTGTCATTCTCCTTGAGGACGATGGCGCGGCGCCGATCATGCCGGCACCATCAGAGCCCAAAATCGCGAATTTGCCCACTGTAAACGGCACAGGCGGCGGGGCGACCTTTGCTGCGAGCGGATCGACCTTCGCCGCCGAAGGGTCGTCTTTTGCAACGCAAGGCGTGCGCGATACTGTCGGTCAAACCTTGATCCCAGAGCGTGATGTGGCCCCAGAGGAGTCCTTAAAGGAGAGCCATTTTGCCCCCCTGCGTCACAGCGCTGAAGCAGTTGAAACGCAGGGTAAGCCAATGTTTTCTATTATCTTAGAGATTGATGATCCGGCGCAGCCCGGCCCTGAAACTATGGTGGCCTTTCCCTATCCTGTGTCTTTTGCCGTCTCGCTCGATTTACCCGACGCGGCGCGCAAGGTCGAGTTGATGCGCGATTTGGGGTATGAGGCGTTTGTCATGCCGTCCTTTCCCGAAAATGCCGAAATCAAAGATGTGATTACCAGTCTCGAGCTGCAATCTTCGCATGATATTGAGGCTGTGGGCTTGATTGAACGCCGCGCCGGTGATTTTACCAGCACGCTAGATATATCGAACGAAGTGATCGCATATGCGAACGCGCATCACATGGCGCTTCTCTTTCATTCAAAAGGGCTGAACTCTGCGCTGACGCACACCCGCAAAGAGGGCATTCCGGCGGCAGATATTTTCCGCAGTTTCTCTCACGATAATCTTAGCACAGATCGCATGCGCCGCAGTTTGGACCAAGCGGTCCTGCGGGCGGCCGAGGGGCGCCCTGTCATTGTCACAGGGCGATTGACGGCGCAGACGATCAGCGCTTTGATTTTATGGGGGTTACAAGATCGTGCATCGCGCGTGGCGCTGGTGCCAGCGTCACAAATTTTGCACGCACAATAGGCCGGTGTCGCAGCATAGCGCCCTGTCACTTTCACTGTCACTATCAGTGCGCTGCGCTGTCATTAATACGAGTTCTGACCTGAGTAACGCCGCGCCAGTTTTGCCGCGCTGCGAATGGCGTTGGATTTATGGACGGTTTCCATATACTCTGCCATTGGATCGCTGTCATAGACCACGCCGCCGCCGGATTGGAAGTAGAGCTTGCCATCTTTGATCACGGCCGTGCGCAGGGCAATGCACATATCCATATCGCCAGAGGCGCTAAAATAGCCAAGACCGCCGCCGTAAATCCCGCGTTTTTCGGGCTCAAGCTCGTCGATAATCTCCATCGCGCGCACTTTCGGCGCGCCTGAGACGGTGCCAGCGGGCATTCCTGCGAAGAAGGCATCAACGGTGTCTTTACTCTCGTCAAGCTGACCAACCACATTCGACACGATATGCATCACGTGGCTGTAGCGTTCGATAATGAATTTTTCTGTCGGCTCAACAGAGGACAGTTTCGACACGCGGCCCACATCGTTGCGCCCCAAATCCAACAGCATCAAATGCTCGGCCAATTCTTTTTGATCAGCCAAGAGGTCAAGCTCGAGCTCTTTGTCCTCTTTGCTGGTCATGCCACGCGGCCGTGTGCCAGCGATGGGGCGAATGGTCACTTCGTTATCCATCACACGCACAAGGATTTCGGGGCTGGCGCCCGCGATATGAAACTCGCCCATGTTGAAATAGAACATAAAGGGCGACGGGTTCGTGCGCCGCAAGGCGCGGTAGAACGACAGCGGAGCGATGTCAAAATCTTGGGTCCAGCGTTGCGATGGAACCACTTGAAAGATATCACCTTTTTTAATGTAATCTTTCGCTTTTTCAACGGCAGCGAGATAGCCATCCTTGGTGAAATTAGACTGCTCTTGCGGATCTGCTTGATCGCTGAGATCTTCGAAATTTCGATCAGATGCACCAACATCGCGGCTGAGTTTCTCCATCGCTTGCGAAATGCGCGTTTGCGCCGCGTCATAGGCCGCTTGGGCCGTGACGGCAGCGCTGTGCCACACGGGCGTGACCACTGTGACGTCCCCGTTCACCGCATCCAAAACGGCGATGATCATCGGGCGCATCATCATCGCATCAGGGGTTTCAATCGGATCAGGATTGATATTCGGGAGATGCTCAATATGGCGCACCATATCATAGCCCATATAACCAAAAAGCCCCGCTGAGGATTTTGGCAAACCCAATGGCAGATCAATCTGACTTTGGTCAATAAAGGCGCGAAACACATCCAGCGGCGCAGAGGTATAGGCCAAGTTGTCGCCGGTTTGTGTATCATGCACCATGCTGGCATCGCCGTGGCATGTCCAGATTTTGTCGGGCTGGGTTCCAATGATAGAATACCGGCCACGCACGTCGCCTCCGGTGACCGATTCTAGCAAGAAACTATGCGGATCAGTGCCGGCAAGTTTCATAAAGATCGAGACCGGTGTATCTAAATCGGCACTGAGTTTTTGAAAGAGGATCTGATTGTCGCCGGCGGCATAGGCGGCGCTGAATTGTTCAAAATCCACAGGCATGATCCTTTTGGGTTTATTGAATTTGCGCGTTGACCGCATCGATGGCCGATTGATTGAGCGTCACACCGCTCTCGATCTGAACCGCCTGAGAGAAGGCATTGATCACGTCCCGCTCATACGTCGCCTTGAGGCGTGTCGCGTAATCTTGGACCAGCTGCGCATTTTCATCGGTGCTCAGATCGGCGGGGCGGATATCGGTGATTTGGAAAATATACCCTTCATCCCCTTCGGCGATGGCGTACCACGTGTCTTTATCGGCCTGAAAGACACGTGAGACAAACTCATCAGGGAAGTTGCCGTAGAATTCGGAAAACACCAACTCGCGGCTGCGGATATCGTCGATAGCTGCTGGATCTTGCTGCAGCTGGGTGATCATTTGCGCCCCGTGATCGGTCATGGCCTGCGCTTGATTTTGGGCACGAAGGCGCGTCGCAATCTCATCGCGGACGTCCTCGAGGGGCAGGGGGGCCGATGCGATGACATCTTCTAGCCGCATGGCCAAAATGCTGTCATCACTTAAGATGCGAAGCTCGGGGAAATCATCTTCAGTTATCAAAGCAGCCATTTCCTGAAATTCGGGATAGCCTGCTAGGGGCCCCTCAAAATCATCCGAAAACATGATCTCTTGGATGAACTCTTGACTTAGGTCTTCTAAAGTGGCGCCGGCGGCGAGGGCGTCGTCCCATTCTTGTTGTTTGCTTTGCATGGCGCGGGCGGCCCGATCTCGGGCGATATCAAGCGCTAGCTCATCGCGAACATCGGCGAGTTTGATATTTTGTGCATCAGAAATTGCCGTTACGTTATAAAGTGCAAATCCAAAATCAGAGGCAAATGGCCCAACGACTGTATCAACGGAAGCCGCGAAAATAGCCTCGCCCGTTTGTGCGTCAAAGTTGGATTTTGCGACTGACCCTAGGTCGGTATCGCTGGCATCCAGTCCGCGCTGCGCGACGATATCATCAAAGGTTTTGGCACCTGTGGTAATTTCGCTCATCGCTTGGGCGGCGGCGGCTTCATCGATGAATGCAATACGCTCGACAAAGCGTTGTTCTGGAATGTTAAATTCGTCAATCCGCGAGTCGTATAGACGTTGAACTGTCTCTTGATCCACGGCATCGGTATCTGCAAAATCCTCAACTTTGGCCCAAAACACCGTCAGGCGCTTTTGCTCGGGTGCCATGAATTGATCGGTGTTTTCATCGTAAAACGCGCTGATCTCGGACTGAGTTTGGCTTGCAATATCGACGGTCAAATCGTTGAGCGTATAGCGTTTAAAATCAATGGTGCGGATGTGCCTATCATAGGCGACGAGGTGTTCGGCCATCTCGCTGCTGCGGTCGGTGACACGCTGTAGAATGTTCAAGAGCAACAACCGGCTTTCATCGCCGCGCAGATCCTCTTCGAAGGTGCGCGCCGTCAGGCCAGCGTTTTCCAATTGGAAGCGGTATGTTTCGGGGTCAAATTCGCCTTGGGCTTTTTTAAACGCATCGACAGCTGCCACTGCTTGGCCCAGCGCCTCATCAGAAATCGAAATGCCAATCTCGGCGCCGGCATGGTCGAGCGCGGCACGGTTGACTAAATCGCTTAAGACACCTTGATCAACGCCAAAGGCCTGAGCCATTTCAAACGTCACGCTCATGCCGGTGCTTTGGCCGATTTGGCGCATTTGCTGATTGAGGGCGCGGGCGTAGTCGTCGACGCTAATCTCTTGGTCACCGACCGTTCCAACCGTGCGCACGGAACCGCCCAAATTGGTCACACCAAAACCGCCAAGGCCAACCATTGCCATGGCCATGATGGCCCACATAAAGACTTTTCCGATTTTCGATGACCGCATTGTCGTTGCTTCCAATAAATAAGAGTGCGTGTGTTCTTAGGCGGTGGCCCCAAGGCCAATGACGCCGTTTGAATTAATCGTTGCCACGGTAGGGTTGTACATATTGAAGTGCAAGATCCCAAGGAAAGAAAATCCATGTATCTTGGCTCACTTCGGTGACAAAGCTGTCGACTTGCGGCCGGCCCATGGGTTTTGCATAGACCGTTGCAATATGCGCCTTGGGCAATAGTGCGCGCACCACTTCTAACGTTCGGCCCGTGTCGACCAAATCATCGATGATCAACACGCCCTCGCCATCGCCAAAACGCTCTATATCGGGGGCTTTGATCACTTTGGCCTCGGTTTGCGTTTGGTGGCTATAGGATTTGATGCTGATCGTATCGACAAGACGAATATCAAGCTCGCGCGCAATGATCATCGCAGGGGCCATGCCGCCGCGTGTGATTGCGATTACAGCCTTCCATGCGCCATCCGCTTCGGGGCTTTTGCCATCAAGACGCCAAGCCAAGGCGCGCGCATCGCGATGCAGCTGATCCCAGCTGACGTGAAACCCTTTTTCATGGGGCAGTTGCGTGGTGCTCATCTGCGGGCCCCTTTATGATTTCGAGATGTCAGGCGCATCGACCGCCTTCATCCCAACAACGTGATATCCTGCATCCACATGGAGCACTTCGCCAGTCACGGCGCTGCTGAGATCTGACAAGAGGTATAGGGCGGATTTGCCGACTTCGTCTTGGGTCACAGTGCGGCGCAGCGGAGAGTTATATTCGTTCCACTTCATGATATAGCGGAAATCACCAATGCCAGAGGCCGCGAGTGTTTTGATTGTGCCGGCGGAAATAGCGTTGACGCGAATGCCGTCTTTGCCCAGATCTTCGGCCAAATAGCGCACAGACGCCTCGAGCGCGGCTTTGGCAACGCCCATGACGTTATAATGCGGCATGACTTTTTCCGCGCCATAATACGTCAGCGTCAGGCAAGAGCCGCCCTCGTTCATCATTTTCTCAGCGCGCTGCACAACGGCCGTAAAGGAATAGACAGAGATATCCATCGACATGTTGAAATTGGCACGGCTTGTATCCACATAGCGGCCGCGCAATTCGCCTTTGTCAGAAAAGCCAATGGCATGGACGACAAAATCGATCGAGTCCCAATGTGTCTTGAGCGTTTCAAACAGACCATCAATCGAGGCCTCGTCCGAAACATCGCATTCGATCATGATCGAGCTGCCCAAAGAGGTGGCGAGCGGCTCAACACGTTTTTTCAGCGCCTCACCTTGATATGCGAAGGCCAGCTCGGCCCCTTGTTCGGCCAAAGCAGAGGCAATGCCCCACGCGATGGATTTATCATTGGCGAGCCCCATAATCAGGCCGCGCTTCCCCTGCATCAATTTCGTCATGGATCGTGCATCCCTCTTGCTAACGTCTTTTTAGCCTCATAGACCAAGCTATTGTGCGCTGCAACATGGCGAATACAGTATCATGCGCTAAGTGTGACCAAAGACGCAGTTTAATGAAGGAAAATGCGATGCCGATCACGTCCCAAGAGCTTCCTGATCTTTTTGCTGGATCAACCCCGTTTGAAACCATTCGCCGTTGGATGGATGAGGCAAAGGGCAGTGAGATCAATGATCCCAATGCGATCGCGCTCTCGACTGTTGATGCAGATGGCTTGCCCAATGCACGGATGGTTTTGCTCAAGGATATCGAAGAGGATGCCTTTGTGTTTTACACAAACTACGGCAGTCAAAAGGCGCAAGAGATTGAATCCCAAGGCAAAGCCGCCTTTGTGATGCATTGGAAATCCCTGCGCCGCCAAGTGCGCGTGCGCGGCATTGTTAGCAAAGAAGAAGGCTCGCAAGCGGATGACTATTATAATTCACGCTCTTTGAAATCGCGCCTTGGCGCATGGGCCTCGGATCAATCTCAGCCCTTGGAGTCGCGCGCCAGCCTCATGGCCAAAGTGGCCAAGGTCACGTTAACGCATGGCACAAACCCGCAACGCCCGCCGTTTTGGGGGGGCTATCGGATCCGGCCGCTCGAGATTGAGCTGTGGGCAGACGGGGCCCATCGCCTGCATGATCGCTTTCGGTTTTCCAGACAAAGTTGTGATCTTCCATTCGAGATTGAACGGCTTAATCCCTAGGGTTGCCGGCATTCAAAGTTGCATAAAAAGGCCTTGCCTTAAGTATAGGTAAAAGTGCACATTCGATATGGATGTGAACTTGAGGCAGAAAATATGGCTCCGTTAGAAGGGCCCATGCAAGTCGTGGGATCAGTAAAATGGTAAATAAAAACAGTGCCTTAAAAAAATGACAAAAATATTGGTGTACTGAAAGTGTACTAAATTGGTGTACTGAATCCTGTTTAATTGCGACGACACAAATCAGGTTGCAAGTTTTATGATTCTTTACGAAAATCGTAGTACTTTAGGATGGATTTACCGTATTTTGATTGTGTGAAGCTATTAGCGAGTTT
>JBDNBY010000052.1:0-20602 GCA_039767595.1 Paracoccaceae bacterium | reverse complement strand
GCAATGGGGCTTTAGGATCGGGGAGTTTGGCGGCGCATATCCACATGGTAAATTTAGAGATTCCTGAATTGGCGCGTGAAATGGATGAACTGGTGAACATGGCCGTTGATCTACCTGACATGTTCAACGCGACGTCGAATAATTTGGCGGTTGAGTTTGGCCTATTCGTGCAATCGGGCAGTGGATTGGCAGTGAGCCCAACGCTCCTCACTGGGGCGCCACTTTCAAATGGTACAGCGATTGATGGGGGGAGTATTTCATTAAAACCCCCGACTGCTATTGGTCAAATCATCACGCCGTTTTCACATCTCGAAAACAAAAGCTTGGACGTCATCTCCTCAGTTGCGAGTCGCCTTAAATCGTCGGAAACACAAATAGAGAGTCAAACACTTCAAAAGCAGGCAATCCAGGGGGTGTTTTCAAAATCGGGTGTTCAGTTAGAGGATGAAGCATTTAATCTCGTAACGCTTCAAAACGCGTTTGAAGCAAATGCATGTGTGCTGAAAATCGTAGATGAACTCCACAAAGCGCTCGTAAGGATGTAGAATGCTTAAATTTATAAGACTGATCCTTATTCTCTTCATTTGCGCCTCAGCGGCTTCGGCTCAAGCGGTCAAGATCAAGGATCTTGTGACCATCGAAGGTGTCAGAGAAAACAGCTTGGTTGGCTATGGTCTTGTTGTGGGTCTTGATGGATCAGGCGACAGTTTGCGAAAGAGCCCTTTCACAGGACAGATTTTGGGTAACACGCTCGAACGACTTGGCGTGAATGTCACGGGCGAGCAATACCGCGCGGAAAATGTCGCCGCCGTGATTGTGACTGCAACGCTCCCTCCGTTTGCGCGGACTGGAATGCTCTTGGATGTGACGGTCTCGGCGATTGGCGACGCCAAAAGTCTGCGTGGGGGCACATTGGTCATGGCACCACTCAAGGCGCCCGATGGTGAAATATACGTGGTCGCACAGGGAAATATCATCAGCGCAGGGTCGGTTGAACAAGGCAATGCGACCGAAATAAAATCGGGTGTCCCGACGGTGGGTCAAATACCATCCGGCGGGCGCGTTGAGCGCGAAATTGGTTTTGAATTGGATGAGCTTAGCAATGTTCAGCGGGCTCTCAAAAACCCCGACTTTAGCACCGCGGCGAAAATTGAAACGGTGATTAACAGTCAGTTCTCAGGTAAAATTGCCTATATGAAAGATCCAACCAGTATCGTTGTCGAAATCCCGCGTCAGTTTAGGGATCAAGTCTCTCGACTGATTGCCGAAATAGAAGGTCTGCGTGTCGAACCCGAGAGTAAAGCTAGGATTGTCTTGGATCAAAAAACTGGAACAATTGTCTTTAACAGCAATGTGAAATTGTCGCGGATTGCATTGGCGCACAACGATGTGACTGTCAAAATCGAAGAGGCGCCCATGGTGTCACAGCCGAATCCTTTTGCGGAAGGGCAAACAATTTTAGTCCCACGCACGGATATTTCAGTGTCTCAAGATGGTCTGGATAACATTGCTCAGCTGAGTGAGGCGGCCACCCTATCGGATTTAGTCGATGGGTTGAATGCGTTGGGCGTGAATGCCCAATCCATGATCGATATCATAACCACTGTGCATGCTTCGGGTGCACTACATGCGGATTTGATCATTCAGTAAAACACAGCGGACCCGCAATCGAGCCCGCTGTGTCTTGAATTAACGAGAAAACTTTTTGTGCTTGAGCCGCTTGGGTTCAAGCGCATCGGCCCCAAGGCGCCGCTTTTTATCTTCTTAGTAATCTTCGAAGTTACCGTGGAACCACTCAACATGCGCATCGCCCTCAAAGGCAAGGATATGCGTACAGATCCGGTCAAGAAAGAAACGATCGTGCGAAATCACAACTGCACAACCGGCAAAATCGGTCAGCGCATCTTCGAGGGCGCGCAGCGTTTCCACGTCGAGGTCGTTTGTCGGTTCATCGAGGAGCAGAACATTGCCCCCTGATTTCAAGAGCCGCGCCATGTGTACACGGTTCCGCTCACCGCCCGAGAGGAGGCCGACTTTCTTCTGTTGATCCCCCCCTTTAAAGTTAAAGGACGAACAGTAGGCGCGCGAATTGACTTGGGCATCGCCAAGATCAATCAATTCTGCGCCGCCTGAAATGGCCTCCCACACGGTGGCATCAGAGTTCAGATCATCACGGCTTTGGTCCACGTAGGACAGCTGCACAGTGTCCCCATATTCAATGGCGCCGCTATCAGCCGTTTCTTGGCCAGTGAGCATTTTGAAAAGCGTGGATTTACCGGCGCCGTTCGGCCCGATCACACCAACGATACCGCCCGGGGGAAGGGAAAAGTTGAGATTTTCAATCAATAACTTGTCGCCCATTGCCTTTTGGAGGCCCTCGACTTCAATCACTTTGCCACCCAACCGCGGCCCGTTGGGGATAACGATTTGAGCGTTGGTAATCTTATCCCGTTCGGATTGCGAGGCCATCTCGTTATACGCATTAATCCGCGCCTTTTGTTTGGCCTGACGCGCCTTTTGTCCTTGGCGCATCCATTCCAATTCGCGCTCAAGTGTTTTTTGACGGCTCTTATCTTCGCGCGCTTCTTGCGAAAGGCGCGCCGATTTTTGCTCAAGCCAGCTAGAGTAATTCCCCTCATATGGGATGCCGCTCCCGCGGTCGATTTCGAGGATCCAGCCAGTGATGTCATCAAGGAAATATCGGTCGTGCGTGACGATCAAAATCGTCCCTTTGTAGTTGATCAAATGCTGTTGGAGCCATGAAATCGTTTCGGCGTCCAAATGGTTCGTCGGTTCATCGAGCAATAGCATATCAGGCGCTTCGAGCAGTAGTTTACATAGCGCAACGCGGCGTTTTTCGCCGCCTGATAGGTTGGTGATATCGGCATCATCGTCTGGGCAGCGCAGGGCCTCCATCGCGACGTCAATTTGACTGTCCAGATCCCAAAGGTTGTTGCTGTCAATTTCATCTTGCAGCTCGGCCATTTCATCGGCGGTCTCGTCTGAATAGTTCATCGCCAATTCGTTGAAGCGATCCAATTTCGCCTGTTTCTCCGCAACGCCCAGCATGACATTCTCGCGCACAGACAGAGTTTGATCCAACTCTGGCTCTTGGGGGAGGTAGCCGACTTTTGCGCCTTGGGCGGACCATGCCTCGCCTGAGAAATCCTTGTCGATCCCCGCCATAATCCGGAGTAGTGTCGATTTACCCGATCCGTTGACCCCGACGACACCGATTTTCACCCCAGGCAAGAATGAAAGACGTATGTTTTCAAAGCATTTCTTGCCGCCTGGATAAGTCTTGGAAACACCGTCCATGTGATAAACGTATTGATAGGATGCCATGACACTCTCTTATTTGTTGACTGGCCAAATCCATACTAGCAAGTGGCCATCTTTGCAATCGGGCCTGTCTTCGATAAAAGGGCACCGAAGAACACGGGGAGTGTGATGCAGCGTCACAGCATTGGTTTTCGGCCCAAGGGCCGCATTGGCCTATTGGGCGGGTCTTTTGATCCGGCGCATTTGGGTCATGTGCATATCTCGCAAGAGGCGATGCGCCGCTTTGCCCTACGCGAGGTATGGTGGCTGATGAGCCCAC
This sequence comes from Paracoccaceae bacterium, assembly GCA_039767595.1. Taxonomy (GTDB): domain Bacteria; phylum Pseudomonadota; class Alphaproteobacteria; order Rhodobacterales; family Rhodobacteraceae; genus JBDNBY01. The sequence goes on along the minus strand of JBDNBY010000052.1, from coordinate 17,001 downwards.
AAAACCCGTTGAAACAGCGTATGGCGACGTCCTTGACCGATCGCATGGCGCAGTCGGCGGCACTGCTGCGCGACCCTCGCGTCAAAGTTCTGGATTATGAGACGCAAATCGGGTCACGTTTTACGCATGACACGCTCAGCCAAGTCACACAGGATTTCCCAGACGTTGATTTCGTTTGGCTCATGGGGGCGGATAACCTCGCTCAATTTCATCGCTGGCAACGGTGGCAAGATATCATGCACATCATGCCGCTGGGGATTTTGGCGCGCCCGCATCATCGGATGTCTGGGCTGCGATCCAAGGCCGCGCGTGTATATCACAGCGCGCGTATCGCGCAGGGCGACAGTCATCGCCTGTCGCACTATGCCGCGCCGGCGTGGTGTTTTGTCAATATTCCGATGTCACCGCTGTCTTCTACCCAAGTGCGATTGGGGCAAGGGGGCGTCTAATGGTGTATTCAAGACGTCATGTTTTGCAATCATGGGCTGCGGCCCTCGGTACTGTGGCGATCCCAACGCATACCGCGGCGCAAACGAGATCGGCCCAAGAGCAGGTCACGGCTCGGCTTGATAAACTGGCACCCTCTGGTCAAACAGTGGTGCATGCGGTCGATTTGACGACGGGGGTTGCCGTAGCGTCGGTTGGGGCGCAGCGTATGTTGCCCATGGCAAGTGTGGCTAAATCATTTTCGGCCTGCTGGGCGCTGGATCAATTGGGCGAGGCGTTTCAATTTGAGACGCAGCTGCGCAGCTCTGCGCCCGTGATCAATGGCCGGCTTGCGGGGCATGTGCGGATCGAGGGGGTGGGCGATCCTGTTTTTGACACAGATGCCCTGCAAAATTTGGTTGATCAACTCAAGGCGCGGGGGATTTCCGCGCTTGAGGGGGGGCTCAGTGTGGGTACGTCTTCGTTTGGGACGATCCACGAAATTGACCCCACCCAGCCCGATCATGTGCAATATAATCCGGCTGTCTGCGGGATGAATTTAAATCTCAATCGTGCGCAGTTCACATGGAAGGCCACTTCCGAGGGGTATGACCTTGGCTTTGTGACGCAATCGAATTTGGGGGATGTGCCGACGCGTGCGTTGCGGGCGCAGCTCAGCCCGCGCAATTCGCCCGTTTTTGAGTATCACGGCCCAACCGATGGGCGCGAGCTGTGGAGCGTGGCGCAATCTGCGCTGGGCGAAGGCGGGCGGCGTTGGTTGCCCGTGCGGCGGCCTGCGGATTATGCCGCGGATGTGTTTCAATCTGTGCTGACGCGCTCTGATCTCAACCATGCGTTGCGTCTGGGGCCAAGTGATGTCGCGCACCCCAACGTTTTGGCACGGCACCGATCTGCCCCATTGGCCGAAATTGTGCGCGATATGATGAAATATTCCACCAACTTAATTGCAGAAATGCTGATGCTGCGCAGTGCGGCGCATGGGGGCGGGGCGCCTCAAACCCTTGGTGCGGGAGCGCAGAGCATGCAAATTTGGCTGGCCCGTGAGTTTGGGCTCACTCAGCTTCGATTGGAAAATGGCTCTGGCCTGTCTGGTCGCAATCGCGCCAGTGCGCAGGATTTGGTTCGGTTCTTTGGCTCGTCCAAGACGGCGAAATCCCTCGCGCCGCTGTTGAAAACGATCCCGATTGATCGGGTGGAGGGCGACCGCGGGCAGGGGCGGCTGAATGTGCGGGCCAAAACGGGGACGTTGAATTTTGTCAGCGCACTGTCAGGCTATATTTTAGATGATCAAGATCGGCCGATCGCCTTTGCGATTATGAGTGCCGATGAGGCGGCGCGCGATGCGGTGCCGGCGCATAAGCGCGACAATCCTGATGGTGGCAAGGCGTGGCTCAATCGGGCGCGCTATATGCAGCGCGAGGTGATCCGCGCGATCACCGCCGCTTAGCGGATCCAGCGGGCCCGCGCGCCCCGTTCGATCGCGGCGGCATGCAGGCGATCAATGGACAGCTCGTGGCGAATTTCCTCTAGAAACCGAAGCTCATTTTCACGCAAATGACCGTCGGCCGCAGTGACATCACAGCTTAGGGCGTAGGCGGTTTCATAAAGACGCTCGGGCAGGATTTCGCGCAAGATACCAAAGAGCGCATCAAGCCCGTCGTCTTGTTCAAACAGATCTAGCACGATTTGCGAGATCAACTTGATCCGGTCTTGGTCATAATCGGCAAATATGGGGAGGTTGTTAACAATCCCTTGGATCGAGACCAGCTCGGCTGTGCCGATGTTCTCATCCGACGCAGAGGCCGACACCATGATCGCGACAAGGCAGTCTTGGGGAGAGAGGGGGAAACCAAAGACATCTGACATAGCGCACCTGCTTATTTCATATAATTCCAGTTCACTTTATTGACCTATGGCAGGGACAGCAATACACAACTGCGCTATGGACCTGTTGAACATTCGTCTTTGGTAAGGAGTACCCCCTCATGTCGACGTCATTGCGTGAACACGCGTTATCTTCCAAAGCTTGGCCTTTTGAAGAAGCACGTCGGATTTTGAAACGGTTTCAAAAGACGCCGCCCTCGTCGGGTGCGGTGATTTTTGAAACGGGCTATGGCCCGTCGGGTTTGCCGCATATTGGCACCTTTGGCGAAGTGGCGCGCACGACGATGATCCGCCGCGCATTCGAGCATATCTCGGATATTCCCACGCGGCTCGTTTGTTTTTCGGATGATTTGGATGGCATGCGCAAAGTGCCCGAAAACGTGCCAAATCCCGAAGAGTTGGGCACACATTTGCAAAAGCCGCTGACCGATGTGCCAGATCCCTTTGGCACGCACGAAAGCTTTGGCGATCATAACAATGCGATGCTCAAACGGTTTTTGGATACGTTTGGATTTGAGTATGAGTTTTATTCGGCGACTGAGTTTTACCGCTCGGGCCAATTTGACGAAATCCTGTTGCGCGCCGTCGAAAAATACGATGATTTGATGGCGGTCATGCTGCCCTCACTGCGCGAAGAGCGGCGGCAGACCTATTCGATTTTCCTACCCATCAGCCCATCCTCAGGCCGCGTGCTTTATGTGCCGATGAAAGAGGTGAACGCCGCGAATGGCACGGTCACCTTTACCGATGAAGATGGCACCGATGTCACTGTGCCGGTCACAGGCGGGAATGTAAAATTTCAATGGAAGCCCGACTTTGGCGCTCGCTGGGCGGCCCTTGGCGTTGATTTTGAGATGTACGGTAAGGATCACTCAACCAATACGCCGATCTATGACAATATCTGTCGCATCTTGGGGCATCGCGCGCCCGAGCATTTCACATACGAGCTGTTCCTTGATGAAAACGGTGAGAAAATCTCGAAATCCAAGGGCAACGGGATTTCGATTGATGAATGGCTCAAATACGCCTCGACCGAGAGCCTGTCGTATTTCATGTATCAAAAACCCAAAACGGCCAAGCGGATGCATTTCGATGTGATCCCCAAGGCGATGGATGAATATCACCAACAATTGCGGGCCTTTGCGACCCAAGATGAAAAGGCGCAGCTCAATAATCCCGTTTGGCATATTCATAACGGCGAGGTGCCCGTGTCCGATATGGTGGTGCCCTTCTCGATGCTGCTCAACCTTGCCTCGGCGGCAGGGGCAGAGGATAGCGAAACATTATGGGGCTTTATCCGCAAATACGCCCCAGAGGCGACGGCCGAGACCCATCCAGGTTTGAACCAAGCGGCGGGCTTTGCGGTGCGCTATTACAATGACTTTGTGAAGCCAACGAAAACCTATCGCCTCGCGACTGAGATCGAGCGCGAGGCATTGTTGGATCTGCGCGCACAATTGGCCGCGCTGACGGGCGAGGGTCATGATGCCGAAGAGCTGCAATCGATCGTGTTCGCCTGTGGTCGCGAGCGGTTTGACCCGATGCGCGCGTGGTTCAGCGCCATCTATGAGGTGCTGTTGGGCGCAACACAGGGGCCGCGCTTTGGCGGGTTCATTGCGCTCTATGGTGTGGCGCAAACCATTGATTTGATTGATGCGGCTCTGGATGGGCAATTCGCTTAGCGCGCCAACGCAACGGCACCGCACGGTGCACTGACAAAAGTTTAACTCCGAACAGGTAGAACAGATGCAAATGCACATCTTGTTCGGAGTATCACATGACATCCATCATGCCTTTGCCCTTTTCTGAGGGGTTAGACAATTGGTCATCTGGGAATGGCACTGCCAATACCCCAGATTATACCGCCCAAACCTATAGCGGTTATGTACCAGCGGATCAGGATTTCGGCGGCTGTCTGGAAATCTACACAGAATCAAGCCGTCAGCAGCTCCGCTATATGACGCAAACGGCCTTTGGCCCCGAGACCTATCTCAAAGTTGTGGCGCGGGTCAAACTGATTTCAGGGCCAAAACCTTCTGTGCGCATTGCTGGTTTTCCGCGCAATCGCTTTGGATCTCAGGCCGTGGGCGAGCCGCAATCCGCCCCGCAAGTGTTTATCCCTGAATATGGAACCGTTTACGAAATCTCGACAATCATTGGCCCGTCGGCCCGTGCGGATGTGGGGATTGTGTGGTCAACGGCCGTTGAAACGGCGCATATTGGATTGGATATCATTGGCGCGACGGGCACAGTGCTGCGCGTGGATGATATCGAAATCACCAATGTGGCCAATGATCTTGTGGATCAAAAATTGGCCCGATTGGATGTGCGCGATTATGGGGCCGTGGGCGATGGGGTGACGGATAACTACAACGCCTTTGTCGCGGCGTCGCGCGCGGCGTCCGGCCGGACGCTTTATGTCCCAAAAGGCACGTTTAAAATCGGCCGTAGCCTTTCGATTGACGCGCCGATCATTTTTGAGGGCAAGCTTGATATGCTGAGCAATAGCTATCTGGCGCTGACCGAAAGCTTTGACCTGCCCAGTTATATTTCGGCCTTCAAGGACGAAGAGGCAGGGTTTGAAAAGGCATTGCAGGCTCTGTTTGCCACATCAAGCCATGCCGTTTTGGATATGAAAGGCCGCCGCGTGACGATCAATCGTCCAATTGATGTCGCGGGGGCCGTGGATGGTACAACAAATTTTGACAAACGCCGTGTTGTGCAAAATGGACAAATCTCAATTCAGGGCCGCGAGGCATGGCTGGCGCAAGCGCAGACCAGCACAGCCAGCTATTCGCCCAGTGATGGCGATATGCTGCGCAATGTCGCGTCTGTTGCCAGTATTCAGGTCGGCTCGCTCGTGACGGGCACAGGTGTTGGGCGCGAGGTCTATGTCAAAGAGGTTGATATCGCGGCGCGCACGGTGCGGCTGAGCTCGGGGCTCTATGGGGTTGATGGCACGCAGAGTTTTACGTTCACGCGCTTTCAATATGTTATGGACTTTAGCGGATTTCAGCGGCTGAATTTCTTTGAACTCAAAGACGTGCAATTTGATCTTGATGGTAAAGCAAACGGCGTCCTACTGCCCAAAGGGGGGCGGCTGTTCCAATTCCATGGCTGCCGGTTTAATGCCCCCAAAGAGCGCGTGATCACGTCCTTTGCCAATGGCTGCCAGGGCATGACGCTGACCGATTGTATGTTTGTTTCAGACGAGTCTGGGACCAAAGCCTCCCTGCGCGAGAGCATTGTTTTGAATGCGAATAAAAACGATGTGAAGATCAAAAACTTCTGGGCGCAGCATTTTCGGCATTTCCTTGTTTTAAGTGGTCAAAACAACTTGGTCACCGGCAATCACTTTTTCCAAGGCGATGCGATTGCCGTTGGATCGCGCACGGCTGGAATTGTTTTGGCGCACGCCAATACGATGTCCACCATTAGCAATAATTATATCGACAATTGCTATGTGGAATGGACAAATGAGCATGAGGCGGGCGGCGATTATTCGGGAACCTATGGGTTTTCGGCCTTATCCATGACGGGCAATGTGTGTTTGGTCAGTGACGTGTTCGATTGGTTCACCTTTTTGACGATCAAGCCCTATGGCAAAAACCACATTCTATCGGATTTGACCGTAGCCGATAATATGTTCCGTGCGGTTGGGCAGCGGATCGATCGTATTGAACGCGTGGATACCAGCTTTGCCGATTTGAATCATGCCTCGACCGTCAACGTTCACTTTATGCGCAATACATTTAACGCCGTGAGTACCGAGACTCAAAACCCTCTTGTGATTGAACATGCGCAAAATAGCCCAAGCTCAACATGGCGGGTCAGCACATCGAATCGATTGCCCTTTGGGGGTCGAGCGCTGCGCGTTTTGAATTTTGCACCCCGCGGCGCAATGCAAGATAGCTCGAGCCGAAATGTGTATCATATGCCCCATGTGTATGACGAGCGGGGGACAGGGGCCAAAGATGTGGATCTGACGTTCCCAGTGACGACCAAAGGATCGATGACGGTTACGATTTCGTCAGATCGCCGATAGCGTGCCCAACGGCGGGGGCGGTGTCATCAGATTCAGGTGCGCTTTGCCTGAAATCTGCTTTGATCGCGTCGGAAAACGTCTTGCCGATGATATCTTGTTTGGGGGCCGCTTCAGATGTCGTGAGCGATTCTAAATAGGCGCCCATTCCTCCGGCATATATTTTGCGCGCCACCCCTGCATGGCGGGCAAAAAACGCGGGGGCGGCAGGGGCGCGGGATTTTATGAATGTTTTCCATTCGATCATCGCCTCGGCCGAGGCTTTGCCAAACTCTGCTGCACGCAGGTCAATGGACACCCATCGTCCGGCAATTCCTTCAACCGTCCAATCCGTGCGCGTCAACAGTCGAACGGTAAAGTCGATCATAGATGTCCGAGACAATGCCGGATCAAAGACAAGGCGTGCGCCATCTGAGTCGAACACAACAGAGTCCTCAAGTGCATCTCGACGCGCCACACAGGATGAACAACTTAGCAAAGGATTATATTTCAAAGCGTAGGCCGCAGAAATATGCGTAAGGCGCGGATTATGGTGCCATTTGTCGCTTTGCGCATCGGGCAAAATGACGTCTGCCCCTGAAAAAGAGAGGCCTACGTCCGGTTCTTCGGTTAAGTGGGATAAATGCTCTTCTAAGTGGCGCGGCGCCCATCTATCGCTGGCGCGGCAAAATCCGATAAATTCAGATGTGCAACGCGTGAAAGCATAGTTAAAGGCGTCTGCTTCTTTGCTTACATTTGCTTCTATATGAGTGATGTTCGGTGCATCAAATAAAACGGGATCAAGTCCCTTTTTACGGATGACCAATATATCAAGAGGCGCTGTTTGATTGATAAGGCTTTTTAGGCAGTCGGACACATGCTCGGATGCGTCCAAATATGGGACTATGACGGTCGTGAGTGACATGCGATGACTGCTCCGTATCGACGGCTGCCCAGACCGATGAACCACCCTAATGGTTGTGTAAAGCGAACGCAAAAAATATGCGGCTGACCAAACGAAGGGGGGCGTTAAGTCAAGCAAAGTATAGGGGCACGCACATCATTGGTCAGGGATGGGGGGGAGAGTTGACCAATTTTTAGCGGTTGCACTTTCCTACGTTCGCCTTACTCATATAACACTAGTCTAAGTTGCGCCGCATTTCATTGTCTCTATAAGTCTATTTTGTGTATCTATGGTGACAGTAAATACCACTTTAGTTTGTAAAAATATCAATCATGGCGGGAATCTGGCGTGTGTATGTCGGAATTGTGCCTTATTGTTCCTCTCTAGATGACAATGGTGATGCAATATCAAGTGTACTATGCGCCGCGATCTACAAAACGGAGACGATTCACGAAGCCCTGAGTATGATATGAGAGTTGTATTTTAAACTTATACCAAGTAAAGGACGCTCACGCGAGGCATGGGAATCACTGTTGGTCGGTACTGCCGGCCTTTTGTTTTTCCAAACGTAACGCGCGCATCATCAAAGACCGGTGGATACAACCATCTGGCCAGTAACATGACATAAGGAACTCATTTGAATGGCATCTAATGCAATGGCGGAGTTTGAAGCACTCCTTAATGAAAGCTTCGAAATTGATACCCCCCAAGAAGGCTCAGTCGTTAAAGGCAAAGTTATCGCGGTCGAAGCCGGCCAAGCGATCATCGACGTGGGCTATAAAATGGAAGGTCGCGTAGACCTCAAAGAATTCGCAAACCCTGGCGAAGCTCCCGAAGTTAACGTTGGCGACGAAGTCGAAGTCTTCTTGCGCCAAGTTGAAAACGCCCGCGGCGAAGCGGTAATCTCTCGTGAGATGGCCCGCCGTGAAGAAGCGTGGGATCGTCTGGAAAAAGCATATGCCGCAGAAGAGCGCGTCGAAGGCGCAATCTTTGGCCGCGTCAAAGGTGGCTTTACTGTCGATCTTGGCGGCGCCGTTGCCTTTTTGCCAGGCTCGCAAGTGGATGTCCGCCCAGTGCGTGACGCCGGCGCATTGATGAACCTCAAGCAGCCGTTCCAAATCCTTAAAATGGATCGTCGCCGTGGCAACATCGTTGTTTCACGTCGTGCCATCTTGGAAGAATCGCGCGCAGAGCAGCGTGCTGAAGTTGTTGGTACATTGGCCGAAGGTCAGGCCGTTGAGGGTGTTGTTAAAAACATCACAGAATACGGTGCGTTTGTTGATCTGGGCGGTGTAGACGGCCTGTTGCACGTGACAGATATGGCATGGCGCCGTATCAACCACCCATCCGAAGTTCTTGCCATTGGCGAAACGATCAAAGTTCAAGTTGTTAAAATCAACAAAGAAACGCATCGCATCAGCCTCGGCATGAAGCAGTTGCAAGAAGATCCATGGGATCTTGTTGGTGCGAAATTCCCAATTGGCTCAATTCACAAAGGCACAGTGACAAACATCACAGACTACGGTGCGTTTGTTGAACTCGAAGCCGGTGTCGAAGGTCTGGTCCACGTGTCAGAAATGTCATGGACCAAGAAAAACGTACATCCAGGTAAAATCATCTCAACAAGCCAAGAAGTCGACGTCATGGTTCTTGAGATCGATGGCGACAAGCGTCGCGTTTCATTGGGCATCAAACAAGCACAGCGTAACCCATGGGAAGTGTTTGCAGAAACACACCCATCAGGCACAGTGATCGAAGGCGAAATCAAAAACATCACCGAGTTTGGTTTGTTTGTTGGTCTGCCAGGCGACATCGACGGTATGGTCCACTTGTCCGACATCTCATGGGATGAGCGCGGCGAAGATGCGATCCAAAACTACCGCAAAGGCGACTCGGTTCAGGCCGTTGTCTCTGAAGTGGATGTTGAGAAAGAGCGTATCTCACTCTCGATCAAATCTCTTGGCGGCGACAAGTTTGCCGAAGCCACAGGCGGCGTTGCGCGCGGATCGATCATCACGGTTGCAGTGACAGCGATCGAAGATGGCGGCATCGAAGTTGAGTACGAAGGTATGAAATCATTCATCCGTCGTTCAGACCTCTCGCGTGATCGTGCCGAGCAGCGCCCCGAGCGTTTCTCAGCCGGTGACAAAATTGACGTACGCGTGACGAACATTGATCCAAAGACTCGCAAGCTTGGTCTTTCGATCAAAGCACGTGAAATCGCCGAAGAAAAAGAAGCTGTTGCACAATATGGCTCATCCGATTCGGGTGCGTCACTGGGTGACATCTTGGGCGCGGCCCTCAAGTCTGACGATTAATTCACGCTCAGCTCTCTTAATTACTATGGGCCCTGTCGAAAGACGGGGCCTTTTTCGTGGGAATGGTAGATTTTCAGCACAATCTTTGAAAATATTCCACTTATGACGCGATCAATGTTTGATTGCGCTGGGCGAAGCGGATAGGTTTTTCGCTAGACGACACTGGGAGAGGACGCATGATCAGATCAGAGCTTGTTCAAAAGCTAGCGGATGAAAACCCGCACCTGACGCTATCCGAAGTAGAGCGCGTGGTCGCAGCAGTTTTCGACGACATATCTGATGCCCTCGAGCGCGGTGACCGAGTCGAATTGCGCGGATTTGGCGCATTTTTCGTTAAACACCGGGGAGCTCGGGTCGGAAGAAACCCGCGAACTGGTGAATCCGTTCAAGTAGAAGAAAAGCATGTCCCGTTTTTTAAAACGGGCAAAGCTTTGCGTGAACGGCTAAACGGAGAATAACGTGCGATATTTAAAATACGCCCTATTGGCGCTGGTGACGATTGCAATTCTAGTTGTATCACTGGCCAACCGAGATGTGGTGACACTGGTTTTATTCCCCAATGGGTTGGCGGGTCCAATTGGGTTCAATCTGTCGGTCAATTTACCTCTATTTATTGTGATATTTATCAGCGTCGCTGCCGGTTTGATCCTTGGGATCATTTTGGAGTGGGTGCGTGAGTACCGCTTTCGGGCCGAGGGCGCGCGCTCTAAAAAAGAGCTGCGCCGCGCGCACAAAGAGCTGAAGTCAGACACACCCAAGGATCCCGCCCGCGAAATCCTAGACTTGGTCGAAAAGGCGTAGACCGCTCGTGCACGCTCGGGTCAAGATCTGTGGACTGACAACACCGCAATCCGTGCACTGGGCGGCTGATGCTGGGGCGCGATATGTTGGGTTTGTCTTTTTCCCCAAGTCTCCGCGCGATGTCGGTATTGAACTGGCGCGTGATCTAGCCCTTGAAACGCCTCTGGGCGTGGCCAAGGTCGGCTTGGTGGTAGATCCAAGTGATGCATTCCTTGATGACATGTTGGCGCAGGTTCCCTTGGATATGATCCAATTGCACGGGCACGAATCGCCCGAGCGCGTCACGCAGATCAAAGAGCGCTATGGCCTGCCCGTGATGAAGGCGATTGGCATTGCGACACAGGATGATTTGCCCCTCATTGATCGTTATGCGGATGTGGCGGATCAATTGTTGATTGATGCAAAACCAAATCCCAATGCTGTTTTACCTGGTGGAAATGGACATGCCTTTGATTGGGCCTTGATGGCGGATTATCCGATTGAAGTGCCTTGGATGCTGGCCGGTGGTTTGACGCCGGAGAATGCCGCTCAGGCGCTTCGCGTATCGGGCGCACAGCAGCTTGATGTCTCGTCTGGTGTCGAAGAGGGGCGCGGCGTGAAATCTGAGGCCAAGATCAAAGCGTTTCTTGAACAGGTTTCTTCGGTTTCGCTCTAGAAAACCTGTGTGCACAGCACTAGTATCCCCCAAGCGCATAAAAGGGTAATCTGATGTCAAATGATCTGTTCAATAGTTTTATGACAGGCCCCGATGAAAAGGGTCGTTTTGGTGATTTCGGAGGGCGGTTCGTCTCTGAAACATTGATGCCGCTGATCCTTGAATTGGAAGAGCAGTACGAAAAGGCAAAAACAGATCAAAGTTTCTGGGACGAGATGAATGATCTATGGACCCATTACGTCGGTCGCCCCAGTCCGCTATATTATGCCGATCGCATGACCCAAGCATTGGGCGGGGCCAAGATCTACCTCAAGCGTGACGAATTGAACCACACAGGTGCCCATAAAATCAACAACGTGCTGGGCCAAATCATTTTGGCACGCCGCATGGGTAAAATACGGATTATCGCCGAAACGGGCGCGGGTCAGCACGGTGTTGCGACCGCAACAGTTTGCGCGAAATTCGGTTTGAAATGCATTGTGTACATGGGCGCCCATGATGTCGAACGTCAGGCGCCGAACGTCTTTCGCATGCGCCTTTTGGGGGCCGAAGTTGTGCCGGTGACCTCTGGCCGTGGTACGCTCAAGGATGCGATGAACGATGCGCTGCGCGATTGGGTGACCAATGTGCGCGATACGTTTTATTGCATTGGGACCGTCGCCGGACCGCATCCATACCCCGCGATGGTGCGTGATTTCCAATCCATCATTGGCAAAGAAACCAAAGAGCAGATGATGGCCGCTGAGGGCCGCCTTCCTGATACGTTGATTGCGTCAATTGGGGGCGGATCGAATGCGATGGGCCTCTTTTATCCGTTTTTGGATGACAAAGAGGTGAATATCATTGGCGTTGAAGCGGGCGGCAAAGGCGTCAATCAAAAGATGGAGCATTGCGCGTCTCTCACTGGGGGGCGTCCAGGGGTGCTTCATGGCAATCGGACGTATCTCCTCCAAGATGATGATGGTCAAATCCTAGAAGGGCACAGCATTTCGGCGGGGCTTGATTATCCTGGGATCGGGCCAGAGCACGCTTGGCTGCACGACATTGGGCGGGCGCAATACGTCGCAATTACGGATGATGAGGCGTTAGAGGCATTTAAATTCGTCTGTGCCCAAGAGGGGATTATTCCCGCGCTCGAGCCGTCGCACGCGATTGCGCATGTGATGAAAATTGCCCCAACCTTGCCAAAGGATCATCTGCTGGTGATGAACATGTGTGGCCGCGGTGATAAAGATATCTTTACCGTCGCGCGGCATTTGGGATTCGATATGCAAGGGCACTAAGCGCCGCTATCCCTCATTGCAGTTGAAGCCGTTGTGCGTCGTTTTGGAATTCTCCGACAGCGCGCGACGAGTTGCATCTCAAAATTCGGATCAGCATCCCATATTGCTTGCGTTCTAATAAAGTTGGGCGGCCTGCTGCGATGAAAAATTGCACGGATCCATGTAAGATCGCCTCGCGCGTCGTTTGACCCGTATATTTGGTCAGATCTACGATCGGCTCAAGGGTTTTAATCGGAGGAAGCGCGTTATATGCGTCGGCGAAGGCCGCCTGATCAAAAGATGCCAGCCCATAGGCGCGTCCGGCTTCGATCAGGAGGTCTATCTGCTCTTGGTTCAGGCGCGTTTGGGTTTTGGCCAAATATAATAAAGAGAGCATGATGATGCGATCTTTGGATTTAAGCTCTCGAAACAGTGTGTGATGTACATCCTTGGGACGGGGCGTGGCCTGAATAGGGATGGCTACAGACAAAATAATTAAAAAGAACCAAAACAGGTGTTCGTCAATGAATGTCAGCATGTCCCGTGGCGGTGCCGTGGCGATCACGTCGCCGCTGATTGGGTCATGTTTTGCGATAATCTCATGATCGGCCTGTGTCAGGGGGCGATACGTCGTGTGGCAGTGTGATGAGGATAAGACCCAAGACTGTGACGACAAAACCTGAAGGCCAAGAATGCGATGGCGTTGGGTCAAAATACAAATGTCAGCAGTGGGCGATGGTGAAATCGCCATATTCTGCGGTCGTAGTGTGGCGACAGCTTGTGACACGGGCAACCGGTCTATCATCGGAGCGATGTTTGCGAATTGAAGAGTTAGAAAAACAAATAACACGACACATGGTTGAATAAGACGCAACATAACAAAACACCCAAAATTTATACTGGTTTGAGTATTGCTAGGATCTTTGGTTAAAATTTGATTGAACTAAGGTGTTATCAAGCTGAGATGCGGGCATTGTTGCCGTGAGTGACACAAAATGCGCTAAATTGGCGTCAATTACGACAAAGTCGCCAGATTTCGCTCTAATTGTTTACGAAAACCGATCCATTAGCCGCTGAAGCGGTGATTTTTCTGGCTCGGCCTCTGTCTTTTCAGGTTCGATAGCTTCCCGTAGTGGTGCGGTGTCCGTGTTGGGCCGTGGTTTCTTCTCAGGCTTGGGTCGATTGAGGGCGACGGCGTTCATGAAACGGTCGCCGCGCCCCTGCGCCAAGTGATCAAAGCCGCGGCCGATGCCGTCGAGCAGGGGGGCCAACCACGCTTGATCCGCTTTGCTAAAGTCTTGCAGGACGAAATGCGACACCAATCGTTTATCCCCAGGATGGCCAATCCCCAGCCGCACACGATGATAGGCCTCGCCGATATGCGCATGCAGAGAGCGAAGGCCATTATGCCCCGCGTGACCGCCGCCGGTTTTGAGTTTCACCTTTGAGGGGGCGATATCCAATTCGTCATGAAAGACGGTCACATCCGTCGGGTCGAGTTTGTAAAAGCGCATCGCCTCTCCAACGGATTGGCCAGATAAATTCATAAACGTTTCGGGCTTAAGAAGGAGAGTTTTTTCGCCGCCGATAACTCCTTCGGACAGTTGACCTTGGAACTTTGTGCGCCATGGCCCAAAGCCGCCATGGTCGGCAATCGCATCAAGCGCCATAAACCCAATGTTATGACGTGTATTGGCGTATTTTGCTCCTGGGTTTCCAAGTCCAACGAATAGCTGCATGGTCATCCTCTTTGATTACCAGTGTTATGCCAAATAAAAAACGGGACCAAAAGGCCCCGTTTCAATTTCGCATCTACTGGGCAAAGAATTACTCTTCGCCGCCTTCTGCTGCGTCGTCTTCGGCGTCATCATCTGAGCTGGCCAAGCCTTTTGGCGCAGAGATGTTCGCAATCACGAAATCACGGTCGATCGTGGCGCGCGCGCCTTCGGGTAGATCAACTTGTGAAATGGTGATCACGTCGCCGATGGCTTTGCCCGTAAGATCAACGGTCAGCTTTTCAGGAATGTCACCCGCTGTCACGCGCAATTCAACTTCGGAACGCACGATCGTCAAAACACCACCTTTTTTGATGCCAGGAGCGGCCTCATGGTTGATGAAGTCAACAGGGATAAACAAGTTCACGCGCGATGTGCGGCGCAGACGCATGAAATCCACGTGTGTCGGAAGGTCTTTGACAACATCGCGCTGAACGCCGCGGCAGATAACACGCACGTCCTCTTGGCCTTCAACTTTGAGGTTGAAGAGAGTTGACAAAAAGCGGCCTTGCTTGAGGCGTTTGATGAGCACGTTGAATGGGATGTTGATCGCGAGCGGCTCTTTTTCGCCGCCATATACAACACCAGGTACAAGTCCGTCACGGCGTGCTTGACGAGCGGCGCCCTTGCCTGTCCCCATCCGTTCCGTGGCGTGGAAGTCAGGAATTTCTCCAGCCATAATAATTCTCCAATTTGTTAGGGCGGGGCTCCTCCAAGGCTGTAGCCCCGCGTGAAGTTGTTCTCTTAGTCGCGAATCGGCCAAAAGCAAAGCAATTTTTACTAGGCAAACAGAAATTTTCATGTCACGGCACAGCTATGATTTTTATGCGTGAACAGAACACAGCGGGCCCTGTTAGCTTGTCATTTGCCATTCTGGGTGGTGTGTGGGGGGCTGTGGCTGGAATGTTGCCGGCGATCAAGGCTTATGTCGGTGCCTCTGATGCGATGTTTGGGCAGATCCTTGTGATTGCCAGCATTGGGGCGCTGTGTGTTTTACTGAATGTGGAGCGGATCACCAGATGGATTGGGCCGCGCGCCCTCTATTGGTTTGCGGCGGCCTTGCCGTGCTTTGTCGTCTTTACGGTATTGAGCGCGCAGATCTGGGTATTTGTCTGCGTGCTGGTTGGCTTTGCGATGATGTCCTCAGGTTTGGATGTCACGATGAATGCCCGCCTTGCGGAGCGCCAGATTGCCCAAAAGCACCAAGTGATGAACTATGCCCATGGGGTTTATGGCCTGTCGTATGCGGCCGGGGCGCTCTATGCCGGTGCGTTGCAAGAGATGGGGCTGTCTCGGTTGGTGATTGCGGGTGTTTTATGTGCGGTTTGCGTGTTCGCGGCCCGGCGATTGTGGTCAATTGTACCAACAGATCACAGTGAGGCGGCGCTTGACACCCCGCCAATGCGGCATGGGACATGGTTCATTGTTGCCTTGGGTGTCATTGGTCTGGTGTCGCTGATGACGGAGCAGGCTGTTGATCTGTGGGCTGGGATTTATATTGAGCGCGGCTTGTCACAGCGGCCATTCTTTTTGGCCCTTGGTCCCGCGATGCTCGGCCTCATGCTCGGGGTGGGGCGTTTTGCGGCGCAGCGGTATGATCACCTCATTGCGCCGATGCCCTTGATTGTTGGCGGTGGGATTTTGGCTACCTTTGGCGGTAGCCTTGTGTCCATCGGCCCCAATTTGGGCAGCGTGTATCTTGGATTTGGGGCGATGGGCCTTGGGGTGTCTATCATCTTTCCCTCGCTGCTGAATATCGTTGCGCAGATTGTTCCGCAATCGCGCCGCGTCTGGGCGATCAGCCGCGTGTCGGCGTTGTCCTATGCGGGCACGTTTTTTGGCCCGCCTTTGGTTGGGTTTGTGTCAGAAGCTTACACGATTTCCACGGCGTTTTGGGTCATCACCGGTGTGGTGGCGATGATCCCCTTGGTGGGTGTGCCAGTGGTGCGGCTCTTGGCGCCCAAGGCGGATCGCGCGTAGAGGTTATTGGAATTCGTAACCAAAATCCTTGGGAATGAGCAGGTGAGAGCGATCCATGTTGTGGATGTCACGCTCGCCGCATAGCGCCATAGAGGTATCAAGTTCCTTATGCAAGACATTGAGAGCAGCGGTCACGCCGGCCTCGCCCATCGCGCCGAGGCCATAGATATAACTGCGGCCAATCATTGTGCCTTTGGCGCCCATTGCAACGGCCTTGAGGATGTCTTGACCCGAACGGATGCCGCTATCGATATGCACTTCGATTTTATCACCGACGGCATCAAGGATGGATGGAAGCGCCTTGATCGCGCTGACCGCGCCATCGAGTTGCCGGCCCCCATGATTTGACACGATAATCGCATCTGCCCCCACTTGAAGTGCGGCTTTGGCATCTTCGGCGTCCAAGATCCCCTTGAGGATAACTTTGCCGCCCCACATTTCTTTGATCTTGGCGATTTTTGACCAATCGAGCGAGGGGTCGAACTGCTCCGCTGTCCATGAGATCAAAGAGGATGGGTCGGATACATCATCCACATGGCCCACAATATTGCCGAAAAACCGGCGCTTGGTGCCGAGCATGCCCAATCCCCATCGCCATTTCGTCGAGAGGTTTATCAAATTAGCCAAAGTTGGCTTGGGCGGGGCTGAGAGGCCGTTTTTCAAATCTTTGTGCCGCTGACCAAGGATCTGAAGGTCGAGCGTAATCACCAGCGCGGAACAGTTGGCGGCCTTGGCCCGATCAATCAAGCGGCGCAGGTAATCTTGGTCTTTCATCGTGTAGAGTTGAAACCAAAACGGGGCGCTCGTGTGTTCGGCCACATCCTCGATTGAGCAAATCGACATCGTTGAGAGCGTGTAGGGCACACCGAATTTTTCCGCAGCCTTGGCCGCCTTGATCTCGCCATCGGCGCATTGCATGCCCGTCAGACCCACAGGCGCCAGAGCCACAGGCAT